>QIAA01000292.1 GCA_003224905.1 Acidobacteriota bacterium
CGGATGAGTCTGAGGAGGAACTTCGCCACGGACTCACGCAGCTTCAGTCGGCGGAGTTTCTCTACGAGACAAGTCTCTTTCCGGAGATCGAGTACACCTTCAAGCACGCGCTTACCCATGAAGTTAGTTACGGCAGCGTTCTACAAGAGCGGCGCCGTGTCCTCCATGTTCGAATTGTCGAGGCTATCGAACGGCTCTATCCTGATCGGCTGAGCGAGCACGTTGAGATGCTCGCCCACCATGCCTCACGGAGCGAGCTATGGGAGAAGGCCGCGACTTACCTCCTGCAAGCCGGCGCCAAGGCAGCCGCACGCTCTGCGTTTACAGAGGGAGTGGCATACTTTCAACAGGCGCTGGAGGCTCTCAACCAAAGACACTTGAGCAGACCATCGACATTCGAGTCAATCTCGGTCCCGCTTTGATTGCCATGAAGGGTTTTGCCGCACCGGAAGTAGTACAGACCTATACTGAGGCCCGAGGGACGTGCGAGCGGCTGGGAGATACGGTTCAGCTTTTCCCGGTGTTGTGGGGTCTATCCCGGGTCCACAATTACCGCGGTGGAACGCAAGTCGCGCGGGAGCTGGGAGAACAGCTCCTTGACCTCGCAAAGCGTGCACAAGATCCCCAACTTCTACTGGAAGCCCACCATACGTTGTGGGCCACCTTGTTCAGTCTCGGCGAATTCACGCTCGCTCAGGATCATTATCAGCAAGGTATTGCGATTTACGATCCCCAGCAGCACGCGCAACATGCTTCTCTATATGGCGGCCATGATCCTGGAGTATGTGGCCTGAGACATGCGTCTCAGATGCTTTGGCTGCTTGGCTACCCAGACCAGGCCTTGCAAAGAAGCAAGGACGCGCTAGCTTTGGCCCAAAAGCTGTCTCAGCCATCAACTTTGTCTTTTGCCCTTTACGCCTCCGCCTGGGTGCATCAACACCGTGGAGAGAGACAAGCCGTCCAGGAGCGCGTTGAAACAACTATTACACTGGCGACCGAGCAGGGACTTACGCGTTGGGTGGTGCAAGGAAGAATTCTACAGGGATGGCTCCTGGCCGAGCAGGGAAAAGGACGGGAGGGAATTCTGCAGATGCGGCATGGCGGCGCAGCGACGCTCCGGGAGCGGCCGCATTACGTTGCCCTGCTGGCCGAGGCCTGCAGGAAAGAGGGACAAATGGAGGAGGGGGTTGCGATGGTTATCGAAGAACTGGCTCGAGTGCACGAAACGGGAGAACGTTACTACGAAGCGGAGCTGAACAGAGTCAAGGGGGAATTACTGCTTAAGCACGCCGTCCGCGATGAAGTAGAAGCCGAATGCTGTTTCCAAAAGGGCCTTGACGTTGCCCGAAGCCAGAAGGCCAGGTCGTTGGAGCTTCGGGCGGCAATGAGTTTGAGTCGCCTGTGGCAAAGGCAAGGTAAGATGCCCGAAGCACGACAATTGCTCACAGATATCTACGGCTGGTTTACTGAGGGTTTTGATACAGCCGATTTGAAGGCGGCAAAGGCACTGCTCGAAGAACTTACATGAGAAGGAGACAACATGAGAGTTCGTTTATCTAACGCAACGGTGTTTTTCTTCATTTTTCTAACGGTCACTTGTCCCGTTTCGCTCTTTGCGGCTTCAGCAGCTGCGCACAAAGCAGTTTTTACTTTCGGTGGCCTGAACGAGCGGAGCGGCGTGCTCTTTGTCGCTAAAGATGCGGGGATTTTCCAGAAGCACGGACTCGACGCCGAGGTCGTCGGTGTCCGCAGCGGCGCGGTCGGATTGTCGGCCCTCGCGGCTGGCGAGACCCAATTTCACGGCGGCTCGGCGACCGGCGCATCCATTGGGGCTATGGCCGGTGGGCTCGATTTGGTGTTCGTTGCCGGGCTTATCAATAAGTTGGATGGCACCTTCGTGGTTGCGCCCAATATCAAGACTCCAGCCGATCTCAAAGGTAAAAAGATCGGTGTGCAAAGCATCGGCGGGGGTGTGTGGATGTTCACCATGTTGGCTTTCGATCATTGGGGACTCAATCCGGAGCGGGACAACATTCAATTTCGGATCATCGGCGATCAGTCGGTTATCGCCCAAGCGCTCGCGACCGGAGGGATTATCGACGGCGCGTATCTTGGCTATACGTTTGGCGCTCAGTTGGAGCGGCAAGGGTTTCGCGTCCTGGCCGATCTTCTCAAGCTAGGCATCCCCTTCCAGGGTCTGGGAATGATGACGCGGCGAAGCTTTGTCGATCGCTCGCCTGAAACCGTGGAACGTTCCCTCAGGGCAATGGTCGAGACGATAAGATTTATCAATAATCCAGAGAACAAGAGCGCAGTCATCAAGAGCTTGGTACGGTGGCTGCGCCTGAGCAAGGCAGAGGATGCCGAGACAGGCTATGAAATGATGAAGGTTCTTTACGATCGGCGGATTTACGCCAACGTAGACGGATTGCGCAACGTGATCCGCATCCTCGGCAGAAGTAACGAGCAAATCCGCCGCCTGAAAGTCGAGGATATCATCGACGAACGGATTGCAAAGAAGTTAGAAAAGGAAGGACTCTTCTAGCGTAATCCGCTGCCGCTTCCTTTGACTCCACCGCGTCGCTCGGATCTCATCGCTAAGCAGCCTTGAAACGTGCATCAACCCACGCCTTAGCTATTTCAATTGCGAAAGTTTCAGCCTCAAGCTTGGTCCCAAAACAATCAATTGAATCCTTTATGGCGTGGCACTCACGGCCGGTGGCGGAGCCCCGGCTTATATCAGCAATCGGCATCCACAGTTCTCTGTCTTTGTCGAACTGGCCG
>QIAA01000290.1 GCA_003224905.1 Acidobacteriota bacterium
CCTTTAGTCCGGCCCGAAGCCCGTCAACTATCTCGGACCCGAGCGCGCTTGGGACGAGAACACCGACACGGTAGACCTTCGGCTGCTGCGGCTCAGCTAAGGGAACAGCGGCCAGAAGAATAGTTGCCAGCAGGAAGACGCTGATCTTTTTTAGTCATGGTCTTTCCTCCAATCGAAAATCCAAATTGTTTCATCTGATCACCTTGTGCACCCGTCTCTCCGTTTTGGATTTTTGATATTGCATTTTAAATCGAGAGATCATCGGATGACTCTATCTGCTCTGGCCAAAACGTTCGGCGGAATCGTGAGCCCAATCTGCTTCGCGGTTTTAAGATTAATGACCAATTCGAACTTCTTTGGCTGCTCCACCGGCAAGTCCGCGGGCTTGGCGCCTTTTAGAATCTTGTCCACATACGTAGCGGCGCGCCGGTCCATATCGGTAAAGCTTGCGCCGTAGCTCATAAGCCCCCCGTCTTCGACAAATTCTGACCTGTAGTATATCGCCGGAAGGTGGCTCTTTATCGCGAGTTCTGCGATCTCTGTTCGGTGAGAAGCGGCGACGGTGCTCGCCAACACGAGGACTGCGTCAGCACGCCTCGTGCTCGCGGCTCGGAATGCAGTCTCGATATCCTTTGTAGCTAGTACGTCTAGGTATTGAAGCTTCACCCCGAATGCCCCTGCGGCGAGTTCCACTTCTCTTAACGCTTGTGCGTTGCCCGGTTGGGTCGAAGTCCCGAGGACGGCCACGCGGGAGAGCTTAGGAACTACCTCCTTCAGAAGCTCCAGTTGTTTTCCGCTCAACTCCGGGGCAAGCGTGGCCAATCCAGTGATGTTCCCGCCAGGTCGCGCAAGGCTGGCGACGAAGCCATTACCAACAGGATCGGGATCCTGCGCCATGACAATGGGAATCGTCGTAGTTGCTTCCTTGGCGGCGCGGGTTAATGGCGGACCAGCCGTGACGATGATGTCTACCTTGAGGCGCACTAGCTCGGCCGCGAGCGCGGGGAGGCGATCAGCCTTTCCTTCCGCAGATCGCCACTCAATGACAATGTTTTTTCCCTCGACGTACCCAAGCTCGCGCAGGCCCTGCCGGAATGCCTCGGTGCGGGCCGCGAGAGTGGAAAGGGAGATAGCAGCTAGGTATCCTATCCGGGGGATTTTCGTTGGCTGCTGCGCCTCGGCTGGAAATCTAAGAGCCAAGAGCATAGCGCAAAGAGCCCCCCAGTAAACTTTCTTGTTCATCTGTTTGCCCTCACCCTAACCCCCTCCCAGCGGGAGAGGGAAAGGACGGGAACACAATCAGAAATCTAAAATCGGCAATCGAAAATCGAAAATTACTTAGCTGTGTTTGTGAATGCCCGTACCGGTCAGGTAGTCGTAGAGATTGGCGACGTTCAGGCGCATCACGTGCGGAGCCATGCCGTCCTGGCCGACGTCCATCGGATATCTCTCCGTCATCGCCGTG
>QIAA01000291.1:0-480 GCA_003224905.1 Acidobacteriota bacterium
GCGCGAATGTCACGAGGTCAATGCCGTCCATGAAGGCGGCGTGAGGCGGCGGAGTGCTCAGCTCCATCAACCCAGTCCTGTTGCGGGTGAGCGTGTGCAGGTGTAGGCAGGGCGGCATGGATGAAATGGCCAGCCAATTCGATGTGCAGATGTTTGGCTCCTGGCGTATTCCGCGGCTGGCGCTGAACTGGGCTCGCCACCACGCGGTCATTGCGGACGGGGTAAAACGCGGACTCCTTGCTACACCAGACCGCTCAAGCACTTGTAAGAGTTGGTTATACCCACCAGCCCAACTTTTCTCGAAAGAAATTGCCGTGATGCTCGCGAGCTGAACATTAATCTCGCGATGCGGTAGGTCATCAATGTGTATAGGTATGACGAAATCGGGCAGATTTTCGTCGCGGGCAACGTTAAACGCGGTCTGTAATTCGTCCCGTGAACCCTTTTTGTGATTGGAAGTCCGCGACAGTACATACAGGA
>QIAA01000291.1:569-3211 GCA_003224905.1 Acidobacteriota bacterium
CCCCCAAGCAACTCGGTCAAATCGCACCAGATCGGATGGCCGTCCTTTGCCAATTGCAACGCCAGCCAGCGAGTGAAGTCGTTGTCCTCTGGATTGGCGTGGCTGATAAACAGCATGTTCCGCGTCATTTTGCTGGTCGTCATTTGAAGTCACTCGACCAATGCCTTAAACACTGCATCAGCGGCGTCTTTGTAGAACTCGATACTGATCTTCGTCCAAAGCTCGTCCGCTAGATCGTTCAGCTGCTTTCGGGCGGCGACCGGAACGAGCAACGTCTGCGCCTGCTTGTCAACCGCAAGTTCCGCTATGCGGACGGCGTTCGGAAGCAGCTCAACCGATCCGCCCAGGTTCAGCGCTCCGACGACGACTGTGCCGCCTCGCGTATTCCGACCAAGTAAGGAGCCACACAACGCAACTAACACCGGCAGTCCCAATCCAGTGCCGCTCTTGTCAGCATCCATGGCTCGCATTTGAATCGAAAACTCGTGCTCGCGCGGATTACGGTCTCCAACCAATTCCTTTGCGCGTGTATAGAGGTTTTGCTCACCCACGCGGACGCTCTCTCGGAAGGGCGGCGGGGTCGGCTGGTTCAGGATCTTTACGCCCGAACCAGGCCCGGAGGTCACTTCGATCCGAAACAGCCCCGGCCCCGCCTCGCCGCCGGGACTGACGGCCCAGACCTGCCCAGGCGGTAACGGATCGCTTTCGATTGCCTCGTCACTGTGCAGTTCTGGGGTAGAAACGAACTGTTCCACACCTTCGGCTCCGAACGTGTAGCTGAAGTGCGTATTGCGGAACTCGCTCTTGAAGATGCGCTTTTGCTGCTCCTTAACTCGGCGGCGCGATTCGAGGGCCAAGCGGACAATCCACTCCAGGTCTTCGTCTGGAATCGCCATCGCTGGGTCCGGGAATAGCAGTTTCACGAGGCCGTTGACGGTCTTGTTTGCGGCTTCAATGTCGCGGCCACTGAGCGCCCCACACCAATACACGCGGTCCTGCAACACCGATACGCGGTTCTGTGACCGCAGCTTGCTCCAGCATTCGCTCAGGAAGTCGCTGACCAACCCAAAATGATCACTGAAGTGTTCTTGTGGGCTGAGCTTTGGGGCGTTACCGTGAGCGCGTTCGACAGGAGGATGGCTCGATCAAACTCAAACAGAGGGCCAGGAGATTGGGCAGCGTGAACGATTACCGACGCGAGTGCGACATCAGACCGTTGTTCACAGAATTCATGCAACGGCTGAATGCTGCGAAGTTCACGCCTGAAACCAACCTGACCCTGAAAAAGTTCGTCGAGAGCATCTACCTGCCGTTTATCGAAAGTGAGACACGGGCATCAACGAAGAAAGGTTATCGGGAAATCTGGAACAATCACATCTGCGACCGTGTCGGAGATATTCGCGTGCGTGAATTCAGGACGGTCCACGCCAGCAAGATGCTGAGGGCCATCGCTGAGGAGAATGACCTGAGCAAGACCACGCTTCAGCACATCAAGAGCGTGCTCAGCGGCATTTTTACCCACGCGAAGAATGAAGGCGCGTTCGACGGTGCAAATCCGATCCAGGATACCCGTATCCCAAGTAACGCACGCGAGCCGGGAGAGACCTACGGGTACAACTTGGCGCAAATTTGTCGAATCTTGGAAGCCCTGCCTTTGCTGCCCAAAGCAGTCGTTGCAACGGCGTCCTACACGGGACTCCGCGAAGGCGAGTTGCGAGGGGTGGAATGGCCGGACTACACAGGCGTCGCGCTTAACGTCAATCGGTCGATTTGGAAGAACGTGGTGAACCGACCGAAGACGCGGGCCAGCGCGGCGCCCGTTCCCGTGATTCGGCAGTTAGCCGACATCTTGAATGCATATCGCAGTTCGATGGGTAATCCCAAAACCGGCATGATATTTCACGCGGGTGACGGGATGATAGACTTCGACAAGCTGGCCCAGCGAGTCATCCGTCCAGTGGTGGAAACGATTGGCATGGACTGGTATGGCTGGCATGGGTTCCGGCGTGGCATTGCGTCGAATTTGTATGAGCTGGGTGCGAATGAAAAGATTGTCCAACGCATCCTGCGTCATGCGAAGCCGCACGTAACCAAAGATCGCTACATCAAGGCGTTTGATCCGGCGGTCCTCGCCGCGATGAAGACCTTGGAAACAACTTTGGACACGCTGAAGCAGAGTGCAGCAATCGTGCAGCAGGCAAATTAGCCGACTGTGCTAAACTACTGAAAACACGTCGCGGAGAGGTGGCCGAGAGGCTGAAGGCGGCGGTTTGCTAAACCGTTATACGGGCTAAAACCTGTATCGAGGGTTCGAATCCCTCCCTCTCCGCCAGCACTTTAATTTCCGTTTACTTAACATAATTTCCGTTTACTTAACATCGCTTTTCACCAACTCTGGTTGTGCCCGCACGAGATTCTCCTAGACGCTATACGGGCGCCACGCGTTCGACTGGCTTCTGCTTCGCTGGCACTCGAGTGAAAATCGCGGGCAAGGCACGCTTGTATCTGCAAGGCGCACTCGAACTGTGAGCGATGCACCTTGCACTTTACTGAGGGCTATGAAGACGATCGGAATTCTGGTCTTCGACGAAGTCGAGGAGCTTGATTTTGTCGGTCCGCTAGAAGTCTTCGGTATGGCAGCA
>QIAA01000181.1 GCA_003224905.1 Acidobacteriota bacterium
GGGCGATTACGGTTGCAAGGTGCGCGATGCCTCTATGGTGTTCGGAGACGGAACGGGAAATATTGCTTTGGATTTTGAGGATGTGTTCAGGCGACGAGTACTGAAATTCCAAAGTGTCCCCACGGTAACTACTCGTCCGTAGTGTGCGTTCGATCCGGTCAAGAAAGTCACATAATTGAAAGAAAGATCCAGCGATCTAGTGAGGGAATAGCCCGCACCCATTCCGAGATGCCAAAAATTCTGTTGCAAGAGCCTGTCATGGATTGGAATCAGCTGCGGGTTGGCCAGAACCTCAACGATCGAAATTCCGCCATGCGTATGCAACCAGCTGCCGAATCCACGCACGGAGAACGAGTGCGGCAGGAAGTAACCCAGCTCGATATCGAGATTGCTATGGTTCAACGGAATATTGTTAGCCCTCTGGACAAAAGCATATGAGTATTGGCCTTGAACGTAGGCTTTCCGCAAGAACGGCGAAAGTAAGCGGCCAAGGCTTACACCCAGCACGTATTCGCGCAGATCGCGACCAAATGCCGATTCCCCGAGGTAGGCATAGGAATGGCTGGGAACGATGAACGAGAAAAACGGCGTTACCGCGAGATCCCGTAAACCGCGACGCCTTGAGTCCCGAAGCACGTTATAGCGCAGGTCGATATGGAAATCCTGAAACGTCGAATGCGAGCTGCCATCGTCAATCGGGGCGGGAACGACAAACGGGAGGCCAAACGTTAGGTCAGCTCGGTTTCCGGTAAATTTCGTGATGACCAAAGGCAGGGAAACTTCGGCGGTGAACCTGTCCGTAAAGCTGTAGCTCAACCCGTACCAAAGGTTAGTAGCGCGACTTTTCCCTAGTGGGAGTTTAGTCCCGTCTGGTCCGAAATGGCCCAGAACGGAAACTGTCTGAACCCCAAAAGAAACGGAGCCATCCCCTTTTTGTGGTAACCAGGCTTGCGCCACGAGGGAAGCAGGGGTGCCGATGAGACAAAATGCCACAGCAGAGAAGAACGGGCACGGCCTAGGCACTCGCACCCAACGCATTGGAATGATAAGCAGCTCTACTTCTTCGCCACAACCTTGACCTCATCTCGCTTGGCTTTCATCTCCATTGCTTCATCGAGCGCCATGAAATAAGTATCCATTTTGCTGGGAGTCTTGAGTACGACATGGAAATGTTTCGCCATTGCCGAAGCCTCTACTTTGTTTAGCTGAGATGTGACAGGCACAACGACGGTGTGCGCAGCCATCGCTTGCAGTTGTTGTTCGATAGCAGCAGCATCCGCTGCATCCGCCACAAGTAGATCGAATTTTCCCCGGTTCAGTGCTTCATCGAGCTGAGAGGAATCATTAACAATTCTCAGAACTTGGCTCGACTTCTTCAACGCAGATTGCAGTGAGACGTCGGACGACATTGCAGCCGCAGTGGATGAACCCGGGCGCAGATATAGCAAAATAGAGGCTGAATGATTGGAAGCATACCTGAGCCTTACTGCGCGTCCGAGAGCCAGCACCTTATCGCCGCAGCCCATGAGTTGGGTTACCGACAACAGCAGAAATAGGCAGCAGCAGAAAAGTACTCCTAGCAGGCGTCTCATGTTGTCCTCCTCGGGCAATCGGGAAGACTGCAGCCAGCAGGCATTTAGATCATTTCTCTGGACGAACTATTCCCGACCGCACAAATAGCGCCGGACAGGGGAAACTTACACCCAGAATCTCCGGCGGTCAAGGTCGATCGAGCCGGGCCTCAGGCAATTGTGTTGACCGTCGGGTCAACGTGGACCTAACATCTCCGCTGAAAAAACAGGCACTACGATTAAAGTGCTGCTTCCAAATCGGCCAGCACGGGCTCTGCTTGTTTCGTGCAACTACCCTGAAAATGAGCAGAAATGAGGCAAATTGTTTCGGTACCTGATGTACTAATTCAGGGTGGCGTGGGTAGCAGGGTGTGACCATGACCGAATTGAGTCTTGGCCGTTACCGAATCGCAGAGCAAATTGGCGCCGGAGGTATGGGCGTCGTCTACCGCGCTCGTGACCAGCGCCTCGACCGCGACGTTGCCGTGAAGGTGTTGCCGCCCGGCAGTCTCATGGATCAGGCTTCGCGGAGTCGCTTTCGCAAGGAAGCATTGGCCCTTTCTCGCTTGACTCATCCGAATATTGCGGTCGTGCACGACTTTGACACTGTCGATGGCACCGATTTTCTAGTGATGGAGTTGGTGCTGGGCATGACGCTGGAACAAAAATTGGTGGCCGGTCCTGTGCCTGAGGACGAAGCCCTGAAACTCGTGATTCAGTTATTAGAAGGGCTAGTCGCCGCACATGAGCAAGGTGTGATTCACTGCGATATCAAGCCTTCTAATCTGCGAATCACACCGGATGGGCGCGTCAAAATACTCGATTTTGGTCTGGCCAAATTCCTTAAGCGCACTGATGCCGCTTCCGTCACCATGAGCATTACGAAGGATCACGGCATCGCCGGAACCTTGGCCTACATGTCACCGGAACAGTTACGAGGTAGTCCCTCAGATGAACGGACCGATACGTACGCCGTCGGTTGCGTGCTGTACGAAATGACGACTGGGCAGCGTCCTTTTCCGGAAAGCAATACAGCCTTGATGATCGACAGCATCCTCAATAAATCTCCGGCGCGTCCGACATCGCTCAATCCGACTGTGTCGGCGGGTCTCGAATACGTCATTCTCAAATCGCTGGAAAGGGACCCGACTTGCCGCTATCAGTCTGCCAAGGAGATGCTCGCGGACCTGCGGCGAGTGTCCACCTCCACCCTTCCGGTTCCGGGTGCCATACGCCGGTCATCACGATTCGCGATGCAGCGAACAATCTGGCGAGCCCTTGCGTTTGCAATCTTATTGGCGTGCCTAACATATGCCGCTTCCTATCTCTCTCTCCGCCGCGCGACAGTGGACTCCATCGCCATTTTGCCACTCACAAATATTAGTGGGAGTTCGGAAACTGAATACTTGAGCGACGGAATAACTGATGCGCTCATTAACAGCATTTCACAATTACCCAATTTGAAAGTGATTGCCGGAAGTTCCGTCGTCCGGTACAGAGGCAGAGAAGTCGATCCCCAAACGCTTGGCCGTGAACTCCAGGTAAGAGCCGTTCTGACCGGCAAATATGCGGAGAAAGGAAGTAATCTGATAATCAGCGTCGAGCTGTCAGATACGCGTGACAACCATCATATATGGGGAGAACAGTACAATCGCAATCTCGCCGACATCGCCGCTGTGCAGGCGGAAATCTCGCGTCAGATTGCAGACATGTTGCGCCTAAAGCTCACCAATGAGCAAAGGCAGCGAATCGCGAAAAAATATACCGATAACCCCGAGGCCTACCAACTCTACCTGAAGGGCCGCCATTACCAATTGAAGGACACACCAGAGGACCTAACAAAAAGTCGGCAGTATTATGAGCAAGCCATCGATGCAGATCCGAACTACGCGCTTGCCTATGCAGGCCTCTCAGAGTATTACGGTTTCATGACGTACTCTGGCGAGATATCTCCTAGGGAAGGTTGGCCGAAAATGGAGGCGGCCGCGCTGCGTGCGGCACAATTGGAGCCAAACCTGGGCGCAGTGCACCGTGAGCTTGCCATAGTGAAGTTGATTTATAAGTGGGACTGGACGGGCGCAGAGAGTGAGATACAGCGTGCTATCGAACTCGATCCCAACGACCCCACTACCTATTTTTCCTATTCCATGTATCTCAGAACGATGCATCGCTTCGATGAGGCTTTGAAAGCAGCAAAGCGTGCTGAGGCGCTCGATCCGCTTGCGCCTAGCTGGAAGTCTAGTGTTGCGCTGCTGCATTACTATGCACGCAATTACGCCGCAGCTGAGGAAGAATATCGTCAGCTGAACCGAAGCAATCCTGATCTGCCCGGGCCGCATCTTGGCCTGTATAACATCTATTCCAGAACGCAGAAAGAATCGGATGCGATCAAGGAACTTCAACAAGGCCTGGCACTGCAAGGTGCAAATGATCTAGCAGCAGCACTGCCGTCAAAGTATGCATCTTCTGGCTTCTCAGCGGCGAAGGAATTCGCAATACGCGAACAGATACACATCCTAACGGAAGCAAGCAAGCAGGACTATATTCCGCCAATCGCTTTTGCGACCAATTATGCAGTTCTCGACGAGAAGGACAAGGCTTTTGAATGGCTGGAAAAAGCCTACGACGAACGTGCTCCGGGTTTGCTGGACCTAGATCTCGATCCCGATTACGACAGCCTACGTACCGACAATCGTTTCGAAGATCTCAAACGTCGCATTAGTTTACCGAAATAATTCAGCATGCTTTGTTCGGAGAGTTACTGTTTCCTCTTCGTCTCTCTATTTGCGTGCTTTTCATTCAAGAGATTCCCTGAATAAAGCAAGAACAGAAACTTACATTTTAGATTCCGCAGAGTTCGTCTACCACCTTAGCCAGCATCTCCCGGTTATCCGAACAGGGCAGACGCATTGCAAGGATTTGCTGGCACGGCAGCCTGACACACACCCGGCTCGCCAACATCGCTACAGCGTCCTCTTGAACAGCGGCGTGGCGATGCTCAAAGTAATGCCCGCGAACAGTGAGAGATAAATCATGTCCGGCACAATCGCTGAGAATCCCGCCTCTTTCAGCAGTAACGCCTTGAATCCGTGGATCGCGTAGGTGAACGGATCTATCTTCGCGATGGCGCGCAGCCAGAACGGAAACGCCTGAATGGGATAGATCGAACCGCTGGGGAAAAACAGCAGCGTGTTCAGAATTCCGAAGATCGCTCGCGGCACGAGCGGATCCTCTACTCTCACCATCAGCAGAAACATCATCGTGTTGAAGGCGATCGAGGTCAGCAGGATCATGATCAGCAGACCGAGCATGGTGAATGGATTGAGAAGTGTACTGACGCCCGATAACAATGAACCAATAATCGTAATCACCACTCCGGTCAGTACGGCTTTGATAGCCCCAGCTGTGTTCAGCCCGAAGACCAGTTCAGTCTTGGTGATCGGGGTGACCAGATAGCCCTCGTGTACGCCACGTGCTTTGTCGTCAATGTACAGCATTCCTCCGCCGATCATTACCGACACAAACATGGCCAGCGCGATCGAGCCGGGTAGCAGATATTTCATGTACTCAATGTAGGGATAAAGTTCCACGATCTGCAGCACAGTCTGCTGCAGCACGCGAGGCTCAACGTTCGGTTGATTGAGCGCGTTCGTAATGTCGGCAAGCTCTCCCTCAAGAGTCGAGCTCATGAAGTTGTCGGTGTTATCCACCACCAGCGCGATGCGTGGCTGGTCCTGTTCGTACACCCGCCTCGAATACTGCGGAGGAATAATCACGGCGCCCTGAATCTTGCCGTTGCGCACGTCTTCCATCGCCTGCTTGTCATTGGTGTAGTACACGGGCAGGAATGTCCGCATGTTGGCACGCACCGAGTCGAACGCCTGGCGGATTTTCAGCGCCTGCGTGCCGCCGTCCTGGTCGACCAGTCCCAGTTTCGCGTCTTTGATTTTTCCACCGAAGGCATTTCCCAGCACGATCAGTTGCACCAGCGGGAAGATCATGGACGCCATCATCAGCGCCGGAGATCGGAAAAACTTGCGCATCTCGCGTTCAACAATCGCCATTATTCGATTCATGGCTGCATTCCCGGCCGGGACGGCATGGTGAAGCCATAGGCCTTCACCAGTTCGTCGCGTAGCTGCCGCCCGGTGTAGTGGACAAAAACGTCATCCAAAGTTGTGTTCTGAACGGAGAGCGACTTCACATCCACGCCGTTCTGCACCGCCATTTCGACCAGTTCGGTAGTGGTCCGCGAGCCGTTGCCGGTAAGAATCCGGAACATTCCCGCGCCTTCGTGCTTCACCGAGGTCACGTTACTGAGCCCGCGCAAGCGCTGCTCCCAGTCCTGCGGAGCATTCTGAAACTGCGCCTCGATCACGTTCGAGCCGGGCACGCTGGCCTTCAGCGCAGCCGGAGTGTCCAGCGCCACCAGTTTTCCGTGATCTACGATGGCGATGCGGTCACATAGACGGTCTGCTTCGTCCATGTAGTGTGTGGTGATCAGGATTGTGAGTTGCCGGTTACTCTTGATCTTGGTCAGCATCTCCCACACGGCAACGCGGGACACAGGATCGAGGCCGGTGGTCGGCTCATCGAGAAAGAAAATGCGAGGACTGTGGACCAGGCCGCGCGCGATCTCCAGCCGCCGCCGCATGCCTCCGGAAAGCGTCTTGGTTTGCGCGTTCCGCCATTTTGTCAGATCGACGGTCTCCAGCAACTCTTCAATCGCTGCTCTGCGCGTTTTCGCGGGAACGTCGTACAGCTTGGCGTAGATGTTGAGGTTCTCCTCGACGGTCAGGTCAAGATCGCTGGTGAGGGCCTGCGGAATCACGCCGATGGTGCGCCGGGCGGCATCAGCTTCTTTCTGCACGTCGTGTCCGGCAATGCGAGCGGTGCCCGCCGTGATCGGGATCAGTGTGGTCATCATGCGGATCAGAGTCGACTTGCCCGCTCCGTTCGGACCTAGCAGCCCGAAGATTTCTTCTTCCTTCACGGCGAATGAAACGTCATCCACTGCGGTGAAATCGCCATATTTTTTGACGATGTGTTCCACCTCGATCGCATTCGGTGCGGCTCGGGTGTACCCATCGCCGGAAGACTCCGGTACAGCCCCGCCGTTCGCTTTGAAATCTGCAATCATCGATTCTGCTTTGCTTCCGCGCTCACGTTCCCTGCCGTTCCTTTGAGCTGCGCGGGCGAGACCAGCACTTCTGCCGTCATGCCGGGAACATAGGCGCCCTTTGGGTTGTCCAGACGAACCTTGAGGACAATGGTCTTGATGTCACGCTTGCGCCGGCTCACGTCGCGCTGGGTAGCGAAATCTGCCTCGGCGGATTTGAAAAACACTTTGCCGGAAGTGATCGTGCCTCCCGGCAAACGAATGCGCAACGTGTCTCCCAGCCCAATGTGGTCAGTCTGAGTCTCAGGAATCGCGGCTCGCACCCAGGTGTCGCTCAGCTCAACGATTGTGACGATCGGCTGGCCGGGATTAAGTACCTCGCCTTCGCGCGCCGCCCGAACGGAAACCGTTCCGGTTACAGGCGCATAGATTTTCGTGTAGCCCAAACGTACTTCCGCCTGCTTGAGCATGGCTTCGGCATTCGCCAGCTGACTGCGTGTGGAGGCCACTGTGCTCTGGGCGGCGTGCGCCTGGTGGGTATTCGCGATTGCAGTATTTAACTCTGCCTCTGCCGCACTCACCTGTTTCTGCAACGCCTGCACTGTGGCCTGCTGCGCCTTCAAGTTGCTCTCCGCCTGCACCCGCTCCTGCTCGGAAGCCACGCCCTGTTTTGCGAGCTCAATCATTCGCCGGCTGTCGCTCTCGGTTCGCTGCAAGGTTGCTTCCGCCTGGGTCAGTTGAGCACGCGTCGATTCCAGCCGTGCCTGCGCATTGGCCACGCCGCTGGAAGTCGAACCGGCGGTTGCTTCCTCGGTGGCACGAGTGGCAGCGACTTGCGACCGCAGGCTGTCGATGGTTGCAGCCGCCCCGCGCGCTTGGGCTTCGAGTTCAGAAGGATCGAGCACCGCGACCAGATCTCCCTGTTTTACTTGCGTTCCTTCATCCACCAGAAGCTTGTAGATGCGGCCTTGTACTTGGGGACTGACGATCACCTGATTCGAATCTACGGTTCCGATCAGCACCAGATCCCGTGATCGAGGTGTCGAAAAGAAGTAGTAGCCCAGAGCAATCGAGAAAATGACTGCGAGAATTATCAGAAACTTGTTTCGAGTGCTCATTCGCTTTCTCCTTCAGTTCCATCGGCCTGCCGGAACAGCGCAGCAGAGATGAAATCCAGCACAGCCGCGCGACGCTGCGCCACGCGCTCTGGCGCCAAAGGATCGGTTCCGGTCATCACCCGCATCACCGGTGCATTGGTGAAATAAAAAACAATCACTGCAATCATGGTGGGAATAAATTGCAGAGGGTCAACGTGCCGGAACTCACCGGTAACCTGTCCCGCTTTCAACAATTCCGAGATTTTGCCGAACAGCGGACGAAAATACTGGTTTGCTACCCGCTCCAGTTGCGCACCGCTGCCACGGCTAGCGCGCATCATTTCGCTCTGAACAATTCGCGGGTAGGAAGGATGACTGGCCACGTAATCAAAGTGTGCCCCCGCGTATGCCAGAATTTTTTTCCGGGGAGGAAGATCCCGTGAGAGGACGTTCATGACCGTTGCGGTCAGTCCGCCGAAAACCTCGTCGAGCACCGCCCCGTAGAGAGCCTCTTTGTCCTTAAAGTAGTAATAGAGCAGAGCTTTATTGACGCGCGCGGCACGAGCGATGGCATCAGTGCGCGCGCCGGCGACACCCTCGCGCGAGAATTCGCGGATAGCGGCCTGCAGAATGGCAGCGCGGCTCTCCTCAGGGCGTCCCCGGGAGCCAAAGCGCGTTCTGGGGATCTCAGCTTTCATGCAACAGGCTTGGTAATTAATTAACTAGTTAGTTATATTATAATCCAATGGAGCAGCGGCACGCAATTGTCACTTGTGATTGATCAGTCCACCGAAAAACCGGTGGTTAGGCGCGAGTTTCCGTTGTATGGCTGGCCACTGCTAAGACAGGTCGCCGCCTTGCCGTTGCTGGAGAACTTGATGACTCCACTCTCGTCCGCACAAAATGCACGTTGGCCAGAGCCGGGCGTTGCGGACTCAGCGGCTACTTTGAAGTGCAGTGCATCACACCCGGTCAGAGCGAAGACGTAACCGTTCTTCGTCCCATGTGCGAGTTCATTATCGACAGCCGAGCCCATTTCCGAAAGGGAACAACTGAATGGCCGCTCCGGATGCTTGTTGTGATAGGTGGTTTCGGCACCCACGATCGCGCGCACCGAATAGGCAGCACCAGCTTCGTTCGAGGCCCGTTGTTTCTCCTGCATCTGATCGACGAGGTCCTTTAGAAAATCGGGATCCGTCAAAGGCATACGCGCGGAAAGATTGAGATCACTCACCCGCCATATGCCGGTTTCCATTTTCATCATGAACGTGAGGCGCGGCAGGAAAGGGAGGGTCTCCGGCTTACCGTTACGCGACATTTGAAACGATAATTCGATTTGGTCTTCGTCTCCCACGAGATCATCCCTTTCGATGGTGACTTCGAATTTTTCCTGTGTTTGCGGCTGCTCGATGGTCAGCAGGACCGGACCGGTTTCCATGATCTGCAGGTTGCCGCCGGCGGACTGGGCTTGCATGCCAATCGCCTCGATTTCGCTCAGGAAGTTCGGTCCGGTTCCCGTGTCAAGCTTGGACATGGCTTTCATGGTGATATCGGCGAGGTGTTTCTTTACGTGGTCGGGAGCTTTGCCGAAGAAGATCTCAATCAAGGCCTGGCGGGCGGATTGGGGGCGGCGGTGGATTGAGATCAGAAGGAGTCTGTTCTGCCTGTGCAGCCACTACGGCCATCACGACCAGGACGATGCAAGCAACTGCCAAACTGCCTTTCATACGCGTGCTCCTTCGCCCGCGCAACTATGCCATGGTTCGGGCGCGGACACCACTGCCTATCTAGACGCAAGCCATAAAGAGAAAGTTTCCCGCTGGGCAGCGGCTAACGGCTGGCAAGGCCGCCAGCGGTCTCGGCTCCATCAATCGTATACACATGGCCCGTGACGAAGGCGGCATCATCGGATGCGAGGTAGGCAAACAAGGCAGCGATCTCCTCGGGCTTGGCGTGGCGGTGCATAGGGATCTTGCGGTTCACTTCTTCCAGCATCTCGTCCGTGTATTCCGCGCGCTGCATGGGGGTCAGTACGTAACCTGGCGCAACCGCGCACACGCGAACTTTAGGGGCAAGTTCCAGCGCCATCGACCGCGTAAGTTCGATCACCCCAGCCTTGGTAGCGTTGTAATCAGCGTAATACGGATATCCCATGATCCCATTTGTCGACGCGGTCTGCAGAATCACGCCGCTGCCGCGCTCCCACATGTGTTTTGCGGCGGTTTGGGCCATGTAGAACACGCCGGTCAGATTCACCGCGATCACCTTGTCCCATTCGTCGGGAGTGATGTCGAGGAAGTTATGACGAATGCTGATGCCGGCGTTATTGATCAGCACGTCCACTCCGCCCATAAGGCGAATGGCATCATCGAACGCTGTATGAACCTGCTTCAGGTTTGAGACGTCGGCGTCTACGGTTCCGGCAAGGCCCGGGAGTTCATGACGAATGTGGTCTCGCGCCTGCGCATCGCGGTCGAGCACGACCACCGCCGATCCTTCTTCCAGAAACCGCTTTGCTGTGGCCGCGCCAATTCCGCTTGCGCCGCCGGTGATCAGCACACGTTTGCCGCTCAGTCCTCGCATTTGCGTTCCTCAAACTGCCACTGGACCGCTCAGGATAATCGCAGCGAGGAAGAGGAGCAAACGCGGGGTGCTGGGTTCCGCCCACCGACAACCACGGAGGGCGGAATCCCCGCACACTCAGTTTTGTCGGAGGGGAGGCATTGGTATAGGGATGTTGTAGGTCTTTGCGCCTACTCCTACTCCCCCCTGACATGTATTGGGAGGTGTGGTGCAAATGGTGCGGGTGCCTTGGCACTCGGCGGCCCAGAACATGTATCCCAGCATACCGGATGTGACGCCGGCGCCGTTGGGGACGACGGTGCGAACATAAGTTCCAGTACTGTTTTCGAGCGAAGAACTGAAATTCGTGCACTCGGGCGCAGGACGGTTGCCGGTCACGATGTACAAGCTGCCGGTAAATTTTGCGGGAGCAAGGGGTGGAATGGGGGGCGAATATTGCGGCTTGCCATCGATGTGCTCCTGCCAGTTGGTTTCCGCGCCGGAAGTGTTTGGCTGTTTGTTGGGAACCATGGCGTTGGCGTAGTCGAGGACGGGGGCTGTGCTGGTGAGCCAGGTGCTGGTGGCTTGGCGGCAGATATCGATGAGCCAGCGGTCGCCGGCGGCGAGGTCGATGGTAAGGCGCGCAGCGCGATTCGCTCCAGTCGGATCGAATTGGGTGCCCTTGCCGTCGACGGGGTAGACGTAGTTGCGGTAGCCAGTAATGAATGTTTGCAGGGCGGAGAGCCGGGGACTGCTGTTTTCTTCGTAGTCGATTTCAATTCCCACTCCCAACTGGTGCGCTAGTTCGGCGGCGTTGATGCCGAGTTGCGTTGGATTGGTGTCGAGCGCGGTGTCCCAATCTTTGGTGTAGGTGATGCCGCCGATGGATAGCATGACGCGGATGTTGCGGCTGGCGAAGTAGTTCACGATGTTTGAGGTCATGCCTTTGGGCACGCCGTTGACGGTCTGGGCGTCGTTGGTCTTGTTAAGCAGGCGGAGCGGGTTGACGAAACTAAGTATCACCAGGTTGACGGAGGGGAGGCCGGAGCCGTCGGCGCGGTCGATGAGCCAGTGGTTTTTGGTGTCGAAGTCGGTCATGTCGCGGACGGTGCTCCAGGTGCAGGCGTCGTTGCCGCAGTGCCAGGCGCCGTAGATCTGCATTTGGGTCTGGGCGTGAAGCGGGATGATGGCAAGCAGGACCACTGCTAAGAGTACGAGGCGAGACATCGCGTTTGGCATATTGCCTCCTGAATTTGAGGTCCCCAGGCGATTGCTGGGGGGAAAGAGCACGCCACAGACGAACCGGCGGACAAACCAGAGTAGGGTGTGCGGTGGAGAAGCGCATGTCAATACAGGGAATGCTGCAGAGACACGCGAGGTCATCAACTCATAACAAATCTTTTACATCATCATGACACGCTTCAACCCTGGCGCGGCCAAGCTCCTCTGTGGAGAGGTGCAATATGAAAGACGATGTGAATGATTTGAAAAGTTCAGTCAATCGGCGGTCATTTGTTAAAGGCGGTCTCACTGCGGCAGGAGCCGCAACAGTCGGTACAGGATTAATCACGCACAGCTCATCATTGTTGGCGGAGGACAGGGATGAGGACCACCGTGGCAGGCTAGCCCGGGGCGACGCGGCGCTGCTCAGGTTCGCGGCAGCGGCGGAAATACTGGAGGCTGATTTTTGGATACAGTACAACGAACTCGGTGGGGTGCAAGACAGCGAAGTGCCCGGTGGGAGCGGCAATCCGGAGTATACGGCGAAGCTGGCGGCAATTGACGATGATTTTCCGCAGTACATCCATGACAACACGGATGATGAGATCACTCACTTCAAATTTCTCAATGCATATCTGAGGTCAAAGGGAGCGGACGCGGTGAATCTGAACCAGTTCCGCACCTTGGAAGGCAGCACGGCTACGGGATCCAGCAAAAAACCGCGGCTTACGAACCTTACCAAACTTACACTCGACACCAGTTGGTACACGCGATACCGAAGCAGCAACCACAATCCGGACCTGGACCCGGATTTCAATTTTCCGCAAGCCGTTCCTGACCTGGCGAAAGACAAGTTCACGGCGATCCCCAGAACCGATGATGACCTGACGCCTACGGATCACATCCAGGCGATTGTGAATACCGCGATGTTTCATATGCCGACCATCGAACAAGGCGGGAACAGCCTCTATCCGTCGATGGCGCAGAGGGCGACCAGTGTGGAAGTGCTGCGAATTTTGATCAGCATCGGGCCGACGGAGACCATGCACTTTCAGACATGGTCGGATTTGGCGGGCGATGCGCCTCCGCTGACGGACCCGACAAATGGATTGACCTTCCCAGACCTGAATGCGCCTCCCTTTGGCGGGGAAACCTTTACGACGAAACTGATCATGCCGGAACCGTGTCCGTTCCTCAGCCGCGAACTCCCGAGGTGTTCGGTGATTCGTCCTACAAAGACTGGCGGGGTGGCCACGGGTGCGCTCAGATTCCTGACCGCGATGGGACTGTTCATTGGGCAGTCTCCCGCGTTCTTTGAATTTATGCGCGACCTTGCGGCGGATGCGGATAGAGCTCGACGCGGACGCGACTAGAAGGGTTGGCGGGATGATCTGCCGCAGCGGATCATCTTGCGCTCACACGGCTCTGGCGGCAGGGGACTCGCGGTGCGAACTTCACGGCCGAAAGCTACGCATCCAGTCTAGGTTCCCTCCGACCAGCCGGCGAGGTATTCCTCCTGCTCGGGCGTGAGGCGGTCGATCTTGATGCCCATGGATTCGAGCTTCAGGCGGGCGACGCGCTTATCGAGATCTTCGGGAACTTTGTAGACCTTCTTCTCCAGAGTTTTGTAATTCTTGACCATGTATTCGACGGAGAGCGCCTGGTCGGCGAAGCTCATGTCCATGACGGAGGCGGGGTGACCTTCGGCGGAGGCGAGATTGATGAGGCGGCCTTCGCCCAGCAGGTTGATCTTGCGGCCATCGCGCATGACGTACTCCTCGACGAAGTTGCGGGTGGTGCGCTTGGAGGATGACATCTTTTCAAGCGCCGGAATGTCGATTTCGACGTTGAAGTGTCCGGAGTTGGAGATGATCGCGCCGTCTTTCAGGACTTCGAAGTGCTCTCGGGCAAGCACATTTTTGTTGCCGGTGACGGTGCAGAAGACGTCTCCGATTTTGGCAGCTTCAGTCATTGACATTACTCGGAAGCCATCCATGACGGCTTCGAGGGCCTTTGTGGGATCGATTTCGGTGACGATGACTTCCGCGCCGGCGCCGCGGCCGCGGCTGGCGAGACCGCGTCCGCACCAGCCATAACCGGCGATGACGAACTTCGAGCCGGCGAGCAGGAAGTTGGTGGCGCGGATGATGCCGTCGATGGTGGACTGGCCGGTGCCGTAGCGATTGTCGAAGAAGTGTTTGGTATCCGCGTCGTTGACGGCCACTATGGGGTAGCGCAGCACGCCTTCTTTCGCCATCGCGCGCAGCCTGATCACGCCAGTAGTGGTTTCTTCGGTACCGCCGATTACGCCGTCGAGCAGATCCTGACGCTTGGTGTGGAGGACCGTGACCAGGTCAGCGCCGTCGTCCATGGTGATGTGAGGGCGGTGCTCGGTGGCGGCGATGATGTGGTTGTAGTAGGTGTCGTTGTCCTCGCCTTTGATGGCGAAGACGGGGATGCCTTGGTCGCGAACCAGGCTGGCGGCGACATCGTCCTGGGTGGAAAGTGGGTTGGAGGCGCAGAGGACCACATCGGCGCCGCCGTCGCGCAGGCAAACAGCCAGGTTGGCGGTCTCGGCGGTGACGTGCAGGCAGGCGGAGACGCGGATGCCCCGCAGCGGGTGGTTCTTGATGAATTCCTTGCGAATGATCTGTAGGACTTTCATCGACTGATTAGCCCAGTCGATGCGCTTCTTGCCCTGATCGGCCAGATCGAGATTCTTAACATCGCAATTCATTTGCGTAGTAGTCGTCGACATGATTCTCCAAGTGGCGTTAGTAAGATCAAAATCTTTTAACCGCCGAGTGCGCCGAGAAAGCCAAGAAATCTCAGCTACTCTCCTACGGGCTGTGCGACGGGCTCGCGGAGACCGGCGTCACTGGCCAGCCTGACGGATTTATCCGTGGCTTCCCAGGTGAAGTCCGGATCCTTGCGGCCGAAGTGGCCGTAAGCGGCGGTCTTCTTGTAAATCGGACGGCGCAAATTCAATGACTCAATGATTCCCTTAGGAGTCAGGCGGAAATGCGCTCGCACCAGATCGGGAATGGTTGCGGGGTCAATTGTGGCGGTGCCGAATGTATCAACGTGGATGCTGACCGGATCGCACACACCGATGGCGTACGCGAGCTGAACTTCGCAGCGGTTCGCCAGGCCTGCAGCTACGATGTTTTTCGCCACATAACGAGCGACATAGGCGGCAGAGCGATCGACTTTAGTCGGATCCTTGCCGCTGAAGCAGCCGCCGCCGTGGCGTCCCATACCGCCGTAACTGTCGACGATGATCTTGCGGCCGGTCAGGCCGGTATCGCCCATGGGGCCACCCACTACGAAACGTCCGGTGGGATTGATGTGGTACTTGGTATCGGCATCGAGCATGTGGGCGGGAATCGCCTGCTGGATGATGTGCTGCAGCACTTCGGCACGCAGCTTTTTATTATCGATGAGTTCGGAGTGCTGGGTTGAGACTACGACCGCGTCAACGCGTACCGGGCGATGATTTCCATCGTACTCAACTGTGACCTGTGACTTGCCGTCAGGACGCAGAAAATCCAATTGTCCGCTCTTGCGAACTTCAGATAGGCGCTGGGTTAATTTGTGGGCAAGGAGAATCGGGGTGGGCATCAGTTCGGGATTTTCATCGGTAGCGTAGCCGAACATCATGCCCTGGTCGCCGGCGCCACCGGGATCGACGCCCATCGCAATATCGGGAGACTGCTCATGAATAGATGAAATGACGGAGCAGGTTTCGGAATCGAAACCGTAGGTGGCGTCGGTGTAGCCGACGGCTTTGACGGTGCCTCGAACGATGGAAGGGAAGTCGACATAAGCCTTGGTGGTTATTTCACCGGCGATGAAGGCTAGCCCCGTGGTGAGAAGGGTCTCGCAGGCCACACGACTCGACGGATCTTCGGTGAGGCAGGCATCGAGGATGGCATCGGAAATCTGGTCGGCGATTTTATCCGGATGACCTTCGGTTACGGATTCTGAAGTAAACAGATAGCGGTTCATTCGTGACAAGAGTCTTCTCCTTCAAGCGCTGGACGCTAAGTCTGGCAGGGAAATCAGGGCACAGTGGCCAAAAGAAAGCATCTTGCGGTCTCTAAAAAGCTATCAAAGAAGGGGCGGTGGCGCAATGAGTTTGGGAGCGAACGGTAACTGGTTGCAACGAAATGGGACTCATTCCCTTCGATGCTGACTATTTTAAGAACTCAACCGCCGGCAAGTCTGCCAGCGGATCGTCTGGAATTCGTTCCTTGCCCGCCAATATCCTCCCGTCGTTGGTGGGAAGCGGCCCAAAACTTTGCTGCGTAAGCTGCAGATCGAACCAGCCATTGCCTGTTGCCGCCTGAATCGTCAGCGGATATGAGGCATTGATTTTTTGGAGGAGGAATAACATTTTTGGCTTTGGCCAGCCGCTTTCAAGGAGGCGTACTGATTCAGTTGCCAGGTAACTGGAGTAGTCGGCCCACTCTGGTAGTCTTTGCGGTGCATGCGCGCTGCCGTGCTCTTCGGCCTGGGCTCCTATGAAAAACAATTTAAGCTGTTCCAGAAGGAATCGCATGTCACTTGGTTGAGAGGAATGCCAGTCTCATCCACTGATGCTGACGCGATCCTGATTTTCGGCGGAGACGGCACCGTACATCGGCACTTGCCCGAGTTGGTCAGGCTGCAGATTCCTGTACTGGTGGTTCCTTGCGGAAGTGGCAACGACTTTGCTCGCGCCCAGAATGTTCGCAACGTAAAGGATTCTCGGGAGGCATGGCACAGCTTCGTCTCGCGCGATGAAAACGTGCCAAGAATTGATCTCGGTTTGATTACGCCGCTCGGCAAAACCGGTGCCGGCGAGGCATCCACGCCGCGCCTCTTTTGTTGTGTGGCGGGGGTTGGGCTCGATGTTGAAGTTGCGTAGCGTGCCAACCGGCTCCCCCGCTGGTTGCGCGCACGTGGCGGTTATGTCATCAGCCTTGCGCCCGTGCTTTTTCGTTTCGCTCCGATCCGGATGAAAATTCTGGCGCAGCAGCTGTCCGGTGACTGGGCAGAACGAAGCTCAGGGCCGACGTTGGTCGCTGCTTTCGCCAACACGCCTACCTATGGCGGAGGAATAAGAATCGCACCAAAAGCGCGGCTCGATGATGGCCAACTCGACGCCTGCGTGATCACAGAGGCTGATGACTTCAAACGCTTCTGCCTGTTCCCCACCGTCTATTTCGGCCGCCATTTGCGTGTGCCTGAAGTAAATTATTTTCAAAGCGGACGTGTGCGGATCGAGAGCGAGACTCCTCTCGATGTTTATGCCGACGGGGAGTACGTCTGTTGCACTCCCGCCCAGATCGATGTGAGGAGAAGTGCGTTGCCCGTAATAACACGCACAACGAAGGCGTGAGCGCAACGATGAAATTGCTCCGCCAGTTATTCGGCATCGCTCAGCCTGATCTTTGCTGAGCCCCGTGCCAGATCGTGCTGATGATGACGCGCTGACCCCGCACCTGATAGAGCACCACATACGGAATCCCACCGATGACCAGTTCACGGATTCCCGGCTCCGCTCCCACCCTGCCGAGATGGGGATGCTCTCTCAGTGCTTCCACCACTGCGACAATGCGCATGGCGAGCCTGGCCGCCGCCTCCGGCTTGTCCGCAGAAATGTAAGCTCGAATCTCTCGCAGGCGTGCCAGCGCCAGCGGAGACCAGACGATGTCTAACGGCACAGCGCCTCATTGTCGTGAACCTTGCCACAAACGCATTTCGGAGGAGGCAGTTCGTGATCCGTGCCCCAGGAGAGCAGCCAGGCCTTCATATCTTCGCGCTTTATGTAGTGACCAGCCTTTACCTGGCGGTCCGCCTGCCGGACTTCTGCCAGCATGCGCTCCTGGTCGGCAACGTAAGACTCGACTGCATCAGAAATCAGAAAATTAGAGCTGCGGCCCGACGCTTTCGCCAACCTGGCCAATCGTTTCTTGGTTTCAGGTCTCAGGCGGATACTAAGAGTTGTACTTCGTGTGTTCGCCATGAACACATATTAACACACGGCAATCCCGGGTGATTGAGGCTCGGTTGGCCGTCCTCCATTTGTGACATCGGCCTCAACTTTAACAACGAGAGGCGGCGGAGGAGTTCAGATCTTCACCCGTCCCCGCCAATCATTAGATATTGGCTGCCGATGGTGGCACATATCGAACGCCAATTTGGGGCAACGCAATCCGGAGTTCAACGGCATCCAGTTCAGCCTGGGATATCACTGGTTCAAATAGAGCGGTGCTAAACTACTTAGACCATCATGGCTGACGAGAAGCGCTCCCGCACGCTGCTTTGGATCGTGATCGGAGGCGGAGCTTTCTTTCTTTTCGTGCTGGCAGTGTTTACCCTCATTTATCTGGTACTTCATGCCGGAGGGGAACGCTCCTCGCTTCACGGCTTCGGCGACAAAATCGGCGTCGTTGACCTCGAAGGAGTCATTCTCGATCCCGGCTCGATCGTTCCCCAACTCAAAAAATTCGGCGAAGACGATTCCATCAAAGCGATCGTAATCCATGTGAATTCACCCGGGGGCGGGGTAGCTGCCTCGGAAGAAATCTATCGCGCCGTCAAGCGGATTCGAGATGAAAAGAAGAAGCGCGTAGTCGCATCGATCGAAAGCGTGGGCGCGAGCGGCGCCTATTATGTCGCTTCCGCAACCAACAAGATTTACGCCGATAACGGCAGCATCGTGGGCTCGATTGGAGTCATTGCCCAGTGGGTCAATTACGGAGATCTGCTGCGCTGGGCCAAGCTGAAAGACATCACTCTGAAGGCGGGTACCTTCAAGGACACGGGGTCTCCTACCCGTGATCTGACTCCTGCCGAACAGGCCTACCTGCAATCGCTCATCGATAACATGCACACTCAGTTCATCCAGGCCGTCGCCGATGGCCGCAAGGCGAAGTTCGCCGACATCAAGGCTGTTGCCGATGGCAAGGTGTGGACAGGTCAGCAGGCGTTTGCTATGCACCTGGTAGATCAGTTGGCTGATTTCGAGGCAGCCGTGGATGACACGGCCAAGGCGGTTGGCATCTCGGGCAAACCGGTGCTGGTACATCCGGAAAAGGATCGCAAGACTCTGCTCGATCTGCTATTGGGCGATGTCTCTGAGTGGCTCCCCAAACGTGAAAAGCTGCTGGAACAGCAGGTCGGGTTTTACTATCTTTGGAAGTAGGGCCTGCATTCAAATCCCGGCTGGCTTTGTCGCTACGGCCTAGTGAGTCACTCTGAGTCCCACAGTTCAAGGCACTCTTCGCGTCGCCAGTGAATGGTCGCGTAGTGTTCATTGCCTGTGTCTCCGTTGCGATATATCACGACCTTCTGCCACTTGCCCTGCACGCCGTAACAATCGTTTTCAGGAAGACAGATTATGTCCTCGAACGTTCCAATCAAATACTTGCCCCTCTGTTCAGTCGGCACGAGTTCCTCCAAAACCTCAGTCAATTCCTTAGAGTCAATCGTTTTCTTCCCACTCTTAATGAGAGTGGACGGTTTGCGAGGGCTTATCACAATCTCGCAGACATGCCCGCTATTGCCATAACGTGCGGAAGCTACGATACCCGGTTTAACAGCGTAGCTTTCGAAAACAGGCTCCCCGTATCGCTCGCGCAGCGTCTGCGCCGTGTCCGCAGGAAAAGACATTTGGAGAAAGAACAAAACTGCAAAAACGCCTAGACGTACCCACATATTTCACCTTTGGTTCCTAGTTGTTTCCGCAGATAGCTAGCTGGTTTTCCCTTTCTCTGCGTACTTTCAATACATATTGTTTCAGATGCGCTTAGTCGAGGATTCAGGGAGGAGTAGCGCACATCTCTTTCCATCGCAACCAAATTCCCGGCACGTGACGAACACAACGAGCACGCGCTGGCGGACTTTTCAGAGTGGACCAAGTACCTAATTCAAAAAGCCACTTGCCAAAAACCCCTGAAATTTGAGAAGGTTATGCAGGTTTCTTTGTAGGATCGCAGACTCTAGGGCCCGTCTTAAAAACAGAGTTGGGGGAGCGAAGAGGCGTATGACAAAAGCCGATCTGATCGATGAGGTTTCCCGGCTGGCGGAATTAACGCGCAAAGACAGTGAAGTGATCGTCGAGACAATCTTTGACAGCATCGTGCGCTCACTGCGCGTGGGCGACAAGATCGAGATCCGTGGCTTCGGCAGCTTTCGCACCCGGCAACGCAAGCCACGGGTGGGCCGCAATCCCAAGACGGGTGATCGCGTGGAAGTGCCGGCGAAGAAGATTCCTTTCTTCAAGCCCAGCAAAGAACTGAAGGATCTTGTGAATACGGGAGCCCCGGAAGCGCCGCCCGCCGCAACTGCCCCGCCGCCCACAGTGCAGTAGACATTCGAAACCAAACGTTCTCAAGGCTTCACGGCAAGAATCTCGGGCTTGGAAATATCTGGCGCTTTGGCGAGCAGATCTCCTGCCCTCGCAAAGAGGGCTTTGGCGATTTCTCCATTCAGATGGGCATTGCGGCCGTTTTCGTCGGCAAACGTATCAAAAATGCCATACTTGCCGGGTCCCATCTTGATGGCGTACCAGCTAATCGTCTCGCGTTCACGCTGGGCAAGTGGCTGCGCCGACTTCAAGAACTCCTCGACTTCTTTTTCTTTGCCCGGCTTGGCTTCCAGTTGCGCCCAAATGGAGACTCTGCTCATAGTTGTTTCCTCCTCCCCATCTGATGCGTGATCGGATGATTTGGCTCTAACGGCTCGGAGGAAATCATTCGTTGATCTTCAGAATCGTTAATGAGTGAAATGGCGATGTTACGCCAACAACTCGCTTCCCGATGGTGATCGGGCCAGCAGAACGACTCGCTGCTCTCGACGGAACTGAATTTTCCGTTTGCGCACTGAGAGGTGGCACCGGTACTTGGCATGAGGCAGCGTGTTTAGCAGCTTCGGTCCGCAAGGCGAGGAACGCCTGCGAGAATCTATCCGGCCGCCTAAGGTAGAATCAGCAACCTGAAGAGAACCGCTAGAATGACCATCGCTGACCTGTTCTCGAAGGGGCAGAAGAAGATTCGCCCAGAAGATTCCGACGTCCACGAGTACGCCCAAATACCGCGTCCTTTG
This sequence comes from Acidobacteriota bacterium, assembly GCA_003224905.1. Classification (GTDB taxonomy): domain Bacteria; phylum Acidobacteriota; class Terriglobia; order Terriglobales; family Acidobacteriaceae; genus QIAA01. The sequence goes on from QIAA01000181.1 coordinate 20,664, forward strand.
CGGGTTCAAATAGCCCATATTCTGCGTGACCTTTTTGGTCATAAAGTGATCTACGACCTCAACGGTTGTCTCGAAGCATTTGGAGAAATCGAACAATTGTTGTGTCGGGAATACGGTCTCTGCATTTTGCCCACGGACCTTACCACAACCCCCGATGTGCGCGTGATTGATTTTCTGCTGCATGAGGAAGATGAAAAGAAAGTTCTCGACGTAGTTGAAGTCTCGTTTCGTCTGCTAACTCGACGGAGGTCAAGTCCCGAATGGCAGAGTCGAATACCCCAAGAGAAATTCGACAGGGCTGTGAATGAATTGAACGCTCATTTTCGTGAATATGGCATCGGCTATCAGTACGAGAACGGGGAGATAGTAAGGGTCGACTCCCAATTCATTCATGCTGAGGTCGTCAAGCCAGCACTCGCACTGCTCGGCACCGAAGAATATGCAGAGGCCAACGCCGAATTTCTGAAGGCGCTCGAGCACTATCGCAAAGGCGAAACCAAAGAGTGTCTGACCGAGTGTCTCAAGGCATTCGAGACCACGATGAAGGCGATTTGCACCAAGAGGAAATGGGCTTTCAAGTCCAAGGACACTGCCAAGGAATTAATCGACGTGTGCTTGACAAATGGCCTGACGCCACCGTTGATTCACTCCCATATCCGAGGTGTCCGAGCAACACTGGCACGTGGCATCCCGACCATTCACAACAGGCATCCTGGGCACGGGCAGGAAGTTCAGTTGGTGGATGTTCCGCCACACTATGCCAGCTACCTGCTGCACCTGACGGCCGCTACCATTCAGTTTTTTGTTGAGTCAGAAAAAGCACTCAAGTGAGCGGGGCACAAGGCGAAATACAAGGGACAAATGAGTGTAAGCGCGATTTTTCGACGGTCTGCCGTGAGGCACTCCTGCTAATGTGATTTCGATCTCGCTGTGGCCTCGGAGATGAAGCTCTCTATGCAAGAAGCCGCATAAGCAGAAAAGTCGTCAAGATCGGCCCCGGAATACCTTTCCAAAGCTCGCATCAGGCCGAGGTTACCTTCCTGAATCAAATCCAACATGGAAAGGCCGCTCGGTGCGTACCGCTCCGCAACTGGCAGAACTAGGTGGAGGTGGTTTTCGATCAAGCGCCTTTTTGCAGGTTCTCCCGGATCACCCGATTGTCTCGCTTCTTGGAACAAGTGAGCCGCTTCTTTTTTCGTCAAAGGCAAAACGTTAGCAACCTCTCGCCGGTAAACCTCCACGGGATCATCATCGTCTAGCGCCATGCCGATCTCCTCCCAATAGAGCAGATGACACGAGGAATGCTAACGCTTCATCTCAACTGTCGAAACCAGGCGATTTCACTCATTGACTAGCTTGGAGTGATGGGACTTTTGGAGTGATGGACTTTAAGAGAATTACTCTTTGGTTGGCTCGTTTGATGAGGCTCCATTAGCCTCTCGATTCCGAGCCACCGCACGAAGCCCCAGAAAGCTGAAGAAATACATGACGGCTTAAAATATCGCCACCGCGCCCATCTCCCGGTAATAGCCAGTGAAGATGCCAGTCGGCCTTTGCCGCTGCCCCACTATCAGAGTCTTCTTACGACTGTGGCCAGCCCCGCAGGCGCGGCCACCAACGCCTCACGTTCGCGCAATATTCTTGGTAATCATTCCCGAACTTCCTCCGCAATGTCGGCTCTTCATAGAAGAGGACAAACAGATCGATGCCGAGCGCAACGGCTGCTACGGCAGCGATCACAGCCAGATTGGCGTGTCCAAAAATCACCCACAGCCCGATCCAGCCGGCGGCAAAGCCCAGGTACATCGGGTTGCGCACGTAGCGGTAGAAGCCCTTCACCACTAATCGCTGGGGTGGGGCAAAAGGCGCGGGAGTTCCCCGTCCGGTCCACCCGAAGTCCCAAACGCAGCGTAGGGCAGCTGCGAATCCCAGTACCGACGGAATCGCCGCCAGCCATCGCCAGCGCGCCGCTCCCGCCGTTTCCACGCGGAAGCCGAGCCATCCGGGCAGAAGCCAGAACCACAACGCGAAGAACGCCGCGCCCACCGCCAACGCCGCCGCGGCGGTCAGAATTTGTTCCTTACGATTGAAGGGTTGTGGGGCAAGCGTCATGGCTCCCTCGCGGTCAAACAGTATCCCGCCGAATCGTCGGCGCCGCAATGTCGCTGAGTCACGAAGAGTGGCGGATCGGGACAGACAGCCTGATCGCGGAATCACGCGGCCATTTCGATGCTGCAGAATACGAGCGTCAACTAAACCGGGGTTGTACCGAGACCCTGGTACAGCAACCAATGACTCCACCGCCTCAGGAATCGCCTCATCAGGACTGATGTAGGCGCGGGCGTCCTCGCCCGTGCGATCAAAAGCTCTTAACCGCTCGTCAATTCCCAAATCCAGGCAAGATGATGGTCATCATGCTCGGCGACGAAGTAAACGTGATCCACCAGCCGCATCGGTTGCTTAAGCCGGGGATGCAGCAGAGATTGCTCAAATGAAGTGGGGTCCTGTTTGTGCAGGTAATCCACCAGCCTTAGCCGTGCGTTGCGAAACCCGGCAAGAATCTCTCCCATTGGTCGCGCATTGTGGTTCGCCTCATGCGTCTTTCGATTGCTCAGGTCCGCCACCGTAAGCTCGCTGTGACCCAGAACAAAGTCCTCGACTCGTGCCATCCACAAGGGTTCGAGGTCGAACAAGTGTCCGGCATGTTCCTGCGCCGACCACTTGCCTTCCGGTTTCTGAACCAGCACTTCACGTGAGCGATCTCCAACCAACTCTTCCAACCGCGCCGGCGTGCCACGCAAGCGAATGCACAAGTTGGGATACAGCTCAACCGGAAACGACAAGTCGAACTTTCGTTCAAACCATTTCGGTACTTGGCTCATGGCACTCGGGCAGGTATTCAGCCTTCCATGATCTTCAGATTCGGGCTGAGTAAAAGAGTTGGTTCGGTCGCACGTTGCACATCCTCTGAAGTCAGCCCAGGGGCGACCTCTTCCAGAACCAGACCAGCAGCGCTGACGCGCATCACCGCCATTTCGGTCACGACGGTGTCAACCACCTTTACGCCGGTCAAAGGCAGGGAGCATTTCTTCAGAATCTTGGGTTGACCTTCCCTCGTGGTGTGTTCCATGGCGATAATCACCCGGCGAGCGCCGCCCACCAGGTCCATGGCGCCGCCCATTCCCTTGACCATTTTGCCGGGAATCATCCAGTTGGCAAGATTGCCTTCCTCATCCACTTCCATGGCGCCGAGAACGCTCAGGTCAATATGGCCGCCGCGAATCATGGCGAAAGAATCGGCGCTGGAAAAATAAGCAGTCCCTTTCATCTCCGTCACGGTCTCTTTACCGGCGTTGATCAGGTCAGCATCCTCCTGCCCTTCGAGCGGATACGGCCCGATACCAAGCATCCCATTCTCGCTTTGCAGGATGACCTCAATACCCGGAGGGACATGATTAGCAATGAGCGTGGGCAGGCCGATTCCGAGGTTCACGTAAAACCCATCGCGCAACTCGCGCGCAATGCGCTTCACAATGCGCTCGCGCTTCTCGATGTCTTTGCCGGGTTTGATTGCTGTCGACATGGAAATTCAATGGCTAGTGACTAGTGATTAGTGGCTAGTAGTCATCGTAAGTGTTCACTAGCAACTAGCAACTAATCACTAGCCACTAACCACCGCCTTTTCGCACCATTCTCTTTTCAATACGCCTCTCGAACAATTCGCCCTGAAAGATACGCTTCACATACACGCTGGGAGTATGAATCGTATCCGGATCCAATTCTCCGCGGGGCACGAGATGCTCAACTTCGGCGATCGTTACCTTCGCAGCCGTGGCCATAATGGGATTGAAGTTCCGCGCCGTCTTTCGGTACACAAGATTGCCTAACTCATCTCCCTTCCACGCTTTCACGAAGGCGAAATCGGCTTTCAGCGCGCGCTCCATCAGGTACATGCGCCCATCGAACTCGCGCGTCTCCTTGTTTTCGGCTACCAGGGTACCCACTCCGGTCGGGGTGAAGAATGCGGGAATGCCGGCGCCAGCAACTCGCATCCGTTCGGAAAACGTCCCCTGCGGCACCAGTTCGAGCTCAACTTTTCCCTGCAGGACCATCTGCTCGAGCAGTTTGTTTTCGCCGACGTAAGTTCCGATATGCTTACGAATCTGTCCGGCTGAAAGCAGCAGCCCCACGCCAAAGCCATCCACGCCCGCATTGTTGCTGATCGTCGTAAGGTTCTTGACTCGCTTGCGAACCAAAGCGCGGATCAAGTTTTCGGGAATGCCACACAGGCCGAAGCCGCCGATCATGATCGAAGCGCCATCGGAAACGTCTTTAATTGCCTCATCGACGCTGGCAACGACCTTATTCATAAGAGTGAGATTCTAAATGAAAGTGGCAGCAGAGACACCGAGTCACGGAGACTACGTGAATCCGACGACAGGGTCCGGTCGCAGCAAGTTGGTGATCTTGCTATAAGCTGACGTGCGTATGAGTGCTGTAAGTCCGACCGACTTAACTCCCTATCCTGATATCAACGCTCTCCTCACCGAGTGGGTGCAGGGGTTGAAACGCCGGCTTGGCGACGGGATTGTCGGCCTTTATCTGGGCGGCTCGCTATCCTACGGAGACTTCGTACCGGACAGAAGCGATATAGATTTGCAGGCAGTGGTTCGGAGTCCGCTGACGGAATATGAACTTAGATCGGTGGAGCAGTTGCATAGAGAAATAGAGCGACTCTGTCCCCAATGGGCCCGACGGATCGAATGCTCGTATGTTCCTCTCGAACTCATGCGTGAACTAGCCCCTCCCAAAACGCCACGGCCGTGGTGGGGGGTCGGTACTCTATACGATGCTGCGCCGGTCGGCAACGAATGGATTATCAACCATTACCTTCTCGCCAAGCATGGTCTTGCGCTCGAGGGCCCTGATTTCAATAAGCTAATACCGCCAACTGACATCCAAGAGGTGCGACGAGCGAGTGCGAGAGACTTGTTTCAAGAGTGGGTGCCGAAAATCAATGACGGCGACTGGCTCTCGAACAGTCATCATCAGTCTTATCTCGTTTTGAATCTGTGCCGCATCTTGCACACCGCTATTGCTGGCCAGCCGTGCTCTAAAAAAACTGCCGCTCAGTGGACAAAAGCAAACTACCCAGAGTGGAAGGACTTGATCGAGGAAGCTGAACGATGGACTTACGGCACCGAGATGAATCGGCAAAATGACGCAGTTGCGTTCGTGAGGTTTGCAGTTGAGCGAGTTAACGAAACTAAATTGCTAGGTTGATGAATTTGTATTACGAATTGCAGCGACCTGTGCCTCACTATCGCCGTGGCAGAATTTCTTGCAAGCGGTGAGCGCGCTCAAACTCGGCTTCCAATTCGCGGTTATCCAGATTTTCTCGTAAATTCGCCAGACGCTGCTCCAGCTGTAACAAGGCCTCGCGAATATTCTCTTTATTAGTCAGTGCGATATCCCGCCACATCGAATAAGGACTCGCGGAAATGCGCGTCATTTCGCGCAGGGCACGGCCCCCGGATTCGAGAAGGGACCCGTTCTTGCAAAATTCATCCACCAGCGCTGCGGCGAATGCGGTCGAGATCATCTGGGGAAGATGGCTGATCCAGGCGCAGAGCCGGTCATGCGTCTCGGGATCTATGGTTGTAACCCGCGCTCCGATCTTCTCAATCCAGCGCACGAATTCTTTACTGACATCATCAGGAGTCTTCTGACCTGCCGCCGGAGTCAAAAACCAGGTTGTGCCTTGAAACAGATCCGGATCGGAGAACTCCACGCCTGATTCTTCTTTGCCGGCCATGGGATGTCCGGCGAGAAAGCGACGCGAATCCTTTCCAAACACTTTTTGCGCTCGGGCAAGTACCTCGACTTTGGTACTTCCAACATCGGTCAGCAAAGCCGTGTCTGGCAGCGCTGGCCCAACTCGTCCGATCAAATCAAGAATTGCGCCAACCGGAGTAGCCAGCAAGACCAGCTGGCTGCCCTGAATCGCTTTGACTGGATCGACGTGGCGTTTATCAATCACTCCTTTTCTGCGCGCCCGCTCTAAGACCGCAGCCCGATCGCAGCCTACAATGCGGCCCTTGAAGCGACGCTTCTTGAGCGCCAAAGCAAAGGACCCGCCGATCAGTCCGGTTCCGATGATCGTGATTTGACGAAGAGGCATGAAGGAGTTGAATCATTGAGATCCCTCGGCGCTCCTCTGTGTCCTCTGTGGTTTACCGGTTTTAACCGCAGAGAGCACAGCGGGAACAGAGGGCCGGTCAGAGCTTCCGTCCCACTGCCGGCGCGATCATGCGCAGCTCACCCATCAACTGGGAAAACTGGTCGGGATACAGAGACTGCGCGCCATCCGACAGAGCTCTATCGGGATCATGATGCACTTCGATCAACAGCACATCGGCTCCTGCCGCGACAGACGCCCGCGCCATCGGCGGAACCTTGTCGCGCAAACCCGTGCCGTGCGACGGGTCTGACGCCATCGGCAGGTGCGAAAGTTTGTGAACGATCGGAATCGCCGAGATGTCGAGCGTGTTCCGTGTGTACGTTTCAAATGTTCGAATCCCACGCTCGCAGAGAATTACCTCATAGTTCCCGCCGGACATAATGTACTCGGCCGAAAGCAGCAATTCTTCCAGCGTCGCTGCGATACCCCGCTTGAGCAACACCGGTTTCTTGATTTTGCCCAGTTCCCGCAGCAGATTGAAATTCTGCATGTTGCGGGCGCCGACCTGCAGGATGTCAACGTAAGGCACCATCATGGCGATCTGCGAGATTTCCATGACCTCGCTGATTACCAGCATGTCGAATCGATCCGCTGCCTCGCGTAGCAATTTCAGCGCTTCGAGACCCAAACCCTGAAACGAGTATGGGGATGTACGCGGCTTGAACGCCCCACCGCGCAGCACGCGCGCGCCCGCCTTGGAGATTTGTTCTGCTATCGTGAACAACTGCTCGCGCGACTCCACCGAGCACGGGCCAGCCATCACCACAACCTGTTCGCCGCCAACTTGCAGTCCATTCGCAAACTCAATGACGGTCCCCTGTGGCCGAAAACTGCGCCCGGCGAGCTTGTAGGGCGCGCTGATGCGATGGACTTCCTGTACTCCGGCGAGCACCTCCAGATTGCGCGTATCAAAGTCCACGCGAGCGCCCACGGCAGCCAGCACCGTCTGGCGAGCGCCGGTGGTGCGATGCACCGAAAAGCCCATCCGGATCAGGTGTTCGACCACCTGCTGGATCTGCTCATCGGTCGCGGCTTCTTGCATGGCAACGATCATAAAGTTAGTCGTTCGTCATCGGTCGTTCGCCGTTCGCCAAAACGCTTGCACCTCGTTCGGCGTATCGTGCTTGGTAAGCCTTCTAATCATTCACATCCCTATCCAATTCCATTTCGCCGGCGCCCTCCGGCGCCGCCTCTGGGGCAATTTCCTCCTGCTGGATCTGCCGCATGATGTCCATCAGTCGCTCGAAAATACGCAACAGATCCTGATGCGGTAACGGACCCTGGTTCACCTTGCGAACATTCGAAAACACCGTTCGTTCGCGATCCGGCTCGTAAATCGGCATACCCAGATCGCGCTTTAGCTTGCCGATTTCATGGGCTGCGTGCGCCCGCTGGTTCAGCAATTCCACCAGCTTGCGGTCAATTTCGTCGATCTTGATACGCCAATCGGCAATGTCCATAGTTGCGGACGCTGGACCACAGGCAGCGAACTTCAACCGTCAGGTACACAGCGACCTTGCGAGTGAGACTTCGCACACTCCACTAGGAACGGCTGACGGCTGAAGTCTGAGGTCTACCGGCTAAAAGCTGTTTGACAAATTGTGCCACAGACGCTGCCTCTTTGCCCGGATTGCGTTCGATGGTCTCGACTATCGCGCTGCCCACCACGCCGGCGTCCGCGAACTCTCCGACCGCAGCGAACTGCTCCGCAGTCGAAATGCCGAAGCCGACGGCTATTGGAAGTTTGGTGTGTCTTCGCAGGCGCGTGACGAGTTTCCGCGCATCATCGGCCAACTGCGCGCGCGCACCAGTGACTCCCGTACGTGAAACCGCATAGATGAATCCAGTGGAAGCTTCCGCAATGCCTCGGAGCCGCTGCTCGGTACTGGTGGGAGCAGCCAGAAAAATCGTTTCGAGATTCCGGTTGCGCATCATGCGAATGTATTCGTGCGATTCTTCAACCGGCAAATCCGTTATGAGCGCGCCGTCGACACCGGCGTCAGCCGCAGCGGCAGCAAAGCGTCCGAGTCCCATCCGCAGCACGGGATTCAGATAAGTAAAAATGATGAGACCGGCCCCGCGGCTCTTGCGAACTTCTCGGGCCAGCTTCAAGACCTGATCGAGCGAAGTCCCGTGCTTCAGCGCCCGCTCGCTGGCCCGCTGAATAGCGGGCCCGTCGGCAACGGGATCGCTGAACGGCACACCCAACTCGATCACGCCAGCGCCTGCGTCGATCGCAGCAAGGATAATGTCCAGCGTCGTGGCCAGGTCGGGATCGCCGCACGTGACATACGCGACCAGCGCCGGTCTGGAGGGGAATTCTATCGGCATGCGCTTATATTTAGGTCAGCGCCTCCAGGCAACGAGCGCCAACGCAGTCCCGTAGCTGGAAGCTGTACGCGGCACAAATGGCTTTACTCCAGTCGCACCGCATCCCCACGACAGATTTGGCCACCTTGCAAAACAGAGGCGTAGACCCCAACGTGGGCTTTATTGTGCTGGGCCGCTGTGCGCAGAATCCCATTATCCTGGGGAAGATCACCTTGCGGAAGCGTTGTCATTACGCAGCGCGCACAAGGGCCAGTGATGGCGAGGCGCACAGTATTTCCGATCGCAAGCTGTTTCCCGATCCAGGCATTCTCCACGAATTCCTTCTCGCCATTCGCAGACTCCACCACGATGTTTGGCCGAAATCGTCGCACCTCGAATCGGCCCTGCGGATACAAGTCCCGCAGCCGGTTGAGCGTGGCGGTGGTTAACAAATGTACGAAGGCACAGTCAAAAAAGGTGCCTTCAGGCAGACCGAAGTCGGTAACCGTGTCCCGGTGATCAAGGCCTTCCATGTCTGGCCAGTATTCCTCAGCCGTGGCAGTTTGCACATCCGGCAATGCGGAGAGTCTCACCTCGCGCTTGAGCACCTTCGAAAATACCTGACTGATGCCGGGTTGCTCGCTATTGACGACGCTGCCATCCGGCAAGGTGATGCGCACTGGCGTCTTCACACCAGCTTGCGCCACATCAGCCAGCTCGGCGCGGCAGTCGAACAACTGTGGCCATTTCCGGGGGTTCTTTGCACTGGCAACCTTCCCGTCCGCGCTGTCGATGAGCGCGTAGGCACGGTCTCCCTGCAACCCGCGATCACCAACATCGACGGTATTCAGCTCTTCCCCTGTCATGGATTTCACGGGATACCGCCAGAGAGAAAGGATGGAACCAAGAACCTGCGTCATCGGGAACCTCCTGCCCTCGATGTTAAGCCTCAGGCGACTGCTGCA
>QIAA01000293.1 GCA_003224905.1 Acidobacteriota bacterium
GATAGGCACGCACCAAAGCCACAGCGGCAGCGAAGCTTGCGAGGGCAAACGCGAGGACATGGCCAATGTTGAACCAGGCTGCAATCGCGAAGAAGGACAAGCGGCGTTGCGTATAGAGATCGATAACAGCGGCAAGGCCTTTCAAGGCATCGTTCGTGCGTGCCGCAACAAAAATCGGGGCAGTAGAAAGCCACCAATTCAAACGGGACCAAGTCACTGCGACCAGCATCAGCAGGATCCAGAGAAGCACTGTGGCACGGGCAGGGGAACCCAATCCGGACGCGATGATGAAAGCCCCGAGGCACGCAAGCGCTGCCGCTGCCGTCATTGCTACACGCAAAAAGTTCAGGCCGGCAAGCGAGCGCAGCATGGGAACTGTTGAGCGAGTCGGCAGGTTCAGAATTCCGCGTTGCCGAAAATACTGCAATAAAGCATCCAGTGTTGTAGCCCGGCCCACTGATGCGAGCGCGATCCAGGCAAGGCTCAGCATCACAGCCAAAAGAAATGTGAGCGCGGCTGCGCGCGGCAGGCTCCCACGGAGAATGTGCTGAATAGCCCTTAATATCAGGAGCGGCCGCCCGCTTCGGAACAGGAGAAATTCACCCCGGCCAACCGGCAGAGTGTCAAGGAATTCGACAGTAGAAAACGTCAGCAAGACCACGACGGCAATGCCGAATGTCCAACGCCAGGCAATTTCTGCCAAGACGAGAGATGGCCTATGCAGAACCATCTGTAGCCCATTCAAGGTGTGAGATCGCGGCGTCATGTCGTGGTATTGTGGAGATGATAGCGATTCAGCCGCGGCTTCGACAAACTGGCCGTGCATCAGAGATGCACACGGCGTCACATTGTAATGCTGCGGAGCTAAAGCTCTTCATCTAATACGTCGATATGGAATGCAGAAACACGCTAACCTTGTCCGTTGGAGGACCGGTGTGCCTAAGGCGACGATTCTCTTAGTCGAAGATTCAAAGATCCAGAGGATGCAAAGCGAGAGGATTCTCAGCAAAGCCGGTTATACCGTCTTGAATGCTAATGATGGTGAGCAGGCCCTGCAACTGGCTCGGGCAAACCTCCCGGATCTGATTCTGCTTGATATGTTGCTGCCCAAACTGGGAGGCGAGCAAGTGCTGCAGATGCTGAAAGCAGATGCAGCGACCGCGCACATCCCGGTTATCGCATTAAGTGGTCTTACGCAGAGCAACGAGGCCAAACTGATGCAAGCAGGCGCAGCCGGTTATTTTGAAAAATCTCGTTTTGAAGACAGCATGGGGCAAGAGGCGCTTTTGAACATGTTGCAACGGGTGCTGCGGGAGTCAAAGCCGACAAAGCAGGCAATTGCGGGGGCCTAATTACGACTCTCAGCGCACCACGATATTCACCAGTTTGCCCGGAACGAAAATCTTATTGACGATCTTCTTGGCCGCGATGGCAGCTTTGACCTTTTCGTCTGCGAGAGCACGTTCCACCACGAGTTCTTCGCTCGCGTCCGCGGGCACAACGATTCGGCTGCGCAGCTTGCCGTTGACCTGAACGGGAATCTCGAGTTCTTCTTCCTTCGCTAACTCGGCATCGTACTTCGGCCAGGGCGCCCGCAAGAGACTTCCCTTCTCGCCAAGGATCTCCCACAACTCGTGCGCCAGATAAGGAGCAAAGGGCGCGAGCAAGAGAACGAACTTTCGTTGTATTTCGGCGCGGAATGCAGCTGGAGCAGCGGCATTACCGTTTCCGGTAAAACTCTCTTGAGCGGCGTTGCACTCGTTCAGGAACTCCATCAACGCGGCGACTGAGGTGTTGAAATGCCAGCGCCCTTTGAAGTCCTCGCTGATCTTCCGGATGGTCTGGTGCAGTTTGCGCAGTACTTTTCGTAAGGCAGAGGGGAGATCAGCCACGGCGTAATCGGGCGCATAGGTGCCACTGACGACGGGCGTCAGGGCGACGAAACGATACACTTTTGCCAGGAAACGCTGAACACCTTCGATTCCTGTGTCCTGCCAATCAAGGTCACGGTCGGGCGGCGCAGCGAACAGGCTGTAGAGTCGTGCAGCATCGGCGCCATGGCGGGCTATCATTTCATCTGGAGTCACTACGTTGCCCAGGCTCTTGGACATTTTCGCGCCATCCTTGATCACCATGCCTTGCGTAAAGAGGCGCTGAATAGGCTCGTCGTTCGCTACCAGGCCCATGTCGCGCATGAATTTGGTCCAGAAGCGGGAATAAATAAGGTGGAGGATCGCGTGTTCTACGCCACCGATGTATTGGTCAATGGGGAACCAGTAAGCAATGATCTTCGAGTCAAACGGAGCTTGGCTGTTCTTGGCATCCGTGTAGCGATAGAAGTACCAGGACGAGTCTACGAAGGTGTCCATGGTGTCGGTCTCGCGGCGAGCTGCACCTCCGCACTTCGGGCAGGTCACATTGAGGAACTCGGGTACGCGGCTCAGAGGTGAGCCGCCGGTGAGCGTGATGGAAACGTTATCGGGCAACACTACAGGCAACTGCTCCTCGGGAACTGGGACGATGCCGTCTTTATCGCAATAGATCATCGGGATCGGCGTGCCCCAGTAGCGCTGGCGCGAAATGCCCCAGTCTTTTAGACGATACG
>QIAA01000135.1 GCA_003224905.1 Acidobacteriota bacterium
ATGAGTTGCGGGACGAAATCAATTGGGACGACGGCGACTTCTCGTTCGGGCACAAATACGACTTTGATGATCAACTTCAGCAGGACTTCCCTGCCGGAGCCAGCCTGCGGGTTGTAAACGATCGTGGCACTGTAACCGTGAATGCTTCTGACGACAATCAGATCCGCGTTGTTGTTCACAAGCACATCTCTGCGGACAGGCAATCCGACGCTGAAAAATGGAACACCGCAACCAAGACTCAGATCAATGTCAGTGATCACACCGTAACTGTAAATGCCAATACCCAGGGAGCGGGACAACATTGGATTGCTGCCGATCTCGAACTAAGCATTCCCCGCAAAGCGCCTGTCGTAATCTCCGGCCGGCGAGGCGACGTGAACGTGATGGGCCGCAACGCGGATATCGAGATTTCCACCCAGCATGGCGACATTTCTACGTCGGACATCACCGGCAAAGTCAATGTGAATCTTTCCCACGGTTCGGCGCGCGTTTCCAAGGTCAACGGTGACGTGTCTTTACAGGGACGTGGGGACGACATTTCTCTCGATGAAATCAAGGGCGGGGCTCGCCTGAACGGCGAGTTCGACAACATAAAGCTGGCGAAGATCTCAAATGCCATCAGCTTCAAATCGGCCCGCACCGATCTTGAGTTCGCAAGACTGGACGGCGATCTCGATATGGATTCCGGCGATTTGCGCGCCAGCAGCCTCATTGGACCACTTCGGCTGATCACCCGCTCCAAAGACGTGCGCTTGTCGGGAGTCGCCGGAGACATACGCCTGGAGGATGAAAACGGCGCGGTCGAGATACGAAGCAGCAAGCTGGGCAGTATGGAAATTCGCAACCGCAATGGCGAAGTGCAAGTTTATCTTCCGGAGAAGGCCGGATTTCAAGTCAATGCCCAGGCCCGGGGCGGCGAGATTCAGACTGATTATCGTGAACTGAACGTCAGCAGCGAAGGAGAGGAAAACGCTACCGCAACTGGTGTGATAGGTGGCGGAGGGCCGCGTCTGGTGATCAATAATGAACACGGTACGATCGAGATTCGCAGGGGATCGGCCCTGGCTGAGGTGCCGGCCGCCCCAAAGACACCAAAAAGCCCACGGAACGAAGATTCGCAGGAACCAACAGAAAACTGAATCCTTTTGGCCGACCTGAAGAGCGGAGTTGAGTCTACAAGGGCTGTTCTCCAGCACTCACATGAGCCTGTAACTATCCGAAAGGTTACTTTCTTCCCGTCTCCGTGTTATGTTCAACTTCCTTTGCTAGACAATGATCCGCTCCTATAAGGGCATTGTTCCGACAATTCCTGATTCATGCTACGTCGATCCGTCAGCGCAGATCATCGGCGACGTGGAGCTGGGTGAACATGCCAGCGTGTGGATGAATGCAGTTCTGCGTGGCGACGTGCATTCCGTCCGCGTGGGATCACATTCCAATATCCAGGACTGCTGTGTGCTGCATGGAATGAAGGAGCAGTACGGAGTATTTGTGGGCGAATATGTCACCGTCGGGCATTCGGTTACGCTGCACGGTTGCGCGATCGGGGACCGCTGTCTGATCGGCATGGGATCGATAATTCTTAACGGGGCGTGGATCGGCGCTGGTTGCATCATCGCTGCCGGAACTCTAATTCCAGAAAAGACCGTCGTTGAAGCGGGGTCATTGTGGATGGGTTCGCCCGGCAAGTTCCGCCGCAAGCTGGACGAGAAAGATCAGGAGGTGATTCTGCGGTATGCCAAAAATTATCTCGGGTACAAAGATGCATATTTGCGAGAGAGTTAATTATTTTCTGTTTGTCTCAATACTGCTGCTTCTTTGGCTTTGCCTCAATGCGCAGGCTCCAGCAACGCAAATGCAGGCCGGCGGCATAGCTGATCCCCGCCTGGATGCCAGAGTGGAGTCCCTTCTCCGCAAGATGACCCTCGAAGAAAAGATCGGACAGTTGGTGCAGTACTCGGCGGGCCAGCAGACTGGTCCAGGCACGGGACGCACCGATTACGAAGACATGATCGCAAAGGGACAGATCGGTGCGCTGTTCAACATCTCCACTGCAAAGGAGACAAACGCTTACCAGCACATTGCTGTCGAAAAATCGCGCCTGCACATTCCGCTTGTTTTCGGGCTGGACGTCATTCATGGCTTCCGCACCGAATTTCCAATTCCTTTAGGCTTGGCCTCGACATGGGATCCGGCGCTGGTTGAGAATGCGGCCCGAATAGCGGCGCAGGAAGCCTCGGCAACTGGAATTCGCTGGACGTTTTCTCCCATGGTGGATATCGCTCGCGACGCGCGATGGGGGCGAATAACGGAGGGAGCGGGCGAAGATCCGTTCTTGGGTTCCGAGATGGCTGCCGCTTACGTTCGCGGCTATCAAGGCCAGCGTCTCGACGCGCCTGACAGCATCGCTGCCTGCGCCAAGCACTACGTCGGTTATGGAGCTGCGGAGGGTGGCCGCGATTACAACAGCACGGAAATTTCCGAACACACACTGCGGCAGTTCTATCTTCCCCCGTTCCACGCAGCAGTGAATGCTGGCGCTGCGACCATCATGAGCGCCTTCAACACCATTAACGGCGTACCCGCCTCTGCCAATCCTTTCACACTTACGCAAGTGCTGCGCAAGGAATGGGGCTTCCGCGGCGTAGTGGATAGTGACTACGGTTCCGTGGGAGAACTGGTCGCTCACGGCATCGCAAATGATGACGCGACCGCCGCCCGCAAAGGCTTACTCGCCGGGGTGGACATGGACATGGCCAGCAGCTTATATCACGATCACCTCGCCGACTTGGTGAAGTCTGGTCAGGTGCCGCAGGCGCATCTAGACGAAGCGGTGCGTCGCGTTCTGCGCGTAAAGTTCGCGCTGGGATTGTTCGAGCACCCTTACGCAGACGAAGCAAGGGAGTCCGGCGCCATGTTGCATCCGGACAGTATCGAGCTTGCGCGAACCGCCGCCGAACGATCATTCGTGCTGCTGAAGAATTCCCCGGGACCGAGTAACGCGCCGTTGCTACCTCTATCAAACGCTGTTCGGGATATCGCGCTGATCGGGCCACTGGCGGACGATCCTGCCAACATGCTGGGATCATGGGGCGGCTTAGGCCGCGCGGAGGAGGTCATTTCCTTACGTGCCGCCCTCGCGAAGCGTATCGGCGAGCAGCACGTGATATACGCCAAAGGCGCGGGAATCAGAGACGCAGCCGATGAAGATCTGAACGCCGCAGTCGCCGCCGCTGGCAAGGCGGACTTAGCCATCCTGGCCCTTGGGGAAGATGCCGGCTGGATGACGGGCGAAGCCGCTTCTCGCACCAATCTCGGCCTTCCCGGCCGCCAGCAGGAGCTCTTGGAAAAAGTCGTGGCGGCGGGCAAGCCTGTAGTCCTCATTCTGTTCAGCGGCCGTCCCCTCACGCTGCCTTGGGCATTCGAGCACGTGCCCGCTGTGCTGGAGGCCTGGTATCCCGGAATTCAGGCTGGGACAGCCCTGGTGCGAACATTGTTCGGCGATTCAGGGCCAAGTGGAAAATTGGTGGTGAGCTGGCCTCGTGTGGTCGGCCAGGAGCCGCTTTACTACAATGCGCTGAGCACCGGCCGTCCCGCCGACAAATACGACTTGACCAGGCCCCCGCAGAATAGCGACGAAAAGTACGTCTCGCGCTACATCGATGAAGTTAACAGTCCCCAGTTTCCTTTCGGCTACGGCCTTTCGTATACCACCTTCGGCTATGGGCCGGTCAGCGTCAGCAGCAAACAACTCAGCGCTGCAACGCTGAACAAAGGTCTAAACGCTAACACCCCCGCGCTGACTGCCGAGGCTGAAATCTCGAACACCGGATCGCGTGCGGGAGGCGAAACCGTGCAACTGTACATTCGTCTGCGAGGAACCAGCGTGGCTCAGCCGGTACGCGCGTTGAAAGGTCTCCAGAGGGTCACGCTTTCGCCTGGAGAAACGAAGAAAGTGAGCTTCACTTTGCCTGCCGAAGCTTTTGCGATCTGGAATGACCGTAACCAGTTCGCCGCCGAGCCGGCCAAAGTGAGTCTATGGATAAGCCCAGACTCGTCAAAAGGATCGGCGGCAGAGTTGGAAATCGGTCCCTGAACCTGGTCTGAATTTCGGCGTCCACGGAACAGGTGAGCGCGAACGTCGATTTGGGTTAAAAACATCTTAAAGTAACTCGGTGCTCGGTACTCGTGTTACATGAGGAATGTTGTTCTTACTTTACTTCTGCGGGAGAACCATTTATCAAACAGGTAGCAAGATTTGGTGATTTGATGACCTCCTCCCATTTACCTATATGTGGTTATCAACTATCTGGGTGGCTGTCTCTATCGTGCTCACTACTGATGCACATCCTACAACGGCGACAATCGCGTTATGCGTTTGGATGCTGCATCGGAGATGGGAAAAGAGAGCCTTTCGTCCCTGTTTAGCGCGGGAATAGCTTCCGTTCCCACGAGCCCTGCGGACGAGGTTTGCCGCAGGCGGGCCGCCAACTCCGGCAATGCCGGACACCCAACCGCGCTATTTGGGTGCGTTCTGTTTTTAACGATCAGTCCTTGAGTACAGAGCGTACAGATTTCCAATGCTCAACGGCTCTCCGACTGCAAGGCCCATCTGGCCGTTTGATCGCAACGGGTGTCACATTGTGGTCGAGATCGCAACTCCCACTTAACAGATAATTGTGGGCCAAGACCGTACATAAAACTAGCGTTCACTCCGAAGAAACCCGTGAAGCACAAAATTTGGGTCTTGGTAATAACCCACGATTTGGCCGACGTCATTGATGTCCCTCGGGAAAATGCCATTATTAGCTCCTGGAGCTTCGAAGATTTCGATGTTGCCATTGCGTTTCCGTAGAAAGCCGTGGTACTTGCCGTCGGCGGTAGTGAAATATCCTGTGATCTGGCCTTCCAGATTTATGGCAGTGGCGTGCGTACCCACCGATCCAGAGGGATCGAACGTGGTCATTGCGCCGTCCGGCTGCCGAAGAAAGGCGTGCTCTACGAAGTTTGTGTCTTGGTAATTCCCTGCGACCTGGCCGAAGAAATTAATCGCTTGGGGAGTCGTACCGGTTGAATTAGGCACGTCGAATCGAATAATGGTGCCGCTGGGTTTTCTAAGGAAGCCGCGCCGGCCGTTCGCGTCGCTATAGTACCCCGTGATCTGGCCAAAGATGTTGATAGCTTCTGGAACCGTGAATGGGATGCCCGGCCCTAATTGAGGAGGTACCTCGAAGCCAATGCTGGCCCCGTTCGGCTGACGAAGAAAACCTATACATCTGCCGTTACCGTATGATCCGGTGATTTGACCGAGAGCATTGATTGCAACCGGCAGCAAATTATCCA
This sequence comes from Acidobacteriota bacterium, assembly GCA_003224905.1. Taxonomy (GTDB): domain Bacteria; phylum Acidobacteriota; class Terriglobia; order Terriglobales; family Acidobacteriaceae; genus QIAA01. The sequence goes on from QIAA01000135.1 coordinate 5,344, forward strand.
AAAGGCAGTCTTGCCTGGGTGCCGGCTCTGCCGTCGCTGCAAAGGGAGTGTTGGATGTTGTCGTGGGAGCACTGAGAATGATGATTGATCCATCGGGTTGACGGAGGAAGCCCCGAGTGGTGATTTCAGAGAAGAAATATCCAACGATCTGGCCTGAAGGGTTAATGTCTTGGGCGAAAACTGGCCCGCCAGGATTTCCTTGCGTAATATCGAATTTCGTGATCTGTCCGTTTCGCTGCCGCACAAAGCCATGTCCGCCCGTCCCGTCGGTGTAATACCCTGTAACCTGGCCGAAAATGTTTATGGCTTGCGGGACTGTGGAAGTTGAATTGGCCGGATCGAACGTGGTGATGGTCTGGGCATGAGCCGTGGTGGCGAGAGTCACAAACGCGACCGACGCCGCAACAAGGAGAGATGAATTGGCGATCAGCAGGAACCGTCTCATAATATTCCTTCCTAATTCAGGCTAGCTTTTGTTTTCAAAGCCGTCCTATGGGTGAGTGGACTGAGAGAGACAGAATTGTAATAGAACTCTTTTTACCAGACTTGCGGGTCGCATGTGTTTCTCTTCGAATGCCTGATTGGAGCAGGAGAGTGGAGGAAGATCGTTAAACAACGTACAAGGCTTGAGAGCAGCTAGGCTCTCCCAAACCGCCACGGATTATGCTCTTGTTAATGGAGCGAAGTCAACGAAAAAGCTCTTCACTCTAATGCCACATTGGTTGCGCATGGTCCGAGAACCACGACGGAGTATGAAAAATGCCGAAGTGTGGGTGCCTGCTAAGGAACAAGGCGCAACAGCGCGAAGAGAATTGTTCAAGCTTGGTGCCGGGAGGGGGAGTTGAACCCCCAAGGTGCTAAGCACCGGCGGATTTTGAGTCCGCTGCGTCTGCCAATTCCGCCATCCCGGCGTTGGGAAGGTTTATTTTACTGCAAATTGCCGCAGTAGTTTTCGGCTTCCGCCTTTGGGCTCCGCAGTTGTTAAGCCACGGCTCATGAAATCTGCTCGAAAAGTGCTCGAGCGGCTCATTCGCACTAGTGCATTGTTGGTAACTGCGGATGACAAGTTGATGTATAGCCTAAGAGCACCCAAGGATGTCACCCTGGACACGAATCCCAGTCTCCGCTTTCTGGCAGGCTGCTGATCCGTCGCGAGAGCTATTTCTGGCCGGCGGAAGCACTCCATTTCCCTTCGCCCTCAACAATCGTAATGTAGCGATCGATCGGCAAATCGGTGAAGCGCTCGACACCTCCGCTTGGAAGAGGCCATTTAATTTCCAGCCAGTCGAGTTTGTCGCGCTTGCCCAACCCAAGAACGATGCGTGGATCATGAGAGGAGAGATAGCTGCCGCTGCCAACTTTCATGCGGCTGCGCTTCAGATCGCCTGCCTGATAAGTGATGCGCGCGCCCACCGCGTCAGGATTCGCCTTCTTGCCAACCAGCTTTATTCCCAGCCAATGATTTTGGTTGCCGACATTGTTCCGCAGCAGCAGCGGAGCACCGTCGTTGAGGCAAACCAGGACATCGACTGCGCCATCGTTATTGAAATCGCCGAGCGCTAATCCGCGCGAGGACAGTGGCCTAGAAAACAAAGGACCGCTTTGTGCGCTGACGTTTTCGAACGATTTCCCAGTGTTGTGGAATAACAGCAGCGGCTCTTCATAGGTGACCTCGCCATGGAGTGAAGCGATGAGATCGTCCGGATTGCCGTTGGCGAGCAACAGATCGAGGTTGCCATCATTGTCATAGTCAAAAAACTTCAAACCCCATCCGCTCATGAATTTGGTGGCTTTGCCGATGCCCGTGGGAAGCGCCAGGTCGTCAAATGTTTCGTCATGATTGTTTTTATATATGGCGAACATTTCGCGGTCGAGGTTAGCCACGAACAAGCCCATCCATCCGTCATCACTGAAATCAGCAGAGTCCACGCCCATGCCGGATCGCGCCCGGCCGCCATCACTGTAAGCAACGCCGGCGGTCGTTGCGATGTCATCGAATTTCCCCTTGCCACGATTGGCGAACAGGAAATTGGGGACAGTGTCGTTGCTCACCCAAAGGTCCATCAGTCCATCGTTGTTGATGTCGGTCGCCACCACCCCCCATACCTTGCCGAGGTGACTGGCGACTCCCGACTCGCGGCTGACGTCAGTGAACGTGCCGTCACCATTGTTGTGGAACAACCAGCTGGGCATGGGCGAATAAACCTTGGGAATGCAGTAGTGAAGGCGCCCATCTTCGTGGATTCCGCAGGGTTTGTTCAGTTCCTTGCTGAAATCTACAAAGCGCCCGACGAATAGATCGAGACGGCCGTCATTGTCGTAGTCGAACCAGACGGCGCTGGAAGCCCAACCGGGCGCGGCCACGCCGGCTTTTTCCGTTACATCGAAGAAGGTGCCATCTCCATTGTTGTGAAACAAAATGCTACGGCCATACTGAGTCACGTAAAGATCGCAAAATCCGTCGCCGTCATAATCCCCCACCGCAACGCCCTGACCAAAGCCGCCGCCCGACACACCGGCCTTTTCAGTTACGTCGGTGAAGGTTCCGTCGCGATTGTTCTTGTAGAGGGCGTTGCGCAACGGGTGGGCCGGAGTAAAGAAATCGCACTTGCCACTGTTCACCAGGTAAATGTCCATCCAGCCATCGTTGTCGTAGTCAAGAAATGCGCAGCCTGCGCCTGAGCTTTCCGGAAGATATTTTTGGGGGGACTTCCCGCTCGAATGAACCCATCGGATTCCACTCTTCTCAGGAAGAATTTCCTCGAAGGGAAATTGCGGCGCTTGAGGCAGGGCAAGTCCCGGCCATCGCGGCACCAGCAACGCCCCTACCACTATCCTGGAGAAGAAATCGCGCCGTGTAAGTTGCGGCGCACGAATCCCACTTGGCATTGTCATTCAGCCTATGCCGAGCAAACCCTCAGATTATCCAGTATCAGCACCGACGGGACTAAAAACAAACTACTGTGGCCTCTCAGAGGTTGGCCCCATGTTCGCAGAATTGAGGCTGCGGTGAATAGCGAATTCCTTCTCTGCTTCTTCCTTGTGCCCGGATCGCTCCAAGGCCGTAGCGAGGGCGTGATGGACGGCTGGATTGCCAGGCGCAAGGCGCGCCGCCGCACGCAACGGCGGAATTGCCTCTTCGTATCTTTTGACAGTGACGAGAGACATCCCCCAGCCCAGGTAGGCCTCCGCGAAATTAGGATCTAACTTGGCGGCTTGGGAAAATCGCGAGATAGCCTCATCCCACTTCTCCTCACGCCGGGCAAGCTCTCCCAGGATATCCTGGGCGCCGGCATTGTTTGGATCAATCTGGAGTTCCTTCAGAAATTCCTGCTGCGCGCGTTCTGCTGCGTCGGGCCCGACATCAGGCCGCGAGAGCAGCAGCCTGCCTAACAAAAAGTGAATGCCGCGCGCATTGGGTTCTTTTTCGAGGATGCCTTCGTATTCAAGCTGAGCTGGTTCCCACTTCCCTTGCACTTCGAGGGCTTCAGCGTTGAGCTTATGAGCAGCAAGCGATTGCGGCGCCGTACGGCCGAGGTCCTGAGCGGTTCGCGTCGATAGATCGGAGTAAGCATGGACAAGCACAAAAAGTACGTCAGGATCCCGGGCAAACTGCTTGTTCAGCAGCCGAATAAAGTCAGCTGTGGAGTCGCGATCGTCCACCGCCAGCGAGCACCGCAGTCCAACTACGCCAGCGTTCTTTTTGGTTGTTGCCGGGACTTGGGCGGCCATCGCACGTTTGAGAGCAGAGAGACTTTCGCGGCAGTGGCCTTGCTCCGCCAGACTGATCGCTTTCTCCGGTGACAAGCCAGGCCCGGATGCCGCAGCGACTTTCGGCTGCTGAGCGAGAATCAGTTGACCGGACCAGAAGGAGGCCATTAGGAGGAAAACCGCTGGCTTTGGGAAAAACCTCGACATTTGGTTTACAGGGAAGCTGTTCAGAAAATCCTGTCCGACAATTTCGGCCCAAAAATTAAGGCAGGCGCGGTGCGCGCCTGCCTGATTATACGTGCTTAGAATCAATAGTAGAGCTTGAGCGCCAGTTGTATGTTCCTTGGCGGCTCGGCAGTTGTAATCTGCCCCATCGTGGATCCGAAGCCCATGTTGGGTGCGTCCAACTGGACATGATTGAAAGCATTGATGAAGTCAGTTCGGAACTGCAACCTGAATCGCTCGGTGAGCTGAAAGTCCTTATGCAAACTCAGGTCTAGGTTGGTGAAACGCGGAGAGCGCAAAGCGCCGATTTGCGGCGCACAATTGCCGAACGTGCCGGCTGCAGGTTGGGTGAAGTTTCCATTGTTCGTGAACCACTGAACACCTACTCCCGGGATCGCTGCGTCTGGGGTAACCGTTGGGATGGAGTTGCAGTCTAGCCGCGCGCCTCGCGAGAAGGTGCCGGAGTTATCTGCTCCAAAACTGGGAAGCGGGAAACCCGTACGGAAACTGACGAGGGGGCTCACCTGCCATCCCCCGATAACCGCATTCACGACGCTG
>QIAA01000182.1 GCA_003224905.1 Acidobacteriota bacterium
TGCCTCCTTCAGGGCTTGTGCTTCGAGCACGTACTCTACCCTTGGAGGCACGCTTTTTTGGTTTTCATTACATCTGATGCAGCGAAGCCCTGCGCTCGCGCAAGACTCTCAACGAAGGATCTCTGCATTTTGTGGACTGCCCCCACCCGCCGCGAAACTCGGCTCCGGGTTCGTGTCAGGGCACGACTTCAGGTTCTTAGCCTGCCCTGAGCGAAGCGAAGGGTGCCGTAAGTGGTGACGCAGATATCCCGCCCCGCCGGGCGCTGATGAAGATGATGACCGACGAAGGCATCAAAGTCCTCGACGGCAGCGCCTACGAGCGCGATGGCGTCGGCTCGCCGGAACCAAAGGCTTCGTCCGCGGCTTCGCCCGCGGTGTGCTGACCGCGTTCGGCGAGCCGGAGATCAAGACCTTTGTGCGAGCCTCCATCGATGAGGCGCTTAAGCTGGAGCGCGCCATGTCATAGCTGCGGACGAAGAAGCCGCGTGGTTGTGCTTCATTACTCTCCCATCGTTGGGACTGTGGAGGGGGAAGCCCCGAAAATCTACCCTTTCCTCGGCACGTCGCGCCTGGCCGAAGTAGTAGACCGCCACGGCGCGAACTTGATCATCCACGGCCACGCCCACCACGGCAAGCTCGATGGGCGCACGACGGCGGGGATTCTCGCGGCCAATGTGGCGATCACTCTGCTGAAATCGCAGTAACCCCCGGCGGTGTACCGAGTCTTCGAGATTTGAAGGCTCGTGTGGGGACAGCCGCCTTCGGCTGTCCCCGAGCGAAGGCAGACTGTCATGTGAAGCGGACAGAGATATTGCACAGTCCTCTGATAACTAGTTGATGCCGTGGCATCCTGGATTCTGCGAGAATATGCAGCATGACTACTCAACCACTCAGTCTACTATCGGGAGAGGAAATCAAGTCCCTTGCCTTAGTAGAAAACAGCACTGACGAGAACCTCTATCGTGCATCTACCTATGATCTATCCATTGGCGAGATCATTCCAGCAGGGGTTTCATCAGAATGCTCTGAGTACAATTTGCCCCTGGCGGTACGGTTCGTGTTGTATCGAAGGAATCTCTGAAGTTACTCAAGAACATTACGGGCCACGCTTTATTGAAGAATGAACTTTGCAGGAAAGGCATTCTCGCCCTAAATATTGGCGTTATCGACCCAGGGTTCGAAGGTCCAATCTCAAGCACGCTGATCAACTTTGGTCGGGCGAACTTTATCGTAAAGCCGGGAGCCCCATTCCTACGCATTAGCTTTCACCGGTGCCCGGTGTCGCCTAAGGCGGATAAGTCTTGGAAATACGACAGAGAGCAATACATTTCTCGCGTCAAAGACGAAGTAGGAGCATACTTAGCTCCAACCTTCCTAAACATAGAGGCGACGGCAGAGAGAGCCGCAGAAAGAGCATTTACGTCCTTTAAAGAAAGACTGCTTCTTTGGGCTACCGTCGCGGCTGTCGTGGTGGCCCTATTGGCAATTTTTGCTCCGCTGGGAGCTTCCCTAGTGGACAAATGCATAGGAGGTCGCGACCAGCGGGAACTCCAGTTAGAGCAAACGCTAGAGAAGAAACTCGAAGATCGTCACGAGGCCCGTCTCAAGGAGATCTCTCAACAAATTGAACAATTGCAGCGGAACAAAGCGGAAAGACCCGGACATGGAAACGCATCTGCAGGAAAGCCATAAAGCAGTACAAGCTGGAGACCACAAGACATTCATGGCAATGGCGAACGATGTCGCACGCAAATCGAACTGTGCCCGCCGCGCCGTTGGAGCATTGATTGTTAAGCAGGGACAGGTTGTCGCGGTCGGCTGGAATGGTGTCTCGAAAGCTCAGGTAGACTGCCGCGATGCGGGTTGTCCTCGATGCATAAATGGCGGAGATACCGGCAGCGGGTACGAAACGTGCATTTGCATTCACGCCGAACAGGGTGCAATTGCTGATGCCGCAAGGCGGGGAGCCAGTACAAGTGATTCCATAATGTATGTGAATCTGCGCCCCTGCCTTCAGTGTTTGGCAATTGCTCTAGCATCAGGCGTGCGCGAGATTTTTTACACTGGCAAACAGTGGACCTATTCAGAAGAAATCGAAAAAGTCTACCGGACACTCTCTGACCAGTTCGATTGCTTTAGTCGAATTGCTGAACTCCAAGGGTCAGAGTTGGCCGGTAGTCTAGGGTGATTCGGCTCATTCAGAAATGGTTTCTGCCCAATCCTAGGTTACGGCCTTCTGGTCGGCTAGAACGAAGAGCGCGAGTCGGCCTCTTTCTAAAGCTTAGGATAGAAACCTGCTTAGCTTGAGGCAAAGTCGCTTCTCGTCTCGAGCTTCACACTCCCAGACTGTCAAAATCGACCACTCCTTTCGCAGACGGCGACGACTCTTTTTGTCGCGTTGTACGTTGCCCCTGCGCTTACGCTGCCAAAACGCAGCGTTAGTCTTGGGAGTAACCTTGCCAAAACGGCACCTGTGCATATGCCAAAAGCAGCCGTGGACGAAGATTATGGCCCGGCGCTTCGGTAGAACAATGTCGGGGCAACCCGGAAGACCACGCACATGGAGCCGAAATCGGTGTCCTAGTGAATGCAGCAATCTCCGGACAGTAATCTCAGGGCAGGTGTTCTTGCCCCTAATCCGCGACATATTAAAGCTGCGCTGTTTCGGTGTGAGGACATCAGCCATTTGAGGAGGACCAATTTCAAATAATCTTATGCCTCTTCCATCTCGAAACGGCAGGATCCAGATGGTCGGCAAAGAAATCTTCGAATGAAATCACGTTGGGTTCGTGCTGGTAGACTGTCGAATTCTTCAACGTAGCCGGAGCCACTAAGTAAATCTTCTTCTTTCGCATCTCTCCGATCTGCTCACTTGTTACCTTGTCATCCAAGGTGGCTAAGAAGAACGCTGCTCCTTGTGTGCCTTCTGTCACGATCTGACGCCAACGCTCCCGAACCGTTCTTTTCGCTGTAAAGATAATGCAATCCGCAGCGTGTGTACGGAAGTGATCTTCGGAAGGCATAATGAAATCTGGTTTGCCATTAATGACTTTGTTCTCATCGAATGGATAGTTGCACTGTTTGAATAGGCCCCTGATGATACCCTCGAACGCCTTACCGGCCCGCGATTTTCGCGACTGGGCGATTGAAAGATAGAACGCATCCAACAGGCGATATATTGGCCTACCACGATTCGCAGCGAGGAATTTCGCAAGAACCCCGTCTCCTGCGGCTTCTTCGTGGATCTTATAAATTTGGTAGATCGTTTTTTCTGTCTCAAAGACAAAGGCGCTAAAGTTCTTTTTTATTTCATCAACTGTGCCGCCCAACTTTGCGGCAACCAAGTTGGCCCCTTCGATACCAAGCGCGTCGTTATCAGGCATTTTTGCCGAGAACTCTTCGAAGAGCGTGGTCAGAGCAGCTTGCTTAGCGTTCATGAAACTTCATGATACCGCTGTTAAGGAGAGCTGCTTGGGTCTGAACGCAGGAAATTGTGTTTCTCCATCCGTTGGGCTTTCGAGTGCCCTGACCACTTGCCGAGCAACCACAGTCACAAGGGGCACGACGACTGAATTGCCGAATTGTCTGTAGGCTTGGGTATCCGAGACAGGAATCTGAAACCATTCGGGAAACCCCATAAGTCTTGCGCACTCCCGGGGTGTCAAGCGTCTCGGAATTTGGTTAGGTCCGCGCGGAATCAATATCTCCGAGCCATCCTTGTAGTATCTCGCGCTCAGAGTTCTTGAAACACCATCCAGATCGACAAGCCCGTATCCAAAGCCATTTCCTGCAGCCCGATGCTTCTTCGCATAATCTTGCAGGTAGCGCCACAAGTGTTCCGTGAGTATGTATTTTTCAGGCGGCTCTTGATCCAATATTTTCCGAAACTTTGGTTCCCGGTCTCGTATTATCGGCGGAAAAAACCTCATGGGCTCCCGAAATCCTATGATAAAAACCCTCTCTCGATGCTGAGGAACAAACGATTTTGCGTCCAAGACAATGGGGGGATAGACTCGGTACTTCAAATCATCGCGTAACGACTCGTAGATCACATCGATCGTTTTTCCTTTGTCGTGCCTGAGCAGATGTTTCACGTTTTCGAGCACGAAGGCGTGCGGGCGTTTCTCGGCGATTATTCGTTTGATCTCGAAGAACAGAGTGCCTTGTGTCTTGTCGCGGAAGCCGTGCGGCACATGCAGACTATTTTTTTTTGAGACACCTGAGATCGAGAACGGCTGACAAGGAAAGCCGCCGACTAGAATTTCGTGATTAGGAACATCTGACGCAGAAACCTTGCGTATGTCACCCTTCGGAAGTTCTCCAAAGTTCTTTTTGTAGGTGATCTGCGCGTACTTGTCCCAGTCACACGAAAAGACACACTCACAGCCTGCAGCTTCGAAGGCCAGCCTCATACCGCCGATCCCGCAGAACAGGTCGATGAATCTTTTCTTTTCCAACTGTGGCGAAGATAACATTGGCACCGCCAATTCCTTTCGGTGAGTTGTTGTTGATTGCTGTGGAAATCGGAGAGCTGCAGCTCACAGGATGTTAACATCGTGGCGAATAAATAGCGAAGCACCTTTGGACGTATCGGAAAGAGGGTCTGTTGGCAGAAGGAGTATGACTCTGAGAAGGGGCAGCAGCCAGCAGAAATAACACGATGATTGTCGGACCCCGCTAGTAGCCCACCGATTTCCCTTGACCTCACTCTTCGACTTGCGCAATAAAGGTAAGTAGTACCTTTGATTGCTGTGGAGGTTTAATTCTGTGATTCTAAGTCTTTGTTTTTCTAGATTTTGCCTGCAACTCATTTCTTTCCAAAGATTTTGCTCGGGTTCTCCCGCTAACCCCATGATTCCTGAAGATCACCACAGGGAGGGGATACCTCTTTCAGGGGGTACAGACCGGGAGCATCCCGACAGAACAGACCGGGAGCATGCCTGACACTCTCGTAAAACGAAGCCGGCATGTAGAAGCAGAGCATGCCCTGGAAAGCGAGCAGTGTGATGGAAGAGAAGCTACGGTTTGTCTTTGAGTATGAGCAGCATGAGCAGACGATGAGGGATGTGTGCCAGAGCTTCGGGGTCTCGCGGGAGACCGGCTATTTCTGGCTGCGACGATACCAGACGCAAGGGGTGAGGGGACTGGCGGAACTGGACCGGACGGCACGGCATCATCCCAATCAGACGGCGGCGGAGATCGAGCAGCTGGTGTTAGAGCTGCGGCAGGCGCACATGCGCTGGGGGCCGCGGAAGCTGAAGCGGATTCTGGAGCGCGATCAGCCGGGACGGCGCTGGCCGGCGGCGAGCACCATCGGCGAGATGCTGCGGCGGGAAGGCTTGGTGGTGCCGCGCACGCCCTGCAGAGTTGCTGAAAAATGAGACGTTAGACTGATCGGCTGCTTGCATTCCAATTTCTGCTAGACTTCTGCGCTTAATTTGATTTCCCGCAGACAATTCGTCACGCAATGCGCAACCGCCGGTGCTGGCGCTCTGCTCGCCCCGACGTTCGCCACCAACTCTGCTCCCAGCCTGGAATTTCCTACGCAGCCGCGTGAACGCATCTGCATCGCTTCATATCCCTTCCGTGAATTCATCGCCGGCAAGGAGCACAAGAGCGGCAATCCCGCCATCGAACTTAAGGATTTTGCCGCTCACATGGTTGAGAAATTCAACATCAACAAGATTGAGCCGTGGACCGGACCCTTCCCCTCGATGGACCCGAAGTACCTGGACACCTTTCGCGCAGCCCTGGATAAATCTGGAGCGAAGGTCGTAAACATGTCCGTCGACGGCACTCACAGTCCCTATGCTCTCGACCGTGCCGAGCGCCAAAAAGCCATCGCCTTCAGCAAGCAATGGATCGATGTCGCCGCCGCCATCGGTTCCATCAGCGTGCGCACGAACTTGCATCCCGCAGCGGACTCCCAACCCGATCTCGACCGTACTGCCGATAGTCTTGCTCGCGTCGTCGACTACGCCGCCTCAAAGAACGTCCTTGTCAATCTCGAAAATGACAATCCTGTAAGCGAAGATCCTTCCTTTCTGGTGAAGCTGATCGAAAAAGTGAACAACCCCTGGCTTCGCGCTTTGCCCGACTTCTGCAACACCCTCGCCGCCAAAGGCCCGGAGCAAGGCTACTCTGGAATCGACGCCATGTTTGCCAAGGCCTACAACATCTGTCATGTGAAAGCCATGGAACTCGGCCAGGATGGCAAACTCGCTCGTGTCGACATGGAGAAGACCTTCGGATATCTGAAGCAACACGCCTACAAGGGATATTGCTCAATGGAATTCGATAGTCCCGGCGACCCCTACCAGGGAACCACCGGCCTGATCCAGACAACGGTCAAATATCTCTCGTGATAGTCTCCCGCGCCGTGAGATCTTCTTCAAAGCATGAGGCTGACGTGGCATCGTGTCCGAGCGCAGAGCGTCAGGATAGTTTCCGTCTGCAACTACGGCCTGAAGCGTGGGTCCAATTCAGCTGCCCGCTGGAATTCTTTCTGCGCTTCCGAGCTTTCACCCTTCCGTTTAAGCGCCTCCGCCAGATGAAAATGCGCTGGAGCGTAGGTGGGCGCCCGGGAGATAGCCGAGCGAAACTGGGCAATGGCGCCTTCCAGGTCTCCAAGATTAAGCAATCTGCGCCCGGAATTTGTGTCGAACGTGGCGGCCTGAAAACTGTCTTTATTTTTGCTGATCTCCCCGGCAAGGCGCGCTTCTGCGGCTGCGCCACTTGCGTCTCCTGATTGCCGCAGCACCGCCGCCAGTGTCGTATGCGCACCGGCAAAATCCGGCTGCAGGCGTACCGCCTCGCGCAGAGCAGCTGCGGCTTCCGGCAACTTGTTTTGCTGCTTCAACACTGTTCCCAGCATGTAATAGGCTTCGGCGTAATCCGGCTTTGCCTGAAGCGCTGAACGCATTTCGCTTGCTGCCTCATCGAATTTGCCCTGTTGCCAGAAGGTTATGCCCATCGTGTAATGCACATCCGCTTGAGCGGGATCGAGTTCTGCGGCCTTCTGAAATTCGACGATGGCGTCTGGAAGCTGGTCTTTAAATTTCAAGGCCAAGCCGAGGTCGTAATGCAGGGTGGCGTCCTTGGGCGCGATTTCCAGCGCTGTCTTAAATTCCCGGATGGCGGAATCGAAATCAGTTCGCTGCAGATACGCTGTACCCAGATTAGTGCGATAACTTGCATCGTTCGGATGCAAGCGCAGCGCAGTTTCAAACTCCGGAATGGCATTAGCTGCGTCGCCGAGCTGAATTAGCGCGAGACCGAGATTGTTGTGCGCATTCGCGCTTTCGGGCTGGAGTTTTACAACCTCACGAAATGCCGCCACTGCGCCTTCAGCGTCACTCACCCGTTGCAGGTTCAAGCCAAGTTGGGTTTGCGCGTCGGGAAAAGTTGGCTGGAGCTGCACCGCAATACGCAACTCCCGAATTGCATCCTCCCGCTGATTCTTGTCTTGCAACACGCAGCCCAGGTAGAAGTGTGCCTGCGGATTTTGGGGAGAGAATTGCACCGCACTTTGCAACAACTGCTGGGCTTCGTCCAGTTGCTTTTGCTGCCAGCGCACCACGCCGAGGTGAAGTTTGGCTGAGGCCAGGTTAGGCTGGAGCTTCAACGCCTCCGAAAATTCTCCGGCAGCAGCATCCATCTGTCCTTGCTGTGCCAGCAGCGAGCCCAGCTCATCGTGCAGATCAGGACGCTGCGGTTCGATCTCGAGCGCACGTCCGAATTCCGAGATCGCGCCTTCAGGATCATCGCGAAGGCTGAGCACCCGCCCCAGCGTGCGATGTGCCTCGGAATCCTTCGGGGCAATTGTGACCGCCGTACGAGCTTCGGCGGCAGCCTCTTCCAAATTCTTTTTCTGTGAAAGAGCGTTCGCCAGGTTGATGTGGGCCTGCACGAACGCGGGCTTGAGCTTCAGCGCGGTTCGGAACTGTACGATCGCATTGTCGGTGTCACCTTGTGTCAGCAGTACCCAGCCGAGTGAGTTGTGGGCTTCGGGAATCTGCGGCGCGAGTTTGATAATTTTTTCGAATGCAGTGCGCGCGGACGCAAGGTCGCCTCGTTTTAGCGCCGCTACCCCGTTCTGATACGTAGCGTCGATTTTGCCAGTAGGATTCTGAGCCTTCGCGCCGCCTGCAAATCTGAAAAGCACGGTGCCGGCCAAAACCGGTACTAGAAGCCACGGGAAGCGCATCTTTACAAAATAGTACTATGGTCGAATAGCCATGAGGGTGGGCTCTCTGCGACGTCGAGTATGGATTTCTCCGATCATTCTTTTTCTGCAGATCTCCTTTGCCCAACAATCGAATAAAACCCAAATCGCCTATTTCACAGACATCGCGGAAAAGGCCGGCCTAACCGCGAAAATTGTCTTTGGCGGAGTCGATACCAAAAAGTACATCATCGAGACCACCGGTACCGGAGTTGCCATCTTCGACTACGACAACGACGGCTGGCCGGATATTTTCGTCGTGAACGGCACTACACTCGAGGGATTTCCGACAGGCCAAGCCCCAATCAATCATCTATACCGAAACAACCACGACGGAACGTTCATGGATGTCACGTTAAAAGCTGGCCTCGCCGCCGGCGGTTGGGGCCAGGGTGTCTGTGTGGGCGACTACGACAACGACGGATGGGAAGATCTTTACGTCACCTATTACGGGAAAAATCGGCTCTATCACAACCAGCACGCTAGCTTTGTTGATGTCGCGGACAAGGCTGGAGTCGCCGGAAACGGCAAAGCGTGGGGCACGGGTTGCGCATTTGTGGACTACGATCGCGACGGTCTTCTCGATCTAATGGTCGCTAACTACGTGGATTTCGATCTGTCCACTGCTCCCGGCCCGGGGGATCGCTCTTCCTGCGTGTGGAAGGGAGTTCCGGTGATGTGTGGACCGCGCGGGCTTCCCGGGTCAAAGAACATCTTGTACCACAACGGAGGTCAGGGAAAGTTCGAGGACGTCAGCGCAAAAGCGCACATCGATCAGACATCAGGCCATTACGCATTCAGCGTTTCGACATTCGATTTCGATGATGACGGCTGGCCAGATATCTACGTGGCTTGTGACAGCACGCCAAGCATTCTCTACCACAACAATCGTGATGGGACGTTCACTGATGTGGCCGTGACCGCTGGTGCCGCGTTCAACGAAGATGGCCGTGAGCAGGCGGGCATGGGCACGACCATCGCGGACTTCAATGGAGATGGAAAGCTCGACATCTTCAAGACCAATTTTTCCGACGATACAGCCACGCTCTATCGGAACAACGGAGGTGGCACATTTGACGACGTGACTTATGCCGCGGGACTTGGCCTGCACACTCAATACCTGGGTTGGGGAACGATGTTTCTGGATTTCGACAACGATTGCTGGCCCGACCTACTCGTGGTGAATGGACACGTGTACCCGGAAGTGGACAAACAGCACCTGGGCAGCAACTACCAGGAGCCGCGCATCCTGTACCGCAATAATCGCAATGGGACTTTCAGTGACATCTCCAACGAGGCAGGACCAGGCATCACGACTGCGATGTCGGGCAGAGGCTTAGCCATTGGCGACCTCTGGAATGATGGCCGCATTTCTGCCGTGATCAGCAATATGAATGCGCCCCCGAGTCTCCTCGTGAATCAAGTGCTATCAGCAAATCATTGGGTCGGCATTCGAGTGATCGGCACAAAATCCAACCGCGACGGCATTGGCGCGCGTGTGTCGGTCAAAGTCGGTGCCCGGACGCTGGTCGATGAAGTTCGCAGCGGATCGAGTTACGACTCCAATAACGACATGCGGCTGCATTTCGGTTTGGGAACCGCTGCCAAAATTGAATGGGTGCAGATTCGCTGGCCTAACGGGTCAACGGAACGATTCAGCGATGTCAAGGTCGATACCATTGACACCCTGACAGAAGGCTCCGGATCATCTGTCGCGGGGACCACAAAGACAAGTGGACGGACAGACACAGTGGTTCAGTAACTCCCTTGGTTTAGCTCCAACTGTGTTTCAAGCGTTTGCTGATTCCTCGCCACCGTAGTCCGCATTTGAGCAGCTTGCTCGGCCGTAAACAACAATTCGCCCTTAACCAGCTTGTGCAGGTCTTCGCCATGCCACTGGGCGCGCATGATTCCGGCGGACGCGTGCGCGTGGGACCCGAGCAGAAGATGTCCGATCTCATGGGCCACCACACCTCCCATTACGTCGGCGAGCCTTACGCCTAACTCCTTGTGCAGTTGCACTGCCGGCTGATAGAAAACATCGCCGTACTTCCCAGTCCCATCGCTCGCAAGGAAAGCAACGCCAAAGATCGAATCCTGAGTAGGATGGGCCGGTCCCGGAATTATCCGCAGAGCAATCCTCCCGGGCGAATCACAGTCGACATGTCTTGTTATGTGCCCAGCACCATGTCCACAGTTCCGCCACACCAGATTCAACCCAGCTTGCCACAAAATATTTGACGCCCAGCTTTCCGCGCCTGCCAAGTCTCTCATGGACATCTTGGCATCGTTATAGACAGAAACAACCACCTGTGAATTCCCATTCGCCCTGGTCTGCACATCAGCGGCTCCCGAAAGAAACGGGAACGTTAACAATAGAAGAAGCGTAAACATCTGAAGCATGGCAAATCTCTCTAGAAAAGTGCCAAGCTTCAGACTTCTCCCTGGCTACCTCAACGGTCTGCGGGTAACCCGGGAAGCATTTTGCGATAACGAAATAAGTTGTTGCCCGTCAAATAGATACGGTTTTACCTAACGCGTCGGAAATCTCTGCATTCTGCTAGACTTCGGGCTAACCGGGAAGGATTCATGGCGGCGGGCAGTGCAAGTGGAACGGGCGATGGGACGAGCAAGGTAAAGTTCGGCATCTTCGAAGCGGACTTGCGGGCGGGCGAACTGCGTCGCAACGGATCCAAGGTCAAGTTGCAGGAGCAGCCGTTTCAGGTTCTCACCGTTCTGCTCGAACGTCCGGGCGAGGTCGTCAGCCGCGAGGACCTCCGCACCAAACTCTGGCCTTCCGACACTTTCGTAGATTTCGATCATGGCCTCAACGCGGCGGTGCGCCGGCTGCGTGACGCCCTGGGTGACTCAGCCGAGAACCCTCGCTTCGTCGAAACCGTAGCTCGCCGTGGATATCGATTCGTTGGTCCGGTGAACGGAGCTGCACCGGAAGTTACTCAAAAAGCAATCAGAAGAAGGCGATGGCCCATCGCTGTAGGAATCGCCGCCGTGCTGCTGGTTGGAGTTGTCATTGGATTTCACGCGGCGAAGCAAATTTTTTCCGCGCCGAGAGCACAGGAGCGGCGGCTCACCGCCAATCCCGCCGAAGCTCCGGTGTTGAACGGAGTGATTTCGCCGGACGGCAAGTATCTGGCTTTCTCGGACAACACCGGCCTTTATCTTCGGCAAATCGACACCGGCGAAACTCATGCGGTGCCGCTCCCGCAGGGATTCGGCCCGATCCCATGAGCTGGTTTCCCGATAGTTCTCACCTGACTGCCACCTGGGTCGCCGGTCCAAAAGAACTACCGAGCATCTGGGTGATCTCGACCATGGGCGGAGCCCCGCGGAAACTGGCGGATGCGGGCTGGAATCTTTCTGTTTCGCCAGATGGCACACTCATTACCTTCACTACCCAGACACAAACGGGCCGGGAATTAAGGATCATGCAGTCCGATGGGCAAAATCAGCGCACCCTTTCCCACGCGTCCGAGACCGACTTCGGCCCCGCCCCCTGGTCACCTGATTCCCGCGCCATTGTGTATGTACGAGCCACTTATCATCCCGGCACGATCGGATCAGATGCACAAATCGAGATGCGTCACCTGCAGGCAGCGCAAACCGAGGTGCTCTTCTCAGACTCGCGCCTCGGCCCGGGATTGGCGTGGAGCAAGGATGGGCGACTCTTTTACTCGTTGCAGGAGCGGGCTCCCAATCAAGGCGATTACAACATCTGGTCAGTGGGAATTGATGAGCATAGCGAGCGCTTGTCAGGCACGCCGGTACGCATCACTAGTGAACCCGGAGGAATAGGGGCAATAGTGAACCCGGAGGAATAGGGGCAATCACTGTCTCTAACGATGGCAAGCGCCTGGCCTTTGTGCGGCAAACATTGCAGAGGGATGTATACATCGTGGACTTGCAGGCGAATGGAATCCGACTGAGTACACCGCGGCTGCTTACCCTCGATGAGCGGCAGGACTTTCCCTACGAATGGATGCCCGACGGCAGAGCTGTTCTGTTTACCTCCGATCGTGACGGACCCTACCACATATTCCGCCAGGGTGTCGATCAGGGGGCACCCGACCTGGTGGTTGGCGGCGATGAGGATCTGACCATCGCTCGGTTTAATCCAGACCGCTCCTGGCTTATCTACCTGATCATGCCTAAGCTGGGCGAGACCTCAACCACGGTGCGCATGATGCGAGTTCCCGTGAACGGAGGTCCGCCCCAGCGTGTTCTGGAAGGACCTGGGATCAACAATCAGCAATGTGCCCGATCGCCCTCCACTTTATGTCTCTTCAGCGAAATCGGAACGTCGGGCGTAAAGATGTTCAGCTTCGATCCCGCGAACGGAGCGACTACGGAAATTTCACTTCCGGCGCTTTCCGGAGCAAATGCATTTCCCTACGATTGGACGCTTTCACCGGATGGGAAAATGCTTGCGCGATCGCTCAAGATGAGCACTGACAAAGACCCAACGATCCGTATTTTTTCATTCGAAAACCGTTCCGAGCAAAATATTGCTCTTCCGCTTGGGCGGGTGTGACCAGCATCGACTGGGCTGCTGACGGCAAAAGCTTGTGGGCCGCGGCCTACACCAACACGAACACCTGGGCGCTGCTGAACATCGACCTGAAAGGCAACATCCGCCCCATGCTGGAAGATAAGAACATGGTGATGGGCTGGGCGATTCCCTCGCCGGACGGCCGACGTCTTGCGATTTGGAAAGCCAACGGGACGTCCAATGTATGGATGGTGGAGAATTTCTAACTGCCGTCCCTGATTTTGCAGTTACGTTCTTATTTGGCCTTGCTCGGAAACTGCATCGTCCGCACAATCCCCTCGCCCTCTTTCACAAATACTAGCTGGTTCGGCTTCATATCTTTCAGCGTGTCGATTTGTCCGCTGGGCCAGCGGATCTCAACGAGATCTACTTTCTCCGCCTTACCGATTCCGAAGTGCACGCGCAGGTCATTTTGTGAAAAGTAGCTTCCACCGCTGCGCACTTCGTCCATTTGCGCATGTGGCTTCGTCTCCCCGAGCGGCCGCGTAACACAGCGGAGCTTGGCGCCGATCCCGCTCCGGTTGGATTTCTTTCCTTCCAATTTGAGTTTGATCCAATTGTTTCCGGTGTTCGAGTCACAGCGCAAGAGCTGCGGAAGATCATTTACGTTGTTTACGACCACGTCGATATCCCCGTCATTATCAAAATCCCCGAAAGCGCAGCCGCGAGACGCTGCTGCAGCAGAAATCGCCGCGCCGGCGCGCATGGAAACATCTTCGAAGCGCCCGTTGCGCAAGTTGCGATAGATCAGCTTTCTCTGCGCGTAACCGGCTTCGGTTTTGAGCTGCTCCACCTCGGGATAGACGTGTCCATTGCAAAGCAAGATATCCGGCCAGCCATCGTTATCCATATCGAAAAAGCCGCAACCCCATCCCAGGTACTGGGTGTGTGCGCCGAGGCCGGCAACGAAGGTGGCGTCCTCAAAATTTGCGCCGCCCAGGGCGTGGTAGAGCGAGGGCGTGTCCCCGGCGAAATTGGTCTTTACAATGTCGAGATTCCCATCCATGTCATAGTCGATAGCGGAAACTCCCATGCCAGCCTGCGGCTTGCCATCCGGCGAGAGGGCACAACCCGCCTCTATCGCGATATCTACGAATTTCCCGTTCTTCTTGTTCTGATAAAGGGCGCTCGCCGTGGAATCATTCGCGACGTAGATATCAGGCCAGCCGTCGTTATCGAAATCCGCGGTCAGCACTCCGAGCCCGTAGGTGCCGCTTGCTTGCAGAATGCCGGATTGCTCGGAAACATCTGTGAATGTCCCATCGCCATTGTTGTGAAACAGGATGTTCTTCCCGCCGTTCAGACCCGGCGGTCCGCATGCGACCATGATGCTCTTATAGAGACACGGGCCCGATTCCGGAACAGGAGCAGTGGCTAAGTCCAGATCGATATAGTTGGCAACGAACAAATCCAGCTTGCCGTCGCGATCATAGTCAACGAAAGCGCAACCTGTGTTCCAGCGTTTGCCGTCGCCGCCCACTCCGGCTTTTTCTGTGACATCGGTAAATGTGCCGTCTCCATTGTTGTGGTACAGCACGTTCTTACCGAAGTACGAAACGAAGAGATCATCGAACCCATCGTTATCGTAATCACCGACGCAGATACCTTGTCCCCAGCCCGAGTGCACCAGGCCGGCTTTTGTTGTTACGTCTGTGAACGTCCCGTCACGATTGTTCTTGAAAAGATGTGAAGTGGGCTCCTGGCCTTTAGGGAAGCCTTCCAGACGCCAGCCATTCACCAGAAAGATATCCAGCCAGCCATCATTGTCGTAATCGTAGAAGGCGACGCCGCAGCCGGTGGTCTCGAGCAGATATTTGTTCTTGTGCTCTCCGCCGTAAATTGTTTTCGCGTTCAGGCCCGATTCACGCGCTACATCCACAAAGGCCAAGCCCAGGTCGCTGCCTGGCTTGGGTGCTGTTTCGCCTTGATTTGAGAAAGGAAAAGCATTCAGCAAAGAAGTCCTGGCCAGTTGCAGAATGTCGTCCAGCGAGAGCACCAGTGAAGTGCTGGTGAGTAATTGAAGGAATTTTCTCCGGGGGGATGAGACTCGTTCGCGAACTCCGATCTGTGAATTTCTACCCAGCGTTGACATTCCCTGATCTGGCTGGAAACCATCTTCTCACGCATGTGAGACGAGTGGGGAATGGCGGAGACGCGATTTCCTGGCTCACATCCAAATTTCTATAAAGAAACCATACCGGATCGGAACTCCTACGCACCTAGGTCCATATCCACGGCCCTGAATCCCGTTTGTCAGGATGCGCGGCTCTGATATCGATATTCATAGAGTGCGCGCCACCAGACCAACTGATTGACCCATCAGGACACAACCCGCTCTCCGGGCCTGGATCTCCTGCGGAGTCTTGCCATTCTTCTGGTCATCACTTGGCACATTCCACAATCTTATTATCCCTTCGGAACCAAACCGCCCGGCTGGATCGGAGTGGATCTATTCTTCGTGCTGAGCGGCTACCTCATAGGTTCGCAGTTGCTGCGGCCATACACTCAGAATCGGTGCATCTCACTCGCCACCTTCTACGCTCGCCGTGCTCTCAGGATTTTTCCTGCTTACATCGTGGTTGTCGTTATCTATTTCACGATTCGTAGTTTTCGCGAACAGCCCAACATTGCGCCGTTGTGGAAATTTTTGACCTTCACACAGAACTTCGGGCTGAACTCGCTTGCCACCGGTGCCTTCTCAAACGCGTGGTCTTTGTGTGTGGAGGAGCACTTCTATCTCATCTTGCCCCTGGTCGTGGCCTGGCTGATGAAAAAACCCACAGTCTTCAAGACGTCCATCTTCTCAGCTTGTGTTTTTGCTTTCAGCTTGCTCCTTCGGGTTTGCCTTTGGATTCATTACGTGAAGCCGCTCAGCGCTCTGGAAGAAAAAATCGTATTGCCCGTGTACCTCGAGAAGATCTACTATCCGACGTACGCTCGCCTCGACGGGATGCTGGTAGGCGTTCTCCTCGCCGCCATCAGCCTTTTCCGTCCGGACTGGTGGCGCCGCATTCGATCAAACCAAAGCCTTCTTCTTTTGATGGGCCTTACGTCGCTGGCCCTTGCTGTATGGATCTGCCGGGACATGCACTCGTTCTCCACCGCGGTGATCGGCTTTCCCCTGCTGGCTTTGAGCTTTGGAATGCTTCTCATATGCAGTCTGAACTGGAAGAAAATTCCTTTCCAACCCGAAGCAAGTACCGGAGCGGTCCTCGCTTACAGCATCTACTTGACCCATAAACCAATCATGCATCTCGACCATCAATATGTGAGCAACTTTGTTCACAACAGAATCTTCTCTTTGCTGATATACCCGGTTTCGATTCTGGTGGCGGCAGCAATACTCCATTTGTGCATCGAACGTCCTTTCTTGAACTTGCGCAGCCGGATTTTGGAAATGCCCCTCAGGATACGAGCATCCGTAACAACACCCCAAAGAAAATCCGGCCAGATATTCCCGGCTGGAAGCGACACCGCGACGTTTGTGGTCGATTAGCCAAGCTTCGGGTTGTGCTAGAATTCGCCGCTACTCCACTCCAGCAACCACATGATCTTCGCGCGCCTTACCGCGATTGTCAGTGCGTTTAACCGGACCCATCTGCTGTCAAGAACTCGACGCCGTATGTTCACGCGTGCCGTCATACTCGCTGTGCTTCTTGTCTTACCCGCGTTCGCGCAGAATCCCTCCCCAAAACTCCAACTCACTCGCACCATTCGACCGTGGGAATTCGTTTCTGCCGTCGGTACCCGAGCGGGCCTGTTTGGAAATGAAAGCGGAATTCTGGAGGCCTGGGTCTACCCGCTAAAAATCTTCCGGAACTTCCATCTCGTTTTCCATGTTGAAGGCCGCGCGCTGCCGGCTGAATCCCTTGCGCGGACCATCACAGCGCGCCCCGAGTCCAGCACAATCGTGTACGCGGGCGACGCATTCACAGTCCGGGAGACGTTCTTTGTCCCGATCAACGAGTCGGCAGCGGTGATTCTGTTCGAAATCGAAACCCGGCAGCCGCTCGAAATAGAAGCGGTATTTCAGCGTGATTTCCAGCTTGAGTGGCCGGCCGCGCTGGGAGGCACGTATATCAACTGGGAACCGGGCTTGCGCGCCTTCTATTTTGGCGAGGAGCAGAAGAAGTTTTCGGCTTTCGTTGGATCTCCCACTGCTGCCGACATGCGGCTTGAATATGAAACAAATTATTCGGCTTCCGAGGAGAGCTCTTTTCACCTGGGCATCACTAACCAGGGTCACGACACAAAGCAGATCGTGATCGCTGCATCTCTCAATGGCCGCGACGAAGCTGAGAACACATACAAACGCATTGCCTCGAATTACTCATCACTCCTGAAAAGCGCTGAGGATTACTACGCCACCTACCTGAACCACACAGTTTCCTTGGAACTGCCCGACCGGCAACTTCAAGAGGCTTACGACTGGGCGCGGATTAGCGTCGTTCAAGGCCTGGTTAACAATCCGTTCCTGGGAACCGGGCTGATCGCCGGATACCGTACATCAGGACAGAGTCAACGTCCTGGTTTCGCCTGGTTTTTCGGCCGTGACTCAATGTGGACTGCGCTGGCGCTCGATGCCGAAGGCGACTTCGCCACCTCGCGCACCGCTCTGGACTTCATCAGCAAGTACCAACGCGCCGACGGCAAGATACCGCACGAAATCTCCCAGGGTGCCGCATTCGTGGATTGGTTCAAAGGTTATCCCTATCCCTATGCTTCTGTGGACGCCACACCGCTATACATCATCGCAATGCAGGATTACCTCACCTCCAGCGGAGATGTGGCTTTCGTGCAGCAGAAGTGGGAGAGCTTGTGGAAGGCGTACGAGTTTCTCCGTTCCACCTACGATGCCCAGGGCTGGCCTCAGAACTTCGGGTTCGGCCACGGGTGGGTGGAGGGCGGTCCGCTTCTTCCTGTCAAGACTGAGTTCTACCAAAGCGGGTTGGGAACCCAGGCACTCGAGTCACTGTCGAACATCGCGCATCTGCTCGGTAAGGAAGATACGAGCAAACAACTCGCCGAAGAGTTCGCGCGTAAAAAGGCTCTGCTGAACCAGGCTTTCTGGTCGACGGAGAAGAATCGTTTTGTCTTCGCTCTCGATCAGAACAATGAAAAGGTAGACGAGCTAAGCGTTTTGGCCACGGTTCCCATGTGGTTCGGCCTGGTTGATGAGAGCAAGGCCGGCGCTACGATCAGCCAGCTCGCGGGGCACGATCACCAGACTGACTGGGGCATGCGAATCATCTCTTCGCAATCACCCAAATACAATCCAGGCGGATATCACTTCGGTTCAGTGTGGCCGCTGTTCACAGGCTGGGCTTCGGTTGGGGAGTACCGGTATCATCGCGCCCTGGCCGCCTACTCCAACTTGCGTGCCAACGCTCTGCTGGCTTTGGATGGATCTCTCGGACATGTCACCGAAGTCTTGTCCGGTGATTACTATCAGCCGCTTTCGACCAGTTCACCGCATCAGATCTGGTCCGCAGCCATGGTCATCAATCCAATGCTTCGCGGTCTCCTGGGATTGAAAGCCGATAGCCGTTCCCGCACCCTCAGCTTCACTCCTCATATTCCAGGCGACTGGCCTTCGCTTGCAGTCAATAACGTGCACATCGGTGAGGCCAGCCTCTCGTTGCAATATCGAAGGAGAGTGGGCGAGATCTCTTTACAAATCGCTGGCGAAAACTCATCCGGCGATGCTGTTGAGTTCTCCCCCGCGCTCAGTGCTCGCGCGAAGGTGCTGAGTGCTGAACTGAATGGTCGAGCAGTTCCTTTTCGCGTGGCACAGACTGAGGCGGATCAGCATGTCGCGGTGCGAGTGTTACTATCGCCAGGCACTAATACGCTGCGTCTTCGCATCGCAAACGATTTTGACGTAGATTTTTCATCGGCCTTGCCTCCGCTAGGCAGTAACAGCCGAGGACTCCGAGTGATATCGGAGTCGTGGTCACGCACTCGCGATCGCCTGGAACTGGATGTTTCTGGAGCGGCCGGCGAGCAGTATGAACTGCCAGTCTGGAATCCCGCTCAGGTCTCCGCGGTAGAGGGAGCGGAACTCTTAAGAAACGAGGCGCAGCTCCGCGTCAGACTTCCAGATGATCGAGCCAACCCCTATCCACACGCAAAGGTTGTGCTTCACTTCTCTAATGCGCGTTCGCCACAAGGCAAACAGAGATAAACGGTGTCGATGTGTCGCACTCACGCTTGCTTCGTTCCAGTTAGTTTTGCAGCCACGCCCCTAAGCGTGGACTGCGCTTCATCTGTCCACCAGCTCGCGATCACACCCTCGATCTCCGGTTCAAGGTCTTCCTGAAAAATAGCCGCCAGATCCGCGCGAGCTTTGCGGCGGGTTTCGCTCATCGCGGCAGCTGGCAATTTAAGAAGATTTGAACACCAACCGATTGCACGCTCGACCACCCCTTCTGCCGAGACGAGTTCGTCGACGAGACCAATGCTTAGCGCTTCATCGGGCGTCAGCAAAACTCCGCCGGCTGACAACCGCTCGGCCTGACGTGCCCCGGTTTGACGCCTCAATACCCGAAAAATGATGGGAGGCAGTGGCAGTCCCACTTGTACTTCGGTAAAGCCCATCTTCCAGTTACCGCGCGCCATGCATCGCCAGTCACAAAAAACCGAGAGCACGGTTCCTCCGGCGGGAGCATGTCCCGTGATCGCCGCGGCGATTGGAATTGACGAACAGGCGAGCGCCCGCAGCAGATCATAGAACTCATGCCAAGCCTTTGAAACTGCCGTGCGATCGAGATTTACCCAAAGGGGCAGATCCAACCCGGCGGAGAACATCCCTGGTGCGCCGGAGAGCACAATGCCTCGGGCGCCATCGCGCGGCGCAACTTCGATTGCCCGGGTAAGATCGGCAATTAAGTCTGGCGAGATTGCGTTTGCAGGAGGGCGATTCAGCCGCAGCTCGCGGACATTTTCGTGGTCGCTGATGAGAATCGTCGAGACTGTCTCCTCCCAAACTCGCTATTTCGGCTGGCGCGGCATCGACTGAAAAATCGAGAACGCCGCCCCTTGCGGGTCCGCCAGCACCCCAAAGCGGCCCACGTTTTCCATGGTCATGGGTTCCATATAGAACCTCGCTCCAAGCTGTTTGGCTTTCACGGCGCTGGCATCGCAATCGCCAACTGCGAAGTACGCCAGCCAATGTGGAGGCAAATGCACGGTGCGCGGATTTGTCGGTGGAATACCTCCGATGAAGTCCTCGCCGTTCACGATGTGTACGTACCCGTGCTCGTCGTGTTCGTCTTTCATCATTTTCCAGCCAAACAGATCTGAATAGAATTTCCCGGCCCGCGCCTGATCGGGAGTAGTCAGATCCGCCCAGCACAGGGTCGCGTTCTCCCCGGCAATACCGATGCCGGCGTGTTTCTTCGTCTGCCACACGGAAAAGGTAGCTCCAGTCGGATCCTGCAGAACGGCCATCCTGCCGACGTCGAAAACATCGAACGCCGGACACACGACTTTGCCGCCCAGTTGGGCCGCACGGTTGGCGGTTTCATCTGCGCTCTCTACTGCGACATACAACATCCAGTGCGCAGGAACTCCTTGCGCAACCTGCTCCTTGCGCAAGGTGTACGCGGCAGCTACATCGCCGCCCTGCAATTTAAAAATGGAATAGACCTCGCCAGGTCCCATAGGAGAGTCATTGACAGTCCATCCGAAAAGCGAACCGTAGAACTTCTTGGCAGCGTTCTGGTCAGTAGTGGCGAGTTCAATCCAGCAGAAAGACCCGGGCTTGTGTTTCTCGATCGGCGGCATGTGCGGAAGTATAAATGACGGAACAGTGGAAGCTTCAAATGGCGCTGCGCGTCAGGGCTTTCGCGGTCTCAATCCTTGCTCCACGAATACGGCGCCAGCAGCTTATGCTGTTTTCGATGTTCCCGCATTTGTTTCTGCTGGTGAGTACGAATCCGCAACGCGGAGCGAGGTTTGCCGGTACACAGCAGTACGAAACCGGCGTCACGATCTTCGGGAAAATAGACCAGGGAATCCGACTGGTCTATTTCGCCTCCATTCTCCAACCGTCCTGCACACGTCAGGCAATAGCCCTGATGGCAAAGCGCCGGCAAGGAAATGCCTGCGGCATGAGCTGCGCCCCAGATGTGTTCATCGCCGCGTACTCGAATGGCGTGCTCCCCGCTGGGTGTCAGCAGGACGACGTCGAATACCGGGGGTTCGGCCTTCATCTCCCCAAGCTAGTCCCGCCCGGCTCGAAAGCCAAGCGGGACCAGAAGGACCGCTTTATGGGTTGTAGAACTGCGCGTTCTTGCTGTACGGCGCGTGTCCTGGCTCCCCGCGGCGGAAGTGTCCGGACGGAATGGTTTTGCCGTCGCGCTCCTTCGCCAGCAGCTCGATGAACCAGGCCTCGTGCTCGATTTCTTCGTTAAGGATGCGAGACGCCATATCGTACGTCCGCGGATCTTTTCCGAACGTCATGTCGCAGATTTCAATCCAGCTGCGAATGGCGCAGCGCTCCGACTCCAGCAGCAGAGTCAGAATATTGACGACAGTGGGCGGATCCGGCAGCTTCGCCGCGCGGCAACCGGCTTGATCGTGGAAGGCTGGAAGGTCATTAGGCAGTTCACCACCCAGCTCGTAAATGCGAGGTACTATCAGCTCCCAATGGGCTCGGTCTTCGAGACGAGCGTCTTCACAGATCTCCTTGTAATCCTCGTGCCCGGCAAAATGCATTCTCAGGATTGTGTAGTAGTAATAGGTGCTGGCAAATTCGGCGGCTGCATTGGCAATCAACATCTTGATCAACTTCTCCACATCGACGCCACGCGCGCGGATCACTTCAACTCCCACTCTCTGCGTAACGTCGCCCGCTTTCACCACTGGCACATTTTGCTTCTCAGGCATGAAGCCTCCTTTCCTTCCCACTGTAGCGTCCGCCCCGCCCATAGGTCTAAGATATAGTTTCTATCCCAAGCATAGAGGTTTCCTTTAGCAATGCAGATCCATCAGCTCCGATATTTCTGCGCCGTGGCCAGGACCGGCAGCTTCACTCGCGCCGCCCAGCAGGAACACCTGGCGCAGCCCTCGCTGTCGCAGCAGGTCCGCAAGCTCGAAGATGAACTTGGCACCAAACTGTTTGACCGCCTGGGCCGCAGTGTGCGGGTGACTCAATTCGGCGAGGCGTTCCTGCCGCGCGCCGAAGCTATTCTGCGGCAGGTTTCTGACGCCAAACTGCAGATTCAGGAGTTGGCGGGAGAAGAGCGTGGAAAGCTGGTAATAGGAGCCATCCCCACCATCGCGCCCTACTTCCTCCCTGCGTATCTGGCCAGTTTCGCGCGCAAATTTCCTCGAGTCCAGGTCAGTGTGGTGGAGGAATTAACCCACGACTTACTCGATCGCATCCAGCATGGCACGGTGGATCTGGCCCTCCTAGCCTTGCCCGTGCCCGCCGCCAACTGTCTATGCCAGGAGCTTTTTCGGGAAAGGCTTTACCTGGTGGTCCCGGAGAATCACCGCCTGGCTTCACAGCGCGAAGCGCATCTCAAGCAGATCGAGAACGACCCGTTTCTTCTTTTGAAAGAAGGCCACTGTTTTCGTGAGAACACCCTCTCCGCCTGCGGCCGTGCGCGTGTGCAGCCCAATGTAGTTTTTGAAAGCGGCCAGTTCACCACCATCATTGCGATGGTGGCGGCTGGAACGGGCGTATCGGTAGTGCCGGAAATGGCGATTGAAAAACGAGACCACTGCCGCTTCATTCCGCTTGCCGATGAAAATGCCTTCCGCCGCATCGGCATCGTGCAACTCAAACAGCACTTCCGCAGCCTCGTCCATCGCGCTTTCTTGAAGCATTTGCAGGAATTGCAAATGAAAGCGCAACGCCGGGCGATCACATCTGATGGCACAAGGGGGAAAAGAATTGCGGCAGTTTTTCCAGACCAGGCAGCGTGATCCTTTCAGTGCAATCCTTCCAGCGTGCGCGCCAACTGCTCAATACCCCGCGTCAACTCTTTGCCATCAATGGCGGCGAATCCCAGTATCAGGCCTTCTCGTTCAAACCGCCGCGACGTGTACCGGCTGAGTGGAATGACTTCTACGCCGCGCTTGGCAGCTTCGGCGGCCGCGCGGTTAGCCTGGATTCCTCGCGCAAGCCATCCCACGGTCTGCAGTCCCGCCTCCACCGGAGGAATTTCGAGAAGGCCGCTCAACTTCTCCTTCGCCGTTTGCAGAAGCACCGCCAATCGTTCCGCGTACAATTCGCGCATGCGCCGGATGTGCCGCGCAAAATGCCCCTCGGTGATGAAGTCGCACAAAATTGCCTGATCGAGCAGCGGCGCATGGCGCAAGCTCACCGACTGCGCCGCCGCGAAGCGGTCCACCATTCCCGAGGGAACCACCATGTAAGCCAGCCGCAAAGCAGGAAACAGCACCTCATTGAAGCTGCCGGAAAATATCACGACGTCAGCCTGATCCAAACCCTGCATCGCCGGAATCGGACGCCCCGCGTAGCGATACTCACTGTCATAATCGTCTTCAAAAATGAGTGCACGTGACCGCCGCGCCCATTCGAGCAGTGCCAGCCGCCGTCGCAGACTCATCGTCACGCCCAGCGGAAACTGATGCGCCGGAGTAACGAACACAAGCTTCGCGCGTTTCCACCGGCGCTTTCCTTCTTCTAATGACAAGCCCTCAGAATCCACAGCCACCGGGCACAGCCTCGCCCCCACCGCGCGAAACACGATCGCTGCTCCTGGATATCCCGGCTCCTCCACCCACACCGGATCGCCGGAATTCAAGAGCAGGTGCGCCGCCCGCTCCAGCCCCTCCTGCACCCCCGAAATAATCAGCACTTGCTCCGCCGTACATTTCACTCCTCGCGATGTATTGAGATACTCGGCGACCGCCTGCCGCAGCGGCCGATACCCCAGCGCCTCGCCTCCGGCCAGCAACTGCGCCGAGGCACGTCGCAGACGCCGCGCCGCCACCTGCGCCCAGAGCGCGGTCGGAAATGCATCCAGCGCAGCCTGGTTGGCGCGAAACGCCCGCGCCGGCCGCAGGTTGGCTTCCGGAAACGGTCTCAGCCGTTTCGCAAACGCGGACCATCGCACTTTGCGCGCCCGCTTGAGCCCACTTCGTGCGCTCCGCCCCACCTGTAGCAGCTCATCAGGAAGTACCCGCGCCACATACGTCCCCGCTCCAACCTTTCCTTCCACGTAGCCTTCAGACTCCAGCTGTTCGAAGGCTCTGACCACCGTAGCTCGTGCAAGTCGGTATTGCTTCGCTAGGTCGCGCGTCGCCGGCAGCCGCGCCCCCGGCATTAATCTTTTGGCGAGAATGGCCGCCCGCAGTTCGTCATAAAACCAGCGATAGAGCGGCACGCCCGCCGGCGAAGCCGGCAAACTCAAGGGCAGGGAAGTGACCTGTCTCGGCATGAGTAATGGTATGCAAAGAATAACGTAAATGGACCTTCTAGCAAGTCCAATATCAACACTACAATTTTGGTGGAGACGCTGAGAATTCTCTGCGACAACACAACCCAGCTCTCCGAACCCAGCCCCAAAGGGGCGGAATTTTGATAGCCCAGGACGGAAGAGGCTGTTACGAAACTCAAATTTGAGTGTTGAAAACCACAATATGTTGTGATTGCGAAAACAACGGATCACAATATGTGACAAATTTTCCGAGTTTCGTAACAGCCTCGGAAGTCCTGGGTAACGTATGCCGAAGATGATCGAGTCCCGTAGGGACGACACGCATCACTTATGAACAAAGTCAACATCGCCGAAAAATTCCAGCACATCCACGAATACTGGAAACCTTACATCGCGGCCGAGCTCAATGGCCAGGCAGTGAAGCTCGACAAGCTGAAGGGTGAGTTCATCTGGCACCACCACGAGCACGAAGACGAAATGTTCCTGGTGGTAAAAGGCCGCTTCCGCATGGAATACCGTGACAAGGACTTTCGCGATCGCCACATCTGGATCGAAGAAGGCGAGTTCATTGTTGTGCCGCGCGGCGTGGAGCATCGTCCCGTAGCGGAAGAAGAGGCCTGGATCATGCTCTTCGAACCGGCCTCGACACTCAACACCGGCAACGTAGAAAATGAAATGACGCTGCGGGAGCTTGAGCGGGTGTAGATCTTCTTCGCGTTCTTTGCGGATTTTCTTTGCGCCCTTTGCGGTTTGCTTTTGACGCAAGAAAGCCTAACGCAAACCGCGAAGAAGTTCCGCAAAGGCCGCAACGAAGATCAAGGAGCAACTCATGTCCCAACACAACGGCAACCCCACCAGCCTTCGCCTCAAAACCGGCCTCGCCGAAATGCTCAAGGGCGGCGTCATCATGGACGTCACTAACGCCGAGCAGGCCCTGATTGCGGAAAAGTCCGGAGCCGTTTCCGTCATGGCCCTCGAGCGCGTCCCCGCGCAAATCCGCGCCGAAGGCGGCGTAGCCCGCATGGCCTCGCCCAAAAAAATCCGCGAAATCATGGCTGCCGTCTCCATCCCTGTAATGGCCAAGTGCCGCATCGGCCACTTCGCCGAGGCCCAAATCCTCCAGGAACTCGGCGTCGACTACATCGACGAATCCGAAGTCCTCACCCCCGCCGACGAAGCCCACCACGTCGATAAGCACGCCTTCAACGTCCCCTTCGTCTGTGGCGCGCGCAACCTCGGAGAAGCTCTCCGCCGCATCGCCGAAGGCGCCGCCATGATCCGCACCAAGGGCGAAGCCGGCACCGGAGACGTCGTCCACGCCGTCAAGCACATCCGCCAGATCGTCCAGGAGATGAAAATCCTCACCGTCCTCAGCGAAGAAGAACTCTACGCCAAAGCCAAAGAGCACCAGGCCCCGTATGAACTGATAAAGCTGGTCGCGAAAGAAGGAAAACTCCCGGTCCCAAATTTCAGCGCGGGAGGAATCGCGACACCAGCCGATGCAAGCCTGGTAATGCAGCTAGGGGCCGAAGCCGTCTTCGTCGGCAGCGGCATCTTCATGAAAGACTCCACCACCTTCGCCGAACCCGAAGAAGCCGCCAAGCGCGCCCGCGCCATCGTGAAAGCCGCAACCCACTTCAACGACCCCAAAGTGTTACTTGAAGTCAGCGAAAACCTAACTGGTGCGATGAAGGGTCTCGCCGTCGCTGCGCTGGATGAAGCCCAGATGCTGCAGACCAGGGGCTGGTGACGTGTGAGTCGGACACTCTTGTCCACGCTCGAAATAGCGCATGGACGCGGACATGTTATCGGTCAGTCGCGCAGCTTTTGGGTGGCGCGGCGCTTCCAGCGCTGCGATTCAGGCCCGCAAAGTGACCGGCTTTAGCCGCTGGGGAACGTTGTCCAGTTCGAGCCCGGGATGTGCGGAGCTGTAGGGATACTCGGTAGCAACACTCACCAACCTTCTGATCACGGGATTCAGATGAATGTATTCTCGGAAGGCTCGATACTCCTCAATGTCCCGCACACGCCGGTCATAGTAACTCGGCTGCCAGATCTCCCTCACAAGCCCTAACTCCTTCCTGGCTCGGTAAGAGAATCCGCCCTTGATCCAGCTGCAAAGCCCTCTCCAGTGTCTCAGTGGGAGTGATCAGGAGATGGAAATGATCTGGCATCAGCACAAACTCATGCAAAAGATACTTTCCCTGCAGACAAAATGTTTCCCGCCGGGTGCCCCACATCTCATGCTTTCCGAGATGTGGGGAATTTAGGATTGTTGGCCGTCATAAACTGTCATACTATGAAGCCATGCCGATGACCTCATTGAACATCTCGCTCCCAGAAGCTCTCAAGGATTATGTCGAAGGACAGGTAGCTTCCGGCGATTGGGGTACGCCCAGTGAGTACGTCCGCGAACTGATCCGCCAGGACAAGGAACGACGCTTGGGAAATCTCGAGCAGGGACTGATTGCTGCCGCCGAGGGGCGTAAAGTCGAGATCCCTGCCGCGGACATTCGTAAGAAGGGTCTGGTTGCTGCACTGCGCGCGAGGACGCGCCGGTGAAAGGTGCCTGGCTTGTCCTGAGCGACGCGGCTGTCGCTGACATCCTGGAACAAGCTGACTGGTACGAAAGTCAGTCTGGTGTGCCGCTTGCCGAGAGATGGGAAAAGGCCGTCACGTCTGCAGTATTGCGCATTGTGAAAAACCCCAATAGCGGGAAACCGTGCAAATTCCACTCCTCTGAACTCCGCAATTTGAGACGAACTACAATTGCAGGATTCCCCAAACATCTGATCTTCTATCGGTTCTCCGCAGGAGATGTTTTCATTCTTCGCGTCGTACATGGCGCGCGAGACTTGGAACGTCTGTTTTGAGTTTGACAGCAGGGCCGGGTGCCCCACATCTCGCGCTTTCCGAGATGTGGGATTCCGGCGTTGGTTAGGGTGGATCGCTAAGCCGCTTCAAGCACCGACAAAATGTTTCCCGCCGGGTCCTTGAACCAGGCAATCGTTGGTCCATTGCCGCGAGAAATTCCTCGCGCATCTGTTTTCAGGTTTGGGTCGTTATAGATTTCAAACCGCACGCCACGTTTGTTGAGTTCATCTACAGCTTTTTCTACGTTGTCCACGGGAAAGTTCAGAACGGTGAAGGTGGCGGGCTGGTGATTCGGTTTCGGGTACATCAGCGTTTTGGTCCCGCCGGCGAGGTCCAGAACCAGCGTGCCTTCCGGTCCGCTGGAAACTTCGAGCCCGAGCGTCTTGCCATAAAATTCCTTTGCCTTCTGAATGTTGTCTACTGAAAAACTGCTGAGAGCCTTACTTGCCTTTAGCATAGCTGCACTCCTAGAGATTTTGGGGTTTTATCTTTGATGCGGAATCTGCTTTGGGGTGGCCCGTCGATAAGAGTGAGTGCGTTGTCAAGACAGAACTACCCTCGGCCGGGCGCCCCATTTCTCGCGCGTTCTGTGCGCGAAATGGGAGAACGGCTTAGGCCCCGGACGCCTGCCCTCTAGTTTGCTTTGCTGGCGCGAGCACGAGCAGCGCCACGCCGATGATTCCAAACAAAGCCACGCCGCCCAACAGATGTCCGCGTTCCTTCGCCATCTGGAATGACTGCACCACCATCACAGTGGCGTGAGCAAAACTCGACCACGCTGTAAAGGCGATCAGGCTGCCGTTCCCCGAGGGGTTACGAGCCGCCAGCAACAGGAAAACGCCCAGTGCGACATAAACGCTAAGCATCATCGGCGCCGTGGCCTCCTCTTGATTCGGATGCCATAGAAACGTCATCACGGGATAAGTAAAAGCCACGAAAATTAATCCCACCAACACCAACACAATCTTCAACGCCCGCTCTCGATTCATGATGCCCTCCTGCCAAAAGCTAACCCCGCCTTAGGCTTTGTCAATAACTGATGATGACAGAGTGGCGAGCGGCCCAGGTTTTGTGCATCGGAGTGAGACTCAAAACGGGGCCGGGTGGCGCATCTTTTCCGCGCTCAATCCCGAAACGAGCACTCACCGTCAACCTGAGGGTGTCCCTCGATAAGAGCGAAGGCGTATCTGCGTGATCTACCGGAAACGTGGACGTTCCAAAATGAAGGGCAAAACACCTGGAGCGCGTTCGATGTCGTCGGCCATCTGATTCACGGCGAACGCACTGACTGGATGCCGCGGACGAGAATGGTGCTGCAATTCGGCGCGGCGCAGACGTTTGAGCCCTTTGATCGTTGGGGACACGTACGAGAGAGTCAAGGAAAGTCGCTGGGGCAGTTATTGGATGAATTCGCTCGCTTGCGGTCAGAAAACCTGGGCGAAGTGCGTGCATTGAATTTGCGCCAAGAGGACCTCGAGCGTCGTGGACGGCATCCTGCCCTCGGAACAGTTACTCTGTCAGAGTTGCTGGCGACCTGGGCAGCTCATGATTTAACTCATCTGCACCAAATCTCAAGAATAATGGCCCACCGCTACCGGGAGGCCGTCGGTCCGTGGAGCAAATACCTGGGCGTGCTCCAGTGTGCCGGCCACAGCTCGCCTTAGGGAAACTCTCGCGCTTCCTCGAGATGTGGAAACCTGCTTTGCCTCGCGCATATGCCCGTGCTAACATCCGCGCGATACTATGGCGGAATCTGTACAACTCCATGAACTCGCGATCCCTGAAGTGAATGTTTCCGATGCTCTGCGGCACTCGGCAGTCGTCCGGGTCACCCACTGGATCACGACAATAAGCTTCCTTGCGTTACTTCTAAGTGGGATTGCCATTCTCCTTGCGCATCCGCGTCTCTACTGGGGCGAAACTGGCGCGCGGGAAGGTCCTTCGCTGATTGATTTGCCGCTGCCATTCGTTCTTGATGTGCCCATCCGCGGCCCCGGCCGCTACTTGCATTTCTTATCTGCGTGGGTGTGCGTTCTGACCGGGCTGTTTTACTTACTCTATGGTTTTTTCAGCCGGCACTTCCGCAAGAACTTGCTTCCCAGCAAAGATGACTTCTCTTGGCGTGTGATCTCGCCTCACTTGCGGCTAACCCGGCCCAAACCAGAAGAGGCGCTTAAGTACAACGGCGTCCAGCGGCTCGCGTACATTGCCGTGGTTTTCGTCCTCTTCCCGTTGATGATCTGGACAGGTCTCGGCATGTCTCCCGCCGTCACCTCGGTTTTCCCTTGGCTCGCCACAACCTTCGGGGGCCAGCAATCCGCGCGCACCATTCACTTTTTCGTCACAATTGTGCTTGTCATTTTTGTTCTCGTGCACATCATCATGGTTTTTCGCGCAGGTTTTATCGCCCGCGTTCGGGCCATGATTACAGGCCGGGTCGCTGCCGCGAAGGAGCACTCATGAGCGAATTACTCACTCGCCGCCGATTGATCACGACTGGTCTGGCGGCTGCCGCTGGTGCCTCGGGCCTGGCAGTTGCTGCTCGCCTCGCTGATCGTTATAGTCTGATCCCGCCGGACCACCGTGGCTTATTCGGGGCGGGCGAGACGCTTACTTACGCTGCACATCGCATTCTGACGGCTCACCATTCGCTCGCCCGCGAATTCGAGCGCAGCCAGATCTCGAAGGTGATTCCCGTCAACGGCAAGCATCCCGAAGTCGAAAGCTATCAGCGCCTGCAGGCCGGAGGTTTCGCCGACTGGAGGCTCACGATTGATGGCTTGGTAGCTCGTCCGTCATCGTTCTCTCTCGCCGACCTGAAGCGCTTTCCTGTGCACAGCCAGATCACGCATCAAGCCTGTGAAGAAGGCTGGTCGTTTATTGCCGAATGGACAGGCGCGCGGCTCTCGGATGTGTTGAACGTCGTTGGAGTACAGCCGCAGGCAAAATGGGTTTTCTTCTTCACCATCGATCAATGGTGGGATAGCCTCGACATACCTGACGCGCTGCATCCGCAGACGTTTCTTGCCTACGGAATGAATGGTCAGGAAATGCCCCTCGACCACGGTGCCCCGGTTCGCCTGAAGGTCGCGCGCCAGCTCGGCTACAAGAGCCTGAAATATCTCTCCCGCATCACTGTCACTGACACCATGAAAAACATTGGCGATGGTCTTGGGTCCGGCTCCCCTTCAACAGGGTACTCCTGGTACGCCGGCATCTGAGCGGGTCAAGTCCCGCGCGCATCTTCTAAAATAGGAAGAGTTTTGACAATGCGATGAAAATTGGCGTACTAGCGTTACAAGGTGATTTTGATGCTCACCGGAAAAGGCTCGAAGAGCTCGGCGCCGGAGTTGTGCTCGTCAAAAAACCGGAGCAACTGGATGAGATCGACGGGCTCATCATTCCCGGTGGAGAATCGAGCACCTTCCTAAAGCTCCTTGGCGAAGCCGGGTTCGAGAAGCTAAAGCAATTCGTTCGCCTCAAGCCCACATTCGGCACTTGCGCCGGAGCCATCCTTTTGGCCAACGAAGTGGAGAATCCCCCCCAAGCCGGTTTGGGGGCGCTGGATATTCGCATCCGTCGCAATGCCTACGGCCGGCAGCTTGACAGTTCCATTCGGGAAGGGAAGTTCGATAACACGCCAATAGAGATGGTTTTCATCCGCGCCCCGAAAATCGAACGCGTCGGTCCGGCAGTTGAGATCCTGGCCACCGAAGGTGAGGACCCCGTTGTGGTCCGTCAGGGGAAAGTTATGGCTGCCACGTTCCATCCCGAACTATCCGGGGATACTCGAGTACATCGTACGTTCCTCGATTTGGTCAGCGACAGTACGAGCTGAGGTTTACGTCATGTGCAGAAACATCAAAATTCTTTTCAATTTTGAACCGCCAGTTACCGAAGACGAGATTCGAGCGGCTTCGCTGCAGTTCGTAAGGAAGATCAGCGGTTTCAATAAACCCTCAAAAGCTAATCAAGCCGCGTTTGCTACGGCGATTGATGAAGTTGCCGCGGCCTCGGGCCGTCTGCTTCGCGCGCTCGAAACCAGCGCCCCGCCCAGGAATCGGGAGGACGAAGCCGAAAAAACAAAGGCTCGCGCCCTCCAAGTCTTGTCAGGACGATGAGATTTGTAAGTTGTAAGGGGTCAAACGGAATCGGATTCTGACTGGTGTTGCTCGTCACGCTTTTTCCCGTAGCGAAACGCCATTCCGATCCCGATGGTCATGAAGCCTACAGGCGGCGCCAGCAGCACCATCACAGCGCGATTCATCGCACGCTGGCCTTCTTTGCTTGTGCCTGCCGCGCTGCTGTAACACATGGCGCAACCCTGCGAGAAGGCCGGCGCTGACCAAAGCAACAATAGCAGACCGGAAGTGAGCAGTCGTAGTTTCATTTCGTTCCCAGCGTGAGAATCCGGAACGCGTCGGGGAAGAAGATGCACATCAGCGCCAGGCATGCCACCAGAGAACTCATCGTCAGCCACTTCATGCGCGAGACTTCGAATTTCATGTGCATGAAATAGGCAATGATCAACCCCGCCTTGATCAGCGACAGACCCATGAGAATGCTCAACATGCGGATGGGCTGCATATTCTGGTAGGCGAGGTAAACCTCGATGGCTGTCATCAGCAAAAGAGCGGCCCAAACCCAGAAAAACTGTCCTTTCCCGTGATGCCGGTGCTGTGCCGCCACTCGTGACGCCAGCGCGACCTGAATTGCGTCCATTGTTGTCTCTACGCTCCTAGATGATCCTCGTTGACATCAGATAGACCAGCGGGAAGATGAACATCCACACCAGGTCGACAAAGTGCCAGTACAGACCAGCGACCTCGACATCCGAAGAGTCATAAACCTTGGGCTTTAGCCAGACGATCACGCCGCACACAACCGCCGCTGCCAGCAGCACATGCGCTCCGTAGTGGAAGGGGCTGTACGCAGGCGTCGCCAGCCACGCAATCAGCCAGAGTCCCAGAAGAATTGGGATGAACGTCCGCCGCAGGGCGATAATTCCGAGATAAATTACGCCCAGCGTCACGTGCAGCATGTGCATGCCCGTGAGCCCAAAGAAGGTAGCCGGAAACTGCGGCACGGTCTGTGCCACGTTGCTGAACTCCGCACTGGCGGTGTGATGAGGCACAGTAGGGAATACTGGCAGAGTCAACCCTTCTGCGATCAGATTGCTCCATTCCCGTCCGTGGAGGACTACGAAGGCCGTCCCGCAGGCCATCGTGGCAAACAACCACCAGCGCTGGGTTTTGGCATTCCCGAATACCGAGGCTCTCACCGCCAGCACCATGGTCAGCGAACTGGTGAGCAGAAATGCCGTCATCAGCGTGGCGTTGCGGATGCTTTCAGAGTGAAACGGTGTCGGCCAGTTCGGCGTTGAAATGCGCCCGTAGGTGTAGGCATAAAGCAACGCTCCGAACGTAAGCGAGTCAGAGAGCAGGAACAGCCACATTCCAATTTTTTTCGAATAGGTGCCAAACAGCGAAGGTTCGTAAGTCTCTGCTAGCGCCTGCGGGTGCGCCACCGCTTCAGACATGTGTCAGCTCTCCTGAGATGATCTACCGCACGAACTCCAGCAACGCAAAGATATAGATCCACAATAAGGCCATGAAATGCCAGTACCAGGCCGTAATGTCTACCACGATTCGCCGCAATTCCAGAGGACGGCGCAGCAGGGAAGTAATACCGGCGTAGAGCAGTGCCAGTATGCCACCCGAAAGGTGAATGGCGTGCGCAGCAGTCAGCAGATAAACGAACGAACTGCTCGGGCTGGTCGCAAGATAAAATCCGCGCGCCTGTAATTCACGCCACGCGATCCATTGCCCAGCCAGGAATCCGAGGCCAAGAACAATCGTCACTGCCAGCCAAGGAGAGCTACGCTCTGCGTCAACCAGAATTCCAGGAATTGATTGCACAGGAGCAAGGGCTGCCTCTTGTGTGATCTGCCTGCGCGCAAACTCCGCTGTAATGCTGCTCAGCAGGAGCAGCAGAGTGTTGATCACCAGGAGACCGGTAGGAAGATTCACCTGCACCCAGTCGGAAATATTTTTGCCGGTGCGTTCGTCTAAGACGGGAAGGCCTTGGCGAAAAATGTAGGCGCTGGTAAAGGCCACGAACAGCATGGTGACCGTCACCAGCAGGAGCAGAACTCCCAGTCGAGCCCGCCGCAAACGCCCTCCGTAATCGGGAACGCCGTTCTCGCCGCGCCCATCTCCTCCGCCATCAGAGACAGGTGGATGCGCACCGCTGCCGCCGTGTCCAAGCTTCGGATCCTTAATCGAAACCGTCGGAGTCAAAGTTCCCATGCCTTGATGGTGTGGGGCGGGCGCCCTCGCCCGCCAAGTCGTCTAATGGGCAGTCGCCGTCACCGGATCAGTCTGCATCACGTAGTCGCGCGGCGCCCCGGGAACGCTGTATTCATATGGCCCGTGATTCACCACCGGAGTATGGCCGCCAAAGTTATCGTGCGGAGGCGGCGTCGCTGTAGTCCATTCCAGCGTCGTGGCTTCCCACGGATTATCGCTCGCCTTCGGCCCCTTGAACATGCTCCAGAACAGATTGAACACGAATACAAACTGGAACCCGATGGTGATGAACGCCGCATACGTCATGAACTGCTGCACCGGAATCAGATCATGCAGATACGCAAGTTCGGTTAGCTGGGAATATCTTCGCGGATGGCCCGCCATGCCTAGGTAATGCATCGGCATAAAGATGGCGTACGTCCCGACCAGGGTTACCCAAAAGTGAATGCGCCCCAGGCTCTCATTCATCATGCGGCCAAACATTTTTGGAAACCAGTAATATGTTGCGGCGAAGATGCCGAAGATCGCAGCGACACCCATAATGAGGTGAAAGTGGCCAACCACAAAGTACGTGTCGTGCAGCGGAATATCCAGCACCGGCTGTGCCAGGAATGGTCCGCTCAGGCCGCCTGACACGAACAACGACACAAAGCCGATCGCGAACAGCATCGGTGAATGGAAGCGGATCCGCGCTTTGTGGAGCGTCCCCAGCCAATTGAACGTCTTAATCGCCGACGGGACCCCGATGGCCATTGTCATGATGGAAAACGCGAACGCTGAGTAAGGACTCATGCCGCTCA
The DNA here is from genome assembly GCA_003224905.1 of Acidobacteriota bacterium. Classification (GTDB taxonomy): domain Bacteria; phylum Acidobacteriota; class Terriglobia; order Terriglobales; family Acidobacteriaceae; genus QIAA01. The sequence goes on from QIAA01000182.1 coordinate 34,188, forward strand.
TGAACATGTGATGGCCCCACACCGTGAAGCCCAGCAGGCCGATCGCCATAATGGCGTACACCATGGCCTTGTATCCGAAGATCGGCTTGCGCGCAAAGGTCGAGAGCACCTGCGAAGCCACGCCCATTCCCGGCAGGATTGCGATGTAAACCTCAGGATGACCGAAGAACCAGAACAGGTGCTGCCACAGCAGCGGCGACCCGCCTTTGTGCCCCATCACCGTGCCGTTCACAACAACTAAAGGGACATAAAAACTCGTACCCAGATTCCGATCCAGCAGCAGCAGAATTCCCGCCGAAAGCAGCACGCCGAAGGCCAGCAATGCCAGAATCGCAGTGACGAACCAGGCCCAGCACGTGAGCGGCAGGCGGAACAGCGTCATGCCTTTCGCGCGCAGATCGAGGAGTGTAGTAATGAAGTTCAGCGCGCCCATTAACGAAGCGACGCAGAATATGGCAATGCTGATCACCCATAAGTCTGCGCCAAGTTGCTCACCCGGACCGGCACTTGGCAACGCACTGAGCGGCGCATATCCCGTCCAGCCGTGTAATGGCGCGCCTCCAGAGACGAAGAAAGCAGCGATCATCGCCACGAACGCCAGAAACGTTGTCCAGAACGAAAGCATGTTCAGGACCGGAAACGCCATATCCGGCGCCCCGATCTGAATGGGCAGAAAATAGTTTCCAAAACCGCTCTGCGGCGCCGTGGTCAGAACAAAGAAGACCATTATGGTGCCGTGCATCGTGAGCAGGCTGAGATAAGTCTCCGGCTTGATTTCACCCACCAACGGCAGAACCGCCGTCGGCCAGATCAAGTGAATGCGCATCAACAGCGATAGAAACATCCCAACAAAAACCGCCACCAATGCAAGAAAGTAGTATTGCAACCCAATAATCTTGTGATCCAGGCTGAAGATGTATTTCCGTATAAACCCTTGAGGGGCAGCGTGCGCGTGAACGGTAGCCGTAGTTGCCATTTACTATTTCTCCGCCTCCCGTGACGCCAGCCATTTATCGAAATCGTCCTGGCTGACGACTTTCAGCATGCCATGCATTTTGTAATGTCCAAGCCCGCACAGTTCGGCGCAGGCAATCTCATAATCGCCGGTTTCCGTAGGCGTGAAATGCATGTGGATCGCTAGCCCGGGCACGGCATCCTGCTTGAATCGCATAGCAGGAACAAAGAAGCTGTGAATCACATCCTCCGCCCGCAGAGTTAAATTCACCTCGCGGTTTACCGGCAGGTACATCGTCCCCACCACTACGTCGTCTTTCGCCGCAGGATCGCTTGTATCCAGCCCGATCGCCGACTCACTGCCGGCAGATGGATCCACTAATTTCGGATTGGTCCCACCAAATTTGCCGTCGTTGCCCGCATATCTGAAGTACCAGGCGAATTGCATTCCCGTCACTTCTACAGGAATGGCATCAGCCTTCGCTGGCTCAAACCGCTCATCCGCCCAGACCTTACTTCCCATCAGGTTCAAGCCAATAAAAAGGATAGCTGTCAGAGCGGTCCACAACACCTCGAGCTTCGTGTTCCCGTGGGAATATTCGACCTTGCTGGCACTGCCCCGGTCGCGATATTGCCACGCGAACAATCCCAGCGCGCCTTGCGCCGCGACGAAAACCACCCCCATCGCAATGTAAGTCAAGCCAAACTGGTGGTCGATCCAGGGGGCCGAAGTCGAGGCGCCGTGAGGGAGCCACCAGGTTTTCGCTGCGAAAAAGTATGTGCTGAAGAAGGTGATAAGCCAGATCACTACCAGAAGAGCAAGGCCCATCTACCAGACCTCCCGAGGTCGGATTCTTACGCCGCGCGCTTGCATTTCAAAAAAAATCTGGATGGCTTCGCAGTCTATCACAGGCGGGAGTGCGCGGCGCAAGCGAGACGTGTGCTGTTCGGATTAACTCGATCGCGATACGTGAGGCCCGTTCACCATGCAGATCGCGAACAGCGACATTTTCCCCGGATGCAGACGGCGGGAGCGTACTCCCCGGCGCATCCTTCCTGCATACGCACCGAATTCGACATCATTTGATGCTATAATAAGTGCCTAGGAGATTTATGCGAACCACCGTAGCTCTCGATGACGATCTCGTACGCATTGCCCGGGAGTTCACCGGAGTTGCCGAGAAAACAGCATTGCTCCGTGAAGCTCTGAAAGCCCTGATCGAACGCGAAAGCGCTCGCAGATTGGCGTCTCTGGGCGCCACCATGCCGGACCTGAAGCCCATTCGGCGCCGCAGAGCGAAGCCGAATTGATTCTCGCCGATACGTCGGTCTGGATCGACCATCTGCGTTCGGGAAACAAAGAGATGCGCAAGCATCTCAACGAAGGGCGCATTATCATCCACCCTTTCATCGTTGCGGAGCTTGCCCTTGGATCGTTGCGCGACCGTACAAGGACCCTCCGACTGCTGGACCTCTTGCCACAAGTGGCAGTGGCGCAAGCTGAGGAGGTGCGGCTCATGATTGAGACTCGCCGTCTGTACGGCCTTGGAATCGGTCTAACCGACGCACACCTGTTAGCCTCTGTCTTTATCAACCCGTCTACGCTGCTGTGGACCAGGGACAAGCCACTCCGCAATGTCGCCGAAGCACTGGGCATTCACGCCAGCCTGCCTTAGCAGCCGCCAACGGTTCCGCGCCAGAGATCTTCACAGAAGCCTACGGCTGAAGCTTTTTTGGACTCTACAATCCCGAACTCCCTACGTACCTCCTGAAAAAGCTATCCGCTTTCCACTGCGGACGCGCATCCTCATTCGCAACCTTTATCAGAAGTCGACGCACGACTTCTTCGTACACAGCGGCCGAGGAAAGATCCACCGGCTGATTTATATCGTCGGAAGGGGCGTGGTAGCGATGCGTCAGCCAATCCTTGAACGTCTTCTGTTCCGGAGATCCTGGATCGAATCCCACATCCATCAGCAACGCCGGAACACCGTGCCGAACAAAACTGTATTGATCGCTGCGGATGAAAGAATTCCGCAACGGCTCGGGATCGGGTTGCACGCGCACTCCTAAAGCTTGCGCGATTTCCCGTGCGCGATCGCCCAAATCCGACTCCTCCAATCCTTCGACGCGCAGGACTTTCAGTGGAACAATTGGCAGGAACATGTCCACGTTGAGATCTGCCACGATGAATTTAGGCTCAACCGTCGGATGAGCCGCGAAGTATTTCGATCCCAGCAAACCTTTTTCTTCCCCGGTTACGAACACAAACAAAACTGACCGACGCAGCTTCTCCGGATGCTTCTTCAGCGAGGCTGCCATATCCAGGAGGAGCGCGCTGCCGGAGCCGTCATCCATGGCGCCGTTGTAGATACGGTCGCCGTTGATGGGCTCTCCGACTCCCACGTGGTCGATATGTGCCGACAGCACGACATACTCGCTTTTCAACTGCGCGTCGCTGCCCGCCAGCTTGCCGACAATATTGTCGGACTCGATCTCTTTTTTTGCGACTTTAGGTTTAGCTTTAAGCAATACTGATAATGCAAAGTGAGGTATGGGCTTGCGATCTTTGGCTAACGCCGCGATTTCTTCGAATGAGTGCCCGGAACCCGCAAAGAGTTTCTCCGCCTTCGCTGGATTAAATGTCAGCGCAACCTTCTCACCTTCTGTCTCGTGGAACTCGGCATCCGCCAGATCCATTTGCACATGCGTCCGGTTTAGAGATATCCGACTCCATGGGATGTCCATCGACGCAGGATTCGGAATTGTGATCACTCCAATGGCTTCCGCATCCCGCAGGCCCTTCCAGCGTTCGCCAGAGGACTGATAGTGAGAAGAGAGAGCAGTAGGAATCTCGGCCGGTGATCCACTGATCAGCACCACGACTTTGCCTTTCGCATCGATCCCAGCCAGATCGTCGTAATTCTTTTCAGGAATTCTGAGCCCGTAGCCGATGAAAACCAGCGGCGCGGTTGTTTCTTCCGATGCAAGGTCCGCCCGGGTATTGAAATAGACGTCTTCGCCTAGATTCAACGGTTCCACAATGCCATTTCGCACCAGCGCAGCGCTGGATTCACTTTCCACGATTTGTCGCGAGACGAACTTGACCGGCTGATAAAACCCCTTCGTGCCGGCAGGCTGAATTCCATTCGCGGCCAATTGCTTTACGACGTATGCCTCGGCCTTGCGCAGGCCTTCGCTGCCGGTTTCGCGGCCTTCCATCGAATCGTCAGCCAATACCTTGACATGTTCCCACCAGGTCTTGCCGTCAAAGTGGTTGCTTGTGGACTGCTGTCCGTAGATCATCGCACCGACGCTCAGCACAGCCACAGCCACCAGGGATACCTTAAGCATTGGTTCCTCCGCTTGAGTTGAACTCGAGAGATTAATGTAGGCGCGGGCGTCCCGCCCGTGCAAGCACGCGGCCGTAACGTTGAATGCGTATGCCGAATGAGCGAACAAGGTGGAATCACAAGTATCGAACAGGCTCACACAGCTCGATGCAGCCGGATCCCTTCTTGCCCTACGCCTACGAGCAATTCATCAAGCCTGCATTTCCGAACCCCGGAACGGCAATGGACCTCGCGGGCGGCATCGGTCGTCACGCCATTTGGCTTGCACGCCATGGCTGGCAGGTGACGCTGGTGGACATTTCGGAAGTGGCAATCGCCAAGGCGCAAGAGAACGCGGAAGCGTACCGCAACCGAATCACATTCCAGTGCGCCGATGCTGCCCAATTCAAAGCCGGACGCAGTAAGTACGATGTCTTGCTGGTGTTCTTCTACCTGGAGAGGAAAGTCTTTCCTGAGCTGATCAACGCGCTTCGCCCCGGCGGAGTGCTGATTTACAAAACCTACACGGAGTTGCAACCCAGGTTAGGCAAAGGCCCGACCCACCCCATGCATTTGCTGAAGCAAAATGAACTGCTCCGGGCCTTCTCGCAGCTCAATGTCCTACATTATGAAGAAACGATCCGCGATCGCGGCGTCGCGCAATTGGTCGCGAGAAAAAGCTAAAGCCAGCCGGATGACTTCTACTTTTCAGAGCTCTGCTTGTTTTTCCCCAGCTCGCGGATGTACTTGACCACGCCCTGAACTTGCTCTGGATTCAATGTGTTCTTAAACGCGGGCATGTTGTTCTTGCCTTCGGTGATCACCTGCGCGAGTTCGGCGTCAGGTTTGCTCTGTACCTGCTGTGAACGCAAATCCGCTGCCTGCATGCTCTTGCCCAACGGCGTTCCTCCGCCATCTGAGCCGTGGCAGGAAACACAGTTGGTTTTATATGCGGTCTTGGCCTTGTCATCTGCTCCAAGTGCCATCGACATAAATAATGAAACAAACAACAAGCAACTTACTGCTTGTGCGAACGACTTGCGATTTTTCATGGTCGTGCGTTTCGTCCTGGAGTGGGTTGCACGTCAATATGACCGATTACTGCGATTCCCGCCTGGCCGATCCGACAGTCGCTACTCCCAGCTTGCGCAACCGCTCTCTGGCCTGTAACGCCTCATTTGTTTTTGGATAGCGCTGTACTACATGCCGTAGCGCAGCCACTCCATCATCCTGCTTTCCAAGTTCCAGCAGCGCCATGCCTTTTTTTAGTTCGGC
>QIAA01000294.1 GCA_003224905.1 Acidobacteriota bacterium
TTTGGCAAAGAGATCCATTCCCTTCATTGCCAATTTCACATGTGGCGTGGGTCGTAGGGTATTTCGAAGCAGTTCCAAATTTGTGGCGAGACGCGACACCGGGATCTGATCGAGATGTTTCCCTCCTCCTTTTGCGAGGCCGTAGTCGTCTCTCCGCTCCGGCTCCCCCACGATCGTCTGTCGTACGAGCAAGCTGCATGTCGTGTCCATGTTGATTGTTCCTTGGTGGCGACGCTTTGCCAGTCATGAAGTGCATCACGATACACCTTGTCCCTCTTATACGCCCTCAGCCGTCCCCTAGCTGATAATCGACATACGTTTTATGGAAAGCACCAATCGTGCCAACGTACAATTTATCGTCGGAATGCCTTAAGCCTTTGAAACGCACGGATTGTGGGCGCATCACCCATCTTGCTTTTTCAAAAAGCCGATTGAAATTCCCGTCAGTGATTCTCCCACCACTGTCACAATTTCACGCACAGCTGAAATTGTCAGATTCGTTATAAGCTTCTGAGATATGGGTATTTTTTTATAGGCATGCGGCTTGGCTATTGATAGTACGAGTATTCGCGAAAGGAGATAAATCATGAAGCGCAATAAGCTGTTTGATTGTTGGAAGCTTAATTCTCGGCTCATTGGTGGTTTCAAACAATTCCGCCATGGCTCAATGGCGGTGGTGGGACAATGAGGAGCGGTGGGAACGAACGCAGAGCTCACCTGGGAAGAGCCCTGAGGGTCAGGCATGAGTCTGGATTCTATCTCGCTGGTTAGCTAGCTTGTTCTTATCCGGTTGTTTCAGCTGACCCCAACATGTTGCGATCAACCAAGGCGAACCTCCACGTCCTGCGCGCCCCGAATCCGTTGGTAGGGTGTCGGTGCGCGCCCGGTCCCGAGGCCAAGCAACGTCTGAAAGGCCGCCATGGGTTGCCGCCGACGGTTGTGCCGGAACACGAACTCGTCCAGGTAGACCTGGAGCTGGGCCTTACTGACTCCGTGATACGTGCCGATCAGCCACTGCTGCAGGTTGCCGATCGCGCGGTCCGCCAATGGCACCACAGAAGGGGCGCCTTTGCGCAAGTCGCTTTTGAGAGGCTGAGTCCGCCGAACGTGCGTGACGCCCGCGGCCTGCAAGCTCTCGAAGCCCTTCAGGCCGTCGGTGTAGACCGTCGATCCCCGCGTGACATGGTGCGTGACGAAATCGACCATCGTGGTCTGTTTGAAGTTCGGGACCACCGCCATCCGGATCCGACCCGAGACATCGCTTTTTCAACCGCCACCAGCACAATGGCGGCCTTGCGTCCTTTGAGCTGACGACTGCCCCGGAGGCCGGGCTGTGGGCCGCCGATCCAGGTGTCGTCGATCTCAACCTCGCCATGCAATGGCTCCCGTGCCGCGTTCACCATCGCGCGGCGCAGCTTGTGCAACAGCATCCACGCCGTTTCATACCGGCGCAGCCCCAGCTGCCGTTGCAGCAGGAGGGCCGAGATTCCCCGTTTGTCGGTGACGGTCAAATAGGCGGCCCAGAACCAGACTGCCAGGGGCGTTTTCGTGTTGTGGAGAATTGTCCCGGCCGTCAGCGAGACCTGATAGCGGCACGCCACGCATTGCCATCGCCGGTGCTCCATCAGGCGATAGCCGTGCGTGTGCCCGCACCGGGGACACGCGAACCCGTCCGGCCAGCGACACGCCGCCAAGTAGGCCTGACAGGCCTCCTCACTGGCGAACTGACGCTGAAACTCACGCATATTCTTCGGAAACGGAGGGCGCGCCACGCCCTTACACTACATATGGTGGCTTGCTGAAACAACCGGACAACCATAAGCTAGTTAACCTCTTGTCACAGTTCACGTTTGCCGCGACATCGCACCGTTTTCCGGCATCCGGTGTGCAGGTGTTCGCTCGGATATCTTTAGTCGGTCAAATCGAGCAAAACGCCGTCCGGATCGGAAAGCGATTGCTTGCAAAGCTTGCAGTCCTCGAGATTTTTCTGGCGTCTCTCACCATCTCGGCCAATAGCGATTTTTCTCGCGCCCGACGTAGGAGCGGAGCCAGCGAGGACGTCGAGATCCTTTTTAGTCTGCTCCAGGTTGTCGACTTTGAAACCAAAGTGATCCAATCCGGCCATCAAGCCGCGGTAAGCATCCATGTCCCACGGTCGGATCACCAAGAGTACTTTGCCGTCGCTCAGATAAAAGCTGTTGTCGCCGCAGAGACCTTCCACCGGTTGGAGTTCGAAGGTCTTCTGGTAGAATTCGGCAATGGGGGCTGGCCTGGCGCTCCGCAGGGCGATGTGATTGATCCATCGTGGTTGCTCCCACCCTTCTTGCAGATAGCCCTCACGAACATTTGCCATGCCTTTTTGAGAAAGATCGAATTGATTGCCGTCGGGATCGTGACTTCTCAGGCCGGCGAAGGGGACGTGGCTCTGGCTTTGGGCAATGTAAACGTCAGGATAAAACTGTTTCAACCGGTCGCGCACTTTTTGGACGTCATCCACTTCGAGGCCGAAGTGATCGAAGCCGGATC
>QIAA01000295.1:0-492 GCA_003224905.1 Acidobacteriota bacterium
GTGGAAAAGACGCGCCGAGGAAAAGTCCAAAACTCAACTTTCCCTCCGCTCTTTCCCCACTTTCCCACAACCCCGGCTGCGGCTGGTTAACTAACAACCGGACACTTCACATGCTACAAAAAGCGGACATTTTAACTTGCTTATTGTGGGCGGCTGAGGCGCGAAATATGGCTTTTCTCCTGCTGGCTCGGGCGAATCGATGGCAGTCACACGAACGTATGGTGGGTCGTGCAGTTGATTCAGGGGGAGCAGTTGATTCAGGGCGAGCGGTCGATTCTGTGTCGTACGGATCGAACGCTCCGGGCGAACTTTGAAGTAAGCCGCAGCCGCTCGCGCTGGAGATGCCATGCTTCTTGGCCAACGGGTGATATTCCAGAGCTTCGCCCTTTGAGGCGCGTTCTGGAGTGAACACCAAAAGGCTGCCGATCACTATCAGGCTGAAATCAGTCGAAACATCTTTCGGCGTCTTCGCGCTTCCCATTCCACGTTTCT
>QIAA01000295.1:527-3127 GCA_003224905.1 Acidobacteriota bacterium
TGCGGGCCTGAACCGCTTCTCCAACCAGACGACGGAACGCTAAGGAGTTCCTCACCCTCTGGAAAGACGCCGACCCCGACATCCCCATCCTGAAGCGAGCCAAGGCGGAGTACGCGAAGCTGCAATAGCGGCAATCGCGGTCGATTTTCCGCAGGTCCCGAGTTGCGGTGCACCGCTATACTCTGGAACATTCTGTTACTCTCGGAGAGTTGTAACCCTGAGTGAAAATCATGCGGTTTCGGCACTGCACAGCTGTTTTAAAGAATCCAGGCGGCTGATTTCGCAGTACTTAGGGATGAAAAACCGAAAGGGTTTTCGCGCATGAGCGGTTCGATCTGCGCGTCCTCGAACAGTCTTGTTGAATTCTGATGTAAATGGCGTTAGAGTCGAACTCCAACCAGAGTCGGCCACGTTGCTGGCGCACGAAGTCCCATACCATGCGACTGCGGTGAGCGGGTTAACCCGTCCCATACGATCAGCAGCTTACCGGGAATGTGACGGAGCAGGTGGGAGAGAAACTCGATGATCTGCGTGCTCCGGATCGCACCGGGAAACAGACGGAAGTAAAAGTTCCACCAGGTCACGCCCGCGATAGCCGACAAGGTCTTCCAGTTAAAGTGGTATTGCAGCACCGGTGTTTTTCCCTTCGGCGCCCAAGTACGGCAGCGGTGTGGCCGTTCGCTCAGCCCGCTTTCGTCGATGAAGACGATGGTTCGCCCTTCGGTTTCGGCCTTTTTTTTAACTCCGGCCGGCGCTCCTGCTTCCACCGCCGGATCTTGGCTTCGTCCCGCTCCAGAGCCCGTCCTACCGGACGCTGGCAACTCCAACCCAGTTGCCGCAGAATGCGCCAAGCCTGCGAGGTATGGTAGCGGACCCCGCATTCCTCCTCGATCAAGTGCGCCACCCGTCACGCCGTCCACAGTCCGGTCTCATAGCCCAATGCTTCCGGCCCACGCTTCAGCCCGCACTCGATTTTCTTCAAGTCCTCTGCGCTCAGGCGGGACCTGCGTCCGGCGCGCCCGGCTTTCTTCAGACCGTGCAATCCCTCCGCTTCCAGTTGTTGCGCCCACCGACTCACCGATTGCCGGTGCACGCCGACCCGCCGCGCCACCTCGGACTGATGAATTCCCTTGGCCAGCAACCGCGCCGCCCGCAAGCGCCGGGTGCCCCAGTGCCTGAGGGTCTCGCCGTACCCCGCCGGATTTCCCATGGGCCGACGATAGCATAGCCAACTAGAAATGCTGCGGGGGCTGGAGGCAGCGCCGGAAGGAGTGATAGCAATGGGGCTCCGGTGGCTCGGTCTTGATCACCGGCGGCAACGGTGCCTCAGGCACAACCTGTTGTGCTGAAAACGGTAATGGCAACGGTGGCTCGATCACTCTGCAACCGGGAGCCGGCGGCAGTTTTGTTTTAACCCACGGACGCCCGGGCAACGTCATCCTAGCGCCCACCCGCGGCGTATCACTCTTTTTGCGGCCAGACTGTTCAGTGCAGGACAACTGGTTAATCGGCTGCTCTCCGTGAGGTTCAGGCGCTTGCCCGACGATACGGATGGCAATAGATGACAAACTCGAAAAGGTGATGGATAACCGTCTCCGCTATCGCGGTAAAGCGATCCTCGACCGTCAAACTCTCGTCATCGAGCGTCTTGCATAGATACCCGGGAGCGACCGGCGTCAACGGAAAGCCTCTTTGGCCAATGAGTTACGATTCGTGCAGCACCGTTTGATCCTGAGTCATTGCATACGTGAATATTCAGTATTTCCTGTATTTCGGCAGGAATGAGCAAGTGCTAGGTTGGTATGAGCTTCGGGGCTACAAATGGTCTCGATGACATGGCGAATGTTAGGACATTTCTGGTTTAAGCTGCTGGCCACCCTGCTGGCCTGCGCCGCACCATTCCAGACAATTCCGCTGACCGCGGAACAGGTACGCGTGCGCCACATGGAAGGCCTGATGCACGGCTTTCTTGCGCTGCGCACTCTTGATGGCAGGCGCCTTGCCGACGGTGAGATGACCCAAATTGCAGAGGGTGACCGGGTCACCAGCCGTCTGATTTTTCGCTTTAAAGATGGTTCAGTCTATGACGACACAACCATATTTTCTCAACAAGGCGCTTTCCGGGTTTTGAGCGATCATCTCGTGCAGCGTGGGCCATCCTTCAAACAACCGATGGAAACCTCAATCGATGCGTCTTCAGGCCAAGTCACGGTCCGATATAAGGATCAGGACGGCGGCGAGAAGATCCTGAGTCGCGAATGGGTTGTTGTTCACCCTCGTAAAGCACATCCAGCCAAATGTGCCACAAACTACAGTGTCCATGGTGGCGACCACGCCAAAGCCGCGGGTGGTTAAACTTGAGATCCGTCCAGAGGGCGAAAAAGCGATAGCAAGCGGCAACACCAAACACGAAACGGCACGCTACGTCGTAAAGGTAAAAATCGGAGGTGTAGCTGGACTGGTGGCGCCGCTCTTGGGCAAACAGCCTCCGGACACGCATGTGTGGGTTCTTACTGGCGACGCGCCCGCTTTCGTCAAAATGGAAGGTCCGCTCTATGCCGGCGGCCCCATTTGGCGGATTGAATTGGCAACTCCGGCAG
>QIAA01000295.1:3183-5724 GCA_003224905.1 Acidobacteriota bacterium
TGAGCGAGTCTGCTGGTTCGCCTTGCGAAGCTCGCGCCGGGCACAGCAGGGCACCTCGTCGTCGGCATGGACTCCGATACTACATATAGGATGTGGCCGAGAACGCGCCGATAGCGCGTACCGTAGATCGTTGTGGCCGCCAAGCACGCAAGTGCATACTTCGTATGCTTGTAATGTCGAGTTGTTGCAGCCGAAAATGCTCTTCGTCCACGGTGCAATTGATGGGTTTGCGGCCGCCATCCTTCAACTCGCAGTAACCTTATGTTTTTTGCATAGCGTTTTTCTCGTTTCGTTGCATGCAGGAGGTCATCGGTTCGATTCTGACCAGGTCTGCCAAGATCGGCTCTTGCTATTGGTCCGGGCAGGCCACCGCAATATCTGGAGCGGCTGGGATGCCCCCTATGCCGCTTTCTTTTCTTCACTCACAGCTTTCTCGCCTGGGGCTTTCGCCTCCGGATGTCCGTGGCGTGCGGCAGCGTGCTCAATCTGTGCGTTAATTTGACCTCCCACCAAAAAAGCGAAACCGGTGACATAGAACCACACCAACAGAATCATCGCCGCCCCAAGGGACCCGTACGTTTGCGAATAGCTATTGAAGAAATGCAAGTACACCCGGAACAAAAACGAGGCAGTCAGCCACAGGAGAACTCCAAACACCGAGCCAGGTGTGATCCAATACCAATGCTGCTCTTTTATGTCAGGACCAAAGTAGTAGATTAGAGAAAACGAAAAGACGACAAAGAATAGCGCGATCGGGTACTGCACGATTTTCCAGGCAATAATGAAAGCCTGTTTGAGTTGTAAGTGCGCCCCAACAAAATTCGCTACCTGCCCACCAACTAGCACTAGCAACACGGCAGCCAGCACCAGTATCGAAATCGCAATCGTCAGTCCTACTGCAATGGCGCGAAACTTTATTAACGAACGGCTGTCCCGTAGTTGATAAGCACCGTTGAGCGTTGACATCATCGACGTCATTCCGCCCGCGGCAGCCCACAACGCAAAAACGATTCCAAACGTGAGCTTGGCGCTGCCCGTGTTTTGCGTCACTTCGATGATGGTCTTATTGAGCAGTTGAAACGCGGAAGGCGGCAAAGCTTGAGACAAATAGAACAACAGATTGCCGCGTAACAGCGTGCCCCGAGAAGCAAACAGCCCGAACAGCGCCAACAGAAAAAGCAGCATCGGAAATATCGCGAGGATGAAGTTGTAGGCTAGTTCGGAGGCGCGGCCGAGAAGATTGTCGTCATTAATCCCGTTCCATACCTTTGTTGCGAGCTGCCGTTTTGTCAGCCCGCCTAAGCTCCAGATCGACTGGATCTGCTGTTCTGTACTGAGTTTTGAAGGACCTGAAGGTGCCATAGCAGCCGCGTAACTTTTGATTCGGCTATCAACATGGCCCGTTGTCTGCGCTCCATTCATTGTTCCGAATAAGGAGGCGACTCATGCACCCAGTCCCATTGATTATGCACGGCGCATTCGGGGACAGGCTTACAGAGTAGCAAGCGCGTCTGTTAGGCGTACGCGAATTAGTTTCAAAGTTGCAGGATGCTGCCATCTTGATTAGCAAAGCCCGTACCTGCTCATTCAAGGGCGTAGATCAGACTAGGCGAGCAACGATCATCGGGCACAGGTTTCACCGGCGGATCGCGCCCTCTCTGAAACAGGAAAGCAGAAAGGAATGCCAATCGAGCGACGCTTGCCGTAGCTGGCAAGATGGTGGCGTATCTGCTCGCCGTGGATCGAGCAGAACGATAATTCGTTCCTGCAGAAGAGTACACAGGCGCGGCGGCTTAACCGCCGCCTGCGGTAAAAACAACAGGCTTACACAGCGCGCAGGCTGCCAAGTCCTGCCTGTGGCCGACTGAGCGAGGGAGATCACTCCCGAGGCTCTTTCGAATTGTTTCAGGACTGGCAGAGAACCCGTTGCGTTAGTGGCGGAGATAAACCGCGTGTTTCAGGAATACACGAAGAACACAGCAAAGGCCGGAAGCCTTAACTGTTCTCCTTCTCCGTCCACTCCTGAGGCACTGCTTTGATCCGCCGTTCCATGTCGTGGCGGAAAGTGCACCACTGCGAATATCCCTTCGCTCTGAGCACCTGGCAGGTTCCGTGCTGCTATTTTGACCTACCCCGTTGACGGGATTCCGCTGAACTCTGCGGGATATGTGGACCGAGAAAACCCCCGCAGGCTCGTGCATTTGAGACACACGCCCACTTGCATGCAATCTGCTCGCCGGGCAGCAGGTCCTGGGAGCGCTTGGGTTGGCAGCATATCCGCGTACCCGGTAGGCAATGAGTCGCTGCATATCCTCCGGCAGTCGCCTGAAACTGGATAACGAGAGAGACCAGGTGTTCGTCCAGCCTCTCTCCCGCGGCACTTGCATCGCTTGGCATACGTGCCCGGCGGACAGAGCTTACATCGCGCTGAACCGCCTGCGCTCTGCTGCGCAAGATCTTAAACATGCGAACTCCGAAAGATTCGCGTCGACTCTGGTACAGACGCTCGAGCCTGCCCGCAATGCGCTCAATCGCAGTGGT
>QIAA01000297.1:0-5252 GCA_003224905.1 Acidobacteriota bacterium
GAACGCCGGCAATACTTTGAACGCTCGCTCGCAATCCGGGGTGTGATGCAGCACGCCGATGCTGTAGATGTAATCAAAGCTCTCGGGTGCGAAAGGCAGATTGAAAACATCGGCCTGGAAAAATGTTGCGGAACGGTCCGCCAGGTTGCGTGCCGCTACTTCCGCGGCCAGACTAAGATCGACGCCGACGACGTGCGCGCCCCAGCGAGTAGCGACTTCGGCAAACCTCCCCATTCCGCAGCCGACGTCGAGCACGAGCTTGCCTGCAAGATCATTGGGGCAAAAGCCGGTCCTGCGCCGGAAATCAACTTCGGATCGGTGGCTCTGATCGGTATCCAATTGCGTGCGCGCAAACACCTGCCACTGGAAACCAAAACTGCCGGCATAGTGTTGCGCGTCGACGAAGCGCGCAACTCCCTGCACGAGCGGAAAGGCGCGGCCGCAGCCCGCACATACCAATGCATCAGCCCCCTGATGCAGATTGGCTTTGCAGGAAAGACAGCGCAGAACCGTTAACACTTCTTCAGCGATTCCAAGCGCATTCTGGTTTTCTTGCATCATCGCGTTGCTCTCTTATGCCGTGGTGTAGCTGACTGCCCGATTGGGGGCTCTCAGCCTCTTGGACAGGCAGCGACGCCAAGCGGTAAAGCACCGAGGTATATGCGACCATAAAGTAGGGAAATAGCTCATATTCCGTGCTGGCAAATGCGGCGCCCACTACGTATGCCGCCAAGCTGGCCCACATCGCACTGGTAAAAAGCTGAATCTCTCTGCTGCGGCTGTACTGCTCGGTTTTACGCAGTCTTCGCACGTTGCGAAAGGCCAGTCCCAGTATCACGACGAACAAGATCAATGCAGGAAATCCGCCTTCCGCGCTCAGCTCAGTGTATGTATTGTGACTGACGCGCCAGAATTCTGTGGCGGCAGGAAAGTTCCCTGGCCCCACTCCGAAAAGCGGATGTTGGAAGCTTAGTCGGATGCTTTCTTTGAGCAGTTCCCGTCTCGCCTCAAGTGAACCGTGGTCTCCGGAGCCTTCAATGTTGCCCAGAAACAAACTTTTAACGCGGGTGACATAGTTGGGGGTAGAAATCGCTATTCCTACGCCGACAATCCCAATGACTCCCGCCAGAATTATCATGGGAAACCGCTTCCCGCGAACCCCAAATTCCCATAAGCAAACCAGCACTGATACGATCATCGCCATCAGGCCACTTCGGGAATAAGTTGCAACCACTGCGTACAGCATGCCAAGTAAGCAAATCAACCAAAATAGTTTCTTACCGGCGCCGCGCGTGAAGAAGAAGAAAGTCAGGCACAATGGCCAATTGATGGCGATATTGATCGCAAGATCATTCGGATTGTCAAAGATGCCGCCCAGTACGCCTTCAAGTCGCACGCCGCCAGGATGGATGATGACGGATACGATGGTCATTACTGCTACCGCTGTGGCCTGGACTAAAATCAATTTCCGCAGTTCATCGATGTTCTGAACGATCAATGTAACCAGCAGTGCGACAATCACCTCTTTCGAGAATTTCTCGAAAACCGTAGCGAATGCTCCGCCACGCCAAAACGCGAACGGAATCGTGAGTACCAGGTGCGCAAACAAAACCAGCAGCAGCTTGAGTTCGAGAGGGAATTTTGTTTTGATTTTGTTTCCTGCGAGACCCGCAATTAGCGCGAGTAAAGCAATGCCGCCGGAAATTTTGCTCACAGGAATCAAATTCAGCCCAGGAATGATATCTTCGGGCCGGGCATAGTAGAGCACAGAGAAGATAAGCAGAGCGGTATAAGCCAGCCGGCTGCTGTTGGGCTTCCCTGTTCGGCGCTCCATAGTTGTTGCTAGGCTTGCCACGTCACCCCTCGATTTGTTCAATCGTTGTTGATCGTCCCCACGCCGCCTTGCGCCCGGCGGCAAAATTAGCAAAAGCAACTGCGGCGGCGGCGTTCAACAATACGAAAGTGCGCGCCGCATCGGCGACCCGCGCCAAAGGACCTCGTCGTAAAACGTGTGCCAACCCTATAAGACTCAATGCATAAAAAGTGAGTTGCACGATCGCAACACCCCCGTAGAACACTCCCGGTGTCAAAAGGGATGCCAGCAGCGTTGCCAGCAACGCGAAGGGAACCACCAGTCGAAGCAATTTGTGACTCACAAATTGAAATCGAAGCGGATTCGCGCTGGTCAGCAGCCAAGGCGCAAGCTGCAGCAGTTGATAATTCCCGCTCAACGTTCTCACCTTGCGGGTAAACTCCAGGGCCGTTCCCTGATCGGGCAAGTCCCATGCTCGCGCGCGCGGATCGAAAATTACCCGCGCACCCCGCCTGACCACGTGCATCGGAATGTACACATCATCCAAAATGGTTTCAGGCGGGAGGCTGACCAGCAATTTCCTGCGAACCGCATAGATAGCGCCAGTCGCCCCCACGACCGAACCCGCTGCGGATTCCAGTTCCCGAACCGCTTTCTCAATCCTCCAGTACACGCCCATTCCACGCTCCGATTCCCCTGATTCAGCATCTCCCAGCATCAATTCGCCACTCGCACAGCCTATATCTGGATCGGCAAAATTTTCCACGAGTATTCGAATCGCATCGCGCTCATTCCACGAGTATACGAATCGCATCGCGCTCAATCTGCTGCCGAGCATCCGTAAACATCACAATGTCTCCGCGCACGGCGCTCATGGCGGCGTTCAAGCCAGCAGCCTTGCCGCGTGGCTGCGGATTGAAAATTACCCGGAACCGAGGACTGGTTGTATGTTCGGAGAGAATTTGATTGGTGCTGTCGCTCGAGCCATCCGACACCACCACAATTTCCAGAGACTCGCCGGGATAATTCACCCCCCAAAGATTCCGCAACTTGCGTGGCAGGAATTTTTCTTCATTGCGAACCACCATAATGATGGACACGAAGGGGAGATACGAAGTGGAACGGACAGGATTGCATCGCCAGCGGCTTCGGATCCACAACCACAGCGGGTAACCGAGATAGGTGTAGGCAATGAGCGCCACGGACGTCCAGAAGGCCCACTTCATTGTGCGCCCCGGCCTAAAATCACAATCTTGATCGTCTCGAACATAATGAGCAGATCCAGACCGAGGGAGGCATTCTTAATGTAGAAGAGATCGTACTGAAGCTTCTCCTTGGCGTCTTCGACCGTGTTGCCATACTTATACCGGACTTGAGCCCAGCCAGTGATTCCTGGACGTACAACATTGCGCACCGGATAGTACGGAATCTCTTTGGTGAGCCACTGGACGAATTCGGGGCGCTCCGGCCGCGGGCCAACAAATCCCATGTCACCCTTCAGCACGCACCAGAGCTGCGGAATTTCATCCAGCCGCGAACTGCGCAGGAACCGCCCAACGCGCGTGATGCGCGGATCATCGTCGGTCGCCCAGGTTGCCCCCGTGTCGGCTTCCGCGTCTTGCCCATGGTACGGAACTTGTAGCAAAAGAAAGTGCTTCCCCCCAGACCGACCCGCTTCTGCCGGTATAGCACCGGTCCGGGTGAGTCCAGCTTGATGGCCAGGATCACAAACGGGACGAGAGGCGAAACGATCAGCAACAGCAGGGCGGACGTAATAATCGAGAACACCCGGCGCAAAACCATTAATCCGTTGCTGAAACGAAAACCCTCTGCAAAGATCAGCCAGCTCGGATAGAGCTGTTCGACTTCAATTCTGCCGGACATTTTCTCCAGCCAGGATGTAGCTTCTTCGATCTTGACTCCGTTGAGACGTAGTAAGAGCAACTGCTGGACCGGAATCGTGCCCCGCCGGTCCGGCATGGCGACGATAACCCGATGCACGTTGTGCTGATTCGTCAGCTCCGTGAGATGGGCTGCAACCGCCTCCAGGGTAAACGCCCCCCCCATGGTGCCGGTCCAGCCGACCACTTCCACCCCAAGTTCGGAACGCGTGCGCAAGCCTTGTACGAGGCGCTGTGCACGCTCGCCCGTGCCGAGCACATAAACCTTCTCGCGCAAGTAGGGCTGTTGCGACAACCAGGCATAGACGCTGCGCCACCCGAACAGCGCGAACGCCAGGATGATCAAGCCCACCAGGGATGAATCACGCCTGGGCATAGAACGCGGGAAGAAGGAAATAATGAGCGCTAATGCCAGCGCTACCAGCCCGAGCACTAGCAGCAAGCGGAAAGTCTGTTCCCACTTCTCGGTCACGCTCGACGGATTGTAAAGATCGAGCCAATGCGAAAACAGCAGCACAATAAACGTCACGGCCAGGAGCTTGTAATAACCGTACTCAAAATTCAGCTCGATATAGCTGTCTTCACGGTATTGCAATACCGTGCCCAGCAGGAATGAAGTCCACACGATGATGGCTTCGCCGGCCAGCAACACAAGTGTGCGGACGGGATAATAGACGTTGAAGAGCCGGATCACACCCTACCTCCGGCCGTCTCCTTTGGAGTTGGGGTGGCCATAAGAACTGTAGTAATACTGCGTGTACGACGAACCCACATCAATGCCATTCAGGACCACGCCAACCAGCGATGTATCGCGAAATTCCTGGCGAGCTTTGCGAGCGATATCAAATGGCGTCGCATTCGAACGCACCACAATCAGTACGCCGTCGCAATAATTGGCGAGTAAGCCTGCGTCCGAAACAGGAACAGCCGGCGGTGAGTCGATGATGATCCAATCGAACAGCGGCTCAAGCCGGTTGAGCAAGAACTTCAGCCGGCCATTAGCGACCAGTTCCGCCGGACTCGAAACGGTGCGCCCGGAAGGGATGAAGAACAGGTTGTCCATGGGACCGCGCTGAATGGCCCCAAACTCATCCGCCTCGCCCAACAGATATTCGGACAGGCCTGGACTGGAAGCTGTTCCCAACACCTGATGCAGGCGGGGTCCGCGTAGGTCGCCATCAATCAGCAACGCGCGGCGCCCTTGCTGCCGCACCATAACCTGCGCCAAATTCGCAGCTACGAAGCTCTTGCCTTCCTTGGGGAGCGAACTGGTTACCAGAATCTTCTTCAAGGACTGTTTCTCGCGCATCTGGTACAGGCGGGAGCGCAGAGTACGGAATTCCTCCATCCCATACCCCTGCTCGTCGGAATTGAAGAACAACATGGTCTTCGAATCGGGCGACCAGCGAGCTTGGGCGGAGCGCGCCAGCAGCGCGTCGAAAGTAAACGGCGAGGCAAACGATGGCATCCCTGATACCGCTGCCGGCGTGTGTTCGATAGCGGGCGCTACCGCGGTTGCCGTGGGCTCATTTACCGCC
>QIAA01000297.1:5475-6734 GCA_003224905.1 Acidobacteriota bacterium
ACGTGGTGTTGTCGCCCAGATCGAAGTCGCGCGCGACAGCCTCGACCATTTCCCCACCCACCGTTTTGTGCTGATCCACGAACGCACTCACCAGGCAGTGCTCGCATATCAGGTTCACCACGCGCGGAATCCCATTCGCATAACGATGGATAGACATCAGCGCTTCAGGGTCAAAAATCTGCTGTCCACTCGATCCCGCAATACGCAGCCGCTGGCTCACATAAGCTTTGGTCTCCTCAAGCGATAGGGGATGGGTCTTGGCCCGCAGCGTCAGCCTTTGACGCAATTGGCGCAACTGGGGCTGCTTGAGCTTCTGCTCCAGTTCCGGTTGGCCGACCAGAACGATCTGCAAGAGTTTCTCTGTGAAGGTCTCCAAATTCGTCATCAAGCGAATCTCTTCCAGGACTTCATCAGAGAGATTCTGCGCCTCATCTACGATCAGCACCGCAGTTTCTCCCGCGCGATAGCGATCCAACAACCAGTTGTACAGCCGCAGAAGAATCTGGCTCTTGGCTTTTGAGTCGCATGCAATGCCGAAATCCGCCATCATGTAATCCAGGAACTGGGGCACATTCATCCGCGAGTTGAAGATGAACGCGGTCGCCACCTGTTGCAGCCGCAGCCACTCCAGGAGCTTGTTAATGAGCGTCGTTTTGCCGGTCCCGACTTCGCCGCTCAACAGCACAAAGCCCTTGCGGCTCTGGATGCCATAGGTCAGGCAAGCCAGCGCTTCTTCGGTGTGCCGCGTCAGAAACAGATAACGCGGGTCCGGATTGACATTGAACGGATTGGCTCGAAGCCCGAAAAATTCCTTGTACATAGAGTGTTAGACCTCGACCGTCTGCTTTTCTTGGTCAGGCGGTTTAGATCGAATCCTGAACATGCCATTTCCGTTCTTGGCGACTGCATCCGGGTTAACCCAAGGTAAGGAAACCAGCATGGGCAACTCCATCGCCGCCAGAACGTCCTGCTCGGTGCGAATCGATTTGTCCCGCAGTTCCATCCATAGCGCCAGGCCCATTCCGATGGTCAGTCCGGCGCCTAATCCGCCGCCGGTAAAGAGCCAGCGATTGGGGAAGCTTGGGGAGTCCGGCAGGTTTGCCGGGTTTAGCAGCCTCATTTGCTCACCCTGCTGGCCACGCTCCATGTCGGTCTGCATGGCGGACTCACTCTTCTTGGCCAACAGATCGTTGTAGAACTTCTGCGCTGTGTCGTAGTCGCGAGTCAGTAATTTGTATTGCTCCTCGACCGCGGGACTT
>QIAA01000183.1:0-29787 GCA_003224905.1 Acidobacteriota bacterium
GCAAGGAATTTCAGGTGGAGCCCTGCTGCGAAAAGTGCAACCGACTTATCCGAAACAGGCGCTCGCCTCACGCATTCAGGGGAGCGTGACCCTAATGGGCATAGTCGGTGAACAGGGACGATTACAGGGTTTGAAAATCGTTACTGGCGATCCGCTCCTGGCTCGCGCCGCCCGGGAAGCCGTTCAGCAGTGGGTGTACCAGCCTTATAGGCTCAACGGGAAGCCCATCACCAAAGAGACACAGATTACCGTCAACTTCAAACTTCCCCAGTAGATGTCATCCGGACGCTGAGCGCAGCGAGGCGGAAGGACCTCTGTATCTGCCGTCCTCCGGGAATGCATAGATTCTTCCCTTCGCTCAGAATAACAACTCCCAGTGATAATTCCGAACTAAACACAATCAGGAGAGATTGAGCGCCCGCTTCAGGCTCCCGCGCTCCTTCTGGATCTTTTCCTGCAGCAGGGTGATCGCGTAGATCAGTTGTTCGGGACGGGGCGGGCAGCCGGGAACGTAAACATCGACGGGGATTACCTGGTTCACACTCTGCACCAGCGCGTAATTGTTGAAAACCCCGCCTGAGGTGGCGCAGGCTCCCATGGAAATGACCCACTTGGGTTCGGGCATCTGCTCCCAGAGTTGGCGGATCACTGGAGCCATCTTCTGTGACACGCGTCCGGCGATGATGATCAGGTCGGATTGACGGGGCGATGGACGGAACACCTCCGCGCCGAAGCGCGCGATGTCAAAACGCGATGCGCCCATGGACATCATCTCGATCGCGCAGCAGGCCAGGCCGAAAGTCATCGGCCAGAGGGAGTTCTTGCGCGTCCAATTGATGGCGGAGTCGAGCGTGGTGAGCACGACCCCTTCTGGCGTGGGGTTGCCGTAGGTAAGCTCTTTGACTACCCGCTTGCCATCCTCGACATCGACGTACGGTCCGAAACTGACTCCCTTAGCCATATCTACATGTTAAACCACATAGGACACAGTGGGGCGCAGAAGATCATCTCACGTTAAGGGGTCAGCACGATTTTGCCGAACATCTGGCTTTTTTCCATGTACTCGTGGGCGGCGCGGATTTCCTTGAGTGGAAATGTCGTGTCGACCACCGGTTTCAAGCGGCCAGCGAACACGTGGCCGAGGACTTCGTGCAGCTCGCCCATCGTGCCCATGTATGAGCCGAGCAGCGAAAGGTGGCGTGTGAAAAGAAAGCGCAACTCGATTCCCACCTGAGGTCCCGACGTGGCACCACAAGTCACGAGCGTGCCTCCAGGTTTGAGAGCCTTCATGCTCTCCTCCCACGTGGCTGCGCCCACGTGCTCGAGCACAATATCGCAACCTTCTTTATTCGTAATCCTCCGAACCTCCTCAGAGATTTTCTGCTGGTAGTGATTGATGACGTAATCGGCGCCCAGTTCGCGAGCCTTCTGCATTTTTTGCTCATCTCCGGCGGTGGTAATCACGCGAGCGTGGAATAGCTTCGCGATCTGAATCGCCGCGATGCCAACGCCCGAATTCGCTCCCAACACCAGTAGGGTCTGTCCTGGACGAATGCCTGCGCGGCCGACCAGCATGTGCCAGGCCGTCAAAAATACGAGCGGCACGCTCGCAGCCTGGTTGAAGTCCAAGTTGTCCGGAATTGGAATAACGTTGACGGCGGGAACAGCCATCAGTTCGCAGTCACCGCCATCTACTGCGTTACCGAGCACCGTAAATTCCGGGCATTGATTCTGCAATCCCGCTACGCACTTCGCGCAATGATTGCAAAAATGCATGGGTGCGATCAGCACCCGCTGACCAGGCTTCAATCCGGTAACATATTCGCCCACCTCGACGATCTCCCCGGCAGCATCGCTGCCTGGAATGTGTGGCAGATTCACCCCGGGCAGTCCTTTGCGGACCCATAAATCGAGGTGGTTCATGGCGCAGGCCCGCACGCGCACCAGCACTTGATCGTTGCGTGGCTTCGGATCGGGGACATCTTGGTAACGCAAGACTTCCGGCCCGCCAAACTCGTGAATACGGATCGCTTTCATGAGTAAACCTTACATGGGACCAAGAAATTTCCCAAGAACTGATGTTCTTGATCTGCGGCCGAGTACTGCGATTGACAGCCTGTTTGCAAGCTGTTAGAAGTTAACGTTCTCCTTAAGTTCCGCGAGGCTCCAGGGTTGCGCCTTCGCAGCGATGCCAGACGAGACCAAATCACCCCCACCACCACCCACAGGCGAGCCTAAAGGCCCAGCGGGAGCCCCGAATGCTCCTTCCGTAGAACCAGTACCCGCAAAGAAGCCGGGGGATCCCGCGGCAACAACCGATCCGGCAGCGCCGGCCGCACCACCAAAGCCAGCGCCACCCACCGCTGCTAAGCCCGCCGAACCTGCCGGCGGACACACTCCTGCCCCGCCCGCAAAACCCGCAGGCCCGGCGGCAGTCGCGTGGGACTCTGAGATGGTGTGCAAGCTCAAAGGGCAATATGGCTCCGGCATTGGCGAAGCCAGCACTTATCTGGGCCAGAACTACATGGTGGTGGATTCGTCACTCATCCCAGAGATCCTGCACGTTTTGCGCGATCAGGAGGAATTCGATTATTGCGTAGACATAACGGCCTTGCATTATCCGCAGCGCGAGAAGCAGTTCGATGTGATCTGGATTCTGTACTCCTTTGCTCGTAACCAACGGATTCGGGTGAAGACGTTGATCGCCGACGGCGAAATCGTGCCCAGCGCGGTCAAGATCTGGCCGACGGCAAACTGGTTGGAGCGCGAAGTGTACGACATGTTCGGTATCCGCTTCGATGGTCATCCTGATCTGAAACGCATTCTGCTGCCCGACGGCTGGAAGGGACATCCGCTGCGGAAAGATTACGGCATCATCCAGCAGGATAACGAGTGGGTGCAGATCAACCTGGGAATCGAGAGCGGCCAATAATCCTGATGGCGGACGCGACGAAAAACGTTTCTCACCTGGAACTCGGTGATACCGACAAGACCTTCCTCGATTCCAATGAGCTCATCATCAACATGGGCCCGCAGCATCCCGCGACCCACGGCGTGCTGCGCGTCATCTTGAGACTCGACGGTGAAAAAGTTCTCGGCACCGAGTGTGTCATCGGCTATCTGCATCGCGGCGTGGAAAAAATCGCGGAAAACCGCACTTACGCGATGTTCAATCCCTACGTCGACCGCATGGATTACGTAGCCGCGGTCTCCAACGGGTTGGGATATTGCGAAGCAGTCGAGAAGCTGTTGAATCTGGAAGCGCCGCCCCGCGCCAATTACATCCGGGTGATCCTGACCGAATTGAACCGGCTGGCCAGCCATATGCTGTGGCTTGGCACGCATGCGCTGGATATCGGCGCCATCACGCCGCTGTTCTACACGTTCCGCGACCGCGAAGAAATCCTGAAAATCTTCGAGAAGTATTGTGGCGCACGTCTGACCACTCACGCTTTTCGCATCGGTGGCTGCTTATATGAGACTTATGAGGGTTTCGAGCAGGATGTCACGAAGTTTCTGAAGTTCGTCACCCCAAAGATAGATGAATATGAGGAATTGCTGACCACCAATCGAATCTGGGTGGAGCGTACCAGGAATGTTGGAATGCTTTCCGCGAAGGACTGCATCGCGTTGGGTGTCACCGGCCCGGTCCTGCGCGCCAGCGGCGTGAAGTGGGATCTGCGCAAGGCGCAGCCCTACGCCGCTTATCCGGATTTCGAATTCGAGATTCCCACCGGCCAGAATGGTGACACGTATGACCGGTACTTAGTTCGTATGCAGGAGATGCGCCAGTCGTTGCGAATCATCGAGCAGGCCGTCGGCAAGATTCCTGAAGGGCCGATCATGGCCAAAGTCCCCAAAGTGATAAAGCCTCCGGTTGGCGAGATCTACCATTCCATCGAGGCACCCAAGGGCGAGCTTGGGTATTTCATCGTGAGCGACGGCTCAACCCAGCCTTATCGTGTGCGCGTACGTCCCCCGTCATTCGTCAACCTGCAGGCGCTCGAGCAGATGGTGCGCGGGCAACTCGTAGCCGATGTGATCGCCGTGATCGGCACCCTCGACATCGTGCTCGGCGAGGTGGACCGCTAATGTTGGATGACGTCACCTCGTATCTGAAGAGTGACACTACGCCAGGCCAGGCAGGAAATTTTCTCTGGGCATTCATCTATATTCTGCTGATCTTTCTCGGACTCTCGGTCGCCGTGATCGCAATGAACTGGCTGGAACGCAAGATTCTGGCCCACATGCAGGTGCGGCTGGGGCCGATGCGTGTAGGGCCCCACGGCCTGCTGCAGCCCATCGCGGACGCAATCAAGCTGCTGATTAAAGAAGATATTATGCCGTCGGAGTCCGACCCGTTTGTCTTCTGGACCGCCCCGCTGATCGTGGTGCTAACCGCATTCACGGTCTTTATCGTAGTGCCGTTCGGGCCGACTCATGCTGTCACCGACATGAACATCGGCGTCCTGTTCATGCTCGGCGTGTCGTCTTTGAGCGTGCTTGGGGTTGTAATGGCGGGCTGGGCCTCGAACTCGCACTATCCGCTCATGGGCGCGCTACGCTCCAGCGCGCAGATGGTCTCCTACGAGATCGCGATGGGCCTGGCGGTAATTTCGGCTGTGCTGATGACCAGCCTCAACCAGAGCGGCACGGGCACGCTGAGCATGATCGGGATCGTCCAAGCACAGGAAGCGCAGGCCACCTGGTTTGTTTTCAAATTTTTTCCGCTCGGGCTGATCGCGTTTTTCGTGTTCGCTGTCGCGATGGTCGCCGAGACGAACCGCGCGCCATTCGATTTGCCAGAAGCTGAGTCTGAACTGACGGCAGGTTTTCATACTGAGTACTCAGGCTTCCGCTGGTCTTTGTTCTTCCTGGCGGAATATTCGGCGATGATCGCCGTTTCATCAATCGCTGTAACGCTCTGGCTGGGCGGTTGGCTACATCCATTTCCGCACTGGTTGAGCGGGGAAACATGGGACCTGGTGTTCTCGCTATTTCCCGGCCTGACGTTTGTCTTCCTTGCGGGTCTGACGTTTTACAGCGTCGCCCGCATGCCAAAGCACCCCTATTTTCGCGTGCAGACGATGGGCCTTGCTGGATTCGGCGCGGTACTCGGGCTGATCGGCCTGGCTCTCTTTGCGCCCCCGGTACGTGACCGGGTTCAAGATATCTATTGGTTCGCCGCCAAAGTTGCGGGTTTCATGTATCTGTACATTTGGTATCGCGGCACATTTCCGCGATACCGATTTGACCAGTTGATGACAGTGGGATGGAAAATCCTCCTACCGATCGGACTGGGCGTGTTGATTGTTACAGCGATATTGGGAGTAGTTCTATAGATTGGGAGTAGCTCTATAGAGAAGTGCATGATGTCATTCTGAGCGCAGCGAAGAATGTATGCATTTGAACGCCAGACCCTCAGAGTTCACATATAAATGTTGAAATGCAGCCTGTAGCCACAACCTTCTTTTTCTACTTCCTGGCCGCTGTGACGGTGCTCAGCGGCGTGCTGGTGATTACGCGGCGTAATCCCGTGCACTCGGCGCTGGCACTGATCCTCGCGTTGCTCGGGCAGGCGGGGTTGTACCTGATGCTTTATGCACCTTTCGTCGCCGGCGTGCAGATCATTCTTTATGCCGGTGGGATTATGGTGCTTTTCCTATTCGTGATCATGCTGGTCTCGATCGAGAAATCACAGAAGGAGGAGCAGTTCAACAACATGTGGATTGTCGGACTGCTCGCCGCACTCGCACTGGGTGCGCTGTTTATCGGAGTATACGTCAAAGGACGAGACTTATTCGCAGGCCGCGAGGTCGCGTTGCCCGAGCAGTCCAACACGCAGCAGATCGCCATTCTGCTGTATGGAAACTACATGTTTGCTTTCGAGATTGCGTCCTTGCTACTGCTGGTCGCAATAATCGGAGCAGTAGTTATGGCGAAGAAAAGGATTTAGCACTTCGCATTTAAGCGCTTAATCTTGCCAATATCGGCACCGTGAGTCAGGAACTAAGTGCTAACTGCTAAGTGCTAACTGCTAAATGCTAAGTGCTCACTTGACATGGTCCCCATAACCACATTGCACTATCTGGTAGTTGCCGCTGCACTCTTCGTGCTTGGCGTGATTGGTGTGCTCACACGCCGCAATGTTGTCATCGTGCTGATGTCGATTGAGCTGATCCTGAATGCGGTGAACCTGAACCTGGTCGCGTTTTCCCGACTGTACGGTCTGCACGGCCAGGTCTTTGCGATTTTCGTGATTACCGACGCGGCGGCTGAGGCGGCAGTAGGCCTCGGAATTCTGATCGCATTCTTCCGCAACAAAGAGACCGTGAACGTGGATGAGGTGGATTTGTTGAAATGGTAGAAACGCAGCAGTTAGCCGTTAGCGTTTAGCATTTAGCCATTATGTCTCTGTGCGCACCTCAATGACTAAATGCTCGTAGCTAAGTGCTAAGTGCCGCCCTGCTTCTGATGACTGTCAGTTAACGCCTACGACTGAAAAATGTTTTTTCTCGACCACATCTGGCTGATTCCACTGCTGCCGGCGTTCGGCGCGGCGATCATGTTCTTCTTTGGCCGCAAGTTGTCGAAGCAGGCGGTCGATGCTGTTTGCGTCGGCGTGGTAGTGCTGGCATTCCTGTTCGGCTGCGGCGCGGTTTCCCAGTACACCCGCTGGTCACATGACTATCCCGGCCGTCCCTTTGAGAAGATCCTTTACACCTGGCTGGGCAGCGACACGGGCCATCTGAATTTCCTCAAGCACGACGGCACGCCCGCGCAATTCCAGGCCGACGACGGTTTCCTGCTCGATCCCCTTTCTTCGATCTGGCTGCTGTTTGTGACCGGCGTTGGCATGCTGATTCACATTTACTCCACCGGTTACATGGCGCACGAAGGCGGGTATTATCGCTTCTTCGGATACCTGAATCTGTTCATGTTCTCCATGCTCATGCTTGTGCTGGGGAACAACTATGTTCTGATGTTCGTCGGGTGGGAGGGGGTCGGTCTTTGTTCGTATCTGCTGATCGGGTTCTATTTCCATCGCAAGTCTGCCAGTGACGCAGCGAATAAGGCATTCATCGTGAATCGCATTGGCGATGCCGGGTTCCTGCTCGGTATGTTCACCATTGTCTGGTACTTCGGTTCATTCCGGTTCACGGACATCACAGCGCTGGCGCGCAGCGGCCAGTTCTCCATCGGCGATCCCATCATCACCGCCGCGACTTTGCTACTGTTTGTCGGCGCGTGTGGAAAGTCCGCGCAGCTTCCTCTTTACGTCTGGTTGCCGGATGCCATGGAAGGGCCCACGCCCGTATCCGCGCTGATTCACGCAGCAACCATGGTGACGGCAGGCGTATACATGGTGGCGCGCTCGAACGCGCTGTTCGTGCTGGCGCCAGCGTCGATGAAGACGGTTGCAATCGTCGGTGCACTAACGGCAATCTTCGCCGCTTCGATCGGGCTCGTTCAGAACGATATCAAGCGCGTGCTCGCCTATTCCACAGTCTCTCAGCTGGGATACATGTTCCTGGCTCTAGGTATCGGCGCTTTTGCTGCAGGCGTTTTCCACGTTTTTACCCATGCTTTCTTCAAAGCGCTCCTGTTCCTTGGCGCAGGATCAGTAATTCACGCCCTCGGCGGCGAGCAGGACATGCGTAAGATGGGCGCTCTGGCACACAAGATACCGCGCACGTATCGCACCATGTTTATTGCCACACTTGCCATCGCCGGAATTCCGGGCTTCGCAGGTTTCTTTTCCAAAGACGAAATTCTCTGGCAGGCATGGCATTCGGAAGGCGGCGCCTATCGATTGCTTTGGGGCATCGCTTACGTCACCGCGCTGATGACGGCGTTCTATATGTTCCGCCTCATTTATTTAACGTTCTGGAGCCCGGCGCGGAGCCAAGAAGTTGAGCACCATGTGCACGAATCTCCTAATTCGATGACTGTGCCGCTACTGATTCTTGCCTTCTTTTCCATCTTTTCAGGTTTGCTGGGATGGCCGCATAGCCTGAAAGGCTCGAATCGTTTCGAAAAGTTTCTCGAGCCGGTCTTTTCACGCGAGGCCGCCCCGGTGCTTGCCGAAGAAAGACCAGGGCAGCTTGCCGCCGGAGCAAAGGAAGCCGAACACGCCGATCCCTGGGAATACATTCTGATGTTTCTGTCGATCGGGGCAGCGGTCGTCGGCTGGGGCCTGGCTCGAAGTTCGTACCAGAATGCGAGCGAGGGGTACGTTGAGCCGATCGCATCGAAATCACCTCGCGCTTACGACCTTCTGTACAACAAGTACTACGTGGACGAAGGCTACGACTACGCCTTCACCGGGCGCCGCAAGTTGGGCGACGTGCGCCTCGGAGCCATGGGTTTAGGCGAGGCATCATCGTGGTTTGATTCACGCGTAATTGATGGAACCGTGAACGGCGCCGGCTGGATCACGCGCCTGACGGCAACGCTCTCCACTTGGTGGGATAAGTGGATCATTGACGGCCTCGGGGTCAACGGACCAGCGGTTGCCGCGCGCCTGCTGTCATATCCCACACGCATGCTGCAGTGGGGACTGGTGCAGTGGTATGCCCTCGTAATGGTGGTTGGCTTGGTGGGATTTGTCGCATATTACGCGTGGCGGTAGCTGAATCGACGACTGGAAACTGCTTCTATGCATAGCCACATTCTCTCCATCATTCTTTTTATCCCACTGGCCGGCGCGCTCCTGCTCCTGTTTGTCCCTAAGGACAACAAAGATGCGATCCGCTGGATCGCCAACATTTTCGCGCTTGCCGGGTTTCTGGTCTCGCTTCCTCTGGTGCCCTGGTTCTGGCAGCAGCGCTTCGAACCGGGATTCAAGTTCATGGAGGGCGGGCCCAACAGCTGGATACCCTCGATTGGCGCCGGCTATGTATTGGGCATAGACGGCATTTCTTTTCTTCTCATAATGCTTACCACCCTGCTGGGATGGGTTTCGATTCTCTCCTCTTGGACCGCGATCGAGAATCGGCTGAAGGAATACTACGTCTGGTTTCTGGTGCTGCAGACCGGCATGCTGGGCGTATTCATGGCGCTCGATTTCTTCCTCTTCTTCGTTTTCTGGGAGGCGATGCTGGTCCCGATGTATTTGCTGATCGGCATCTGGGGCGGACCACGGAAGCTCTACGCCGCCATCAAATTCTTTCTATACACGTTGTTCGGCTCCGTGCTGATGCTCCTCGCGGTGCTGTTCCTGTACTTCTACAACTACCATCAAACCGGCGAATACACGTTCAGTATTCAGGCCCTCTATAAGACGGCTCCGAACATTTTCCACGACCCGGCTTACGGCGTGACGTATGCCATTCTCCTGTTCCTGGCATTCTTCCTGGCGTTTGCCATCAAGGTACCGATGTTCCCTTTCCACACCTGGCTTCCGGATGCTCACGTAGAAGCGCCCACTGCAGGGTCGGTGATTCTGGCAGGTGTTCTCCTGAAAATGGGAACCTACGGATTCGTCCGCTTCTCATTGCCGTTTTTTCCGGATGTGGCCATGCACCCCAAAGTGCGCGGCTGGATGATCACGCTTTCGATCATCGGCATTGTTTATGGCGCTCTGGTCTCGCTCATGCAGAAGGATATGAAGAAGCTGGTGGCGTATTCGTCCGTAAGCCACCTCGGCTTCTGCACGCTGGGCATTTTCGCTCTGAATCCTGCCGGACTAAGCGGTTCCGTGCTACAGCAGATCAATCATGGCATCTCGACCGGCGCCCTGTTCTTGATTGTCGGCATTCTTTACGAGCGGCGGCATACGCGCGAGATCGCTGAATACGGCGGCATCTCCAACGTGATGCCGGTCTACGCCACCATCACGATGATTATGTTTTTGTCTTCCATGGGACTGCCGCTGCTCAACGGATTCGTTGGCGAATTCACTATCCTGCAGGGCACATTCATTGAGAACTGGCGGTGGGCCGCATGGGCCGTGACCGGGGTAATTCTGGCGGCAGCATATTTGCTATGGCTGTACCAGCGGGTCTTCTTTGGGACCATCACGAATCCGAAAAACGAAAAGCTCCACGACCTGACCCCGCGCGAGATATTGACCTTCGTCCCGCTGATCATTATGGCTTTCTGGATTGGGCTGTACCCCAAACCGTTCTTCCAGATACTGGAGCAGCCGGTGAACCAGATTGTGCAGACCGTGCGGCCCGGTTATCCAGGGACTGCTGGCATAGTCAACGCCTCGACCTCGAAAGGTGCGCCGAGTACGCAAGTGACGGTGCGGCTCGCGACGGAAAAGCCAGAAGGAAAGCAGTAGCGGCAGCATGACGCAATTCTTCACCATCGTTGATTACGTAATGTCATTGCCGATCATCATGCTGACTCTGTTCGCGCTCGGCATTCTTCTCATGGACCTGATGGTGCCAGCACAATGGAAATGGACGAACGCCGTGACCGCTATGGTGGGCATCTTTTTCTCGGCAGCAGCCATTCTGTTCAGGACACAGCGCGGCCTGACGATGGCACGGCTTTCTGCGCAATCCGCCTACATGAATTCCATGCTGGTGGACCACTTCACCATTTACTTCTGGTACCTGTTTCTGGCGGGCGCGGCCATCACCGTTCTCATGTCAGTTCGTTATATGGAGATCGAGCACGAGCACCATGGCGAGTTCTACGCTCTGATTCTTTTTTCGGTCGTCGGCATGATGTGCATGGCCGCGGGCATGGACATAGTACTGATCTTCATCGGCCTGGAACTGATGGCTATCTCCACCTACGTCCTGGTCGGTTTTTTACGCAGGGACAGGCGTTCCAACGAAGCTGCATTGAAGTACCTGCTTCTGGGCGCGTTTTCTTCGGGAATCTTCGCTTACGGATTGTCGTTGTTTTATGGGCTCACGGGCAGCACGAACTTGCTGATCATTGCCAAACGTCTTGCCGAGCATCCGGGGAAACCCAGTGCAATAGCAGTGATAGCTTTGCTCACGACGGCAACTGGTCTTCTTTTCAAGATTGCTGCCATTCCCTTCCATCAGTGGGCGCCCGACGCCTACGAAGGCGCTCCCACCAGCGTTACAGGCTTCATGTCCGTCGCCGTAAAGGCCGCAGCATGGGCCATGCTGCTGCGAATTTTCTTGTGGGGACTCTATCCCCTCCGCAGCGTGTGGGTCCCGCTCCTGGTATTTGTCTCTGTGATCACGATGACTGGGGCGAATCTTGCTGCCCTCACGCAGAACAACCTCAAGCGCCTGCTGGCATATTCATCCATCGCTCACGTCGGATATATGCTGCTCGGCCTGGTCGCTCTAGGCAGCGTTGACTATCCTGCACCGGCGTTTTTCGATGGATTCAAAGGCATTCTGCTCTATTTGCTTGTTTACACCTTCATGAACCTGGGCGCATTCGGCGTAATCACCTCTTTACGTCAACGAGATGTGATTGGCGACGAGATTGACGACATCGCCGGCCTCTATTTCCGCGCGCCGACAGAATCAATTCTGATGCTCATCTTCCTGCTGTCGCTTGCGGGCATCCCGCCGCTGGCCGGTTTTTATGGAAAGTACTTTATCTTCCTCAGCCTGATCGAGAGCCGCCACTACATTTTGGCGTCTTTGGCGGTTCTATATGCGGTGTTTGGTCTTTATTACTACATGAGAATTGCCAACCAGATGTTCATGCGCGAAGCCCTGGACAATACCCGGTTGCCGGTCAGCTTCGGCATGAAAGTCGGCTTGGGCATTACCGCCTTTGCGACCGTCGTTATAGGAATTTTCCCAGAGCCTTTCATTCGAACCGTCACCTGGTCGCTCGGAATCGCACTGAGTGCCCCGGTGGCGGCGCTGATGCGGTGAGCGCAGGTCTGCGTTTAGAATCCTTCCATGCCCTCCGCCGAGAGTGAGCCTCCTAAGAAACAAGAAGAGAGCACTTGGGTGCAGATTGGCCGATTTACGCAGCTGGCCTTTGTTCTTCCCGCAGGCACGGTAGCAGGCTGGCTGCTGGGCACTGCCCTGGATCACTGGCTTCATCAGAGGTGGTTGAGCACTGTTGGACTCATTCTTGGAACTGTCGCCGGATTCGTGGAGCTGATTCGCACGGTGCTGGCGCACACATCCGACTAGCACCCTGGTTCAAAGTCTCGTCCGCGTTGTATCCTGAACGATAATTCATGATGCCAATCTCAGCTACTTTGAATAGTGAACTCACGAGTGACTCCTTTTACTCCCACGCGCTCAGCCGGATCTCGCGTTCCATGCTGGTGCTGGCCTGCATGTTCGTCCCCTTGTCATTGATGTCCCACGGCTGGCGCATTGCCCTGGGAGTTGCCCTCGGAAGTGCAATCGCATACATCAACTTTCATTGGCTGAAGAGAATCGTGCATCGGTTCGCAGAGCGCGCCACTGAAACCGGCAGCTCGCCATCAGGCAGAAGAATCGTCCTTCTCGCGCTCCTACGGTACGTCTTAATGGCCTCAGCCGCCTATGCTATATTGAATGTTTCTCCCGCGAGTCTGTATGGGCTTTTTGCGGGCCTGTTCCTGCCCGTGGCAGCCATCGCGTGCGAAGCCGCCTACGAGGCCTATGTGGCGCTGGCGCGTGGAATTTGAGGACTCCGAAAGTCCACGTTCTCAGATACAGCCTAGAAATTAGCTTGGGGTATGCCCGAACAACTCTGGTTTACTCACATCCTGAACCAAATGTTCGCCGGTCCTGTTACCGGCGCGCTGCGTGCCTTGCACATCGAGCCTACGTACCCGCAGGCGCCGATTAACAACGCCGTCGCGATGGAGCTTGTAGTATTCCTTTTCATCATTGCATTTTTTCTCGTTGTTCGCTCAAGGCTCTCAGTAGAAAACCCGGGTGGCGTGCAACACGTCATGGAATTGGTCCACGGATTCGTCAGCGGGCAGGCCCGGGAAATCATCGGACACCACAGCGAGAATTACGTTCCCTATCTCACTGCGCTGTCAATTTTCATTCTGGTTTGCAATCTGATTGGCCTCATCCCCGGCTTCGAGTCGCCCACAGGCGTAACCGCGACAGTGCCTTTAGGTTGCGCACTTGTGTCCTTTGCCTATTACAACTGGCAGGGACTCAAACACCATGGCGCTTGGGGCTACTTCAAACATTTCATGGGACCTATGCCCGCCATGGCTGTACTCATGTTGCCCATTGAAATCGTGAGCCATCTGGCGCGTCTCCTTTCTCTCACGGTCCGTTTATGGGCAAATATTTTCGCCGGGGATCTCATCACGCTCGTTTTCTTCTCCATGATTCCCATCGGCGTGCCAATCATTTTTAATGGATTGCACATCGTAGTGGCTTTCTTGCAGGCGTACGTTTTCATGTTGTTGACCGCGATCTACGTTGCGGGGGCAGTAGCAGAAGAACATTAGAGCCGTTCAGCGTGAGGGCGCGGGCCCAAAGAGGCACGGCGTCAACCACCCACTGGCGGCACTTCATAAGGAGGCAACACAATGCGTAAGCTGAGTACTCTGTTTATGGTGCTTTCGTTGGTATGTTTCGCAGTGCCTGCGTTCGCGCAGGGCGGAGAAGCGACTGGCCCAGTTAATTGGGTGGCCATCGCGGCTGGATTCTCTATGGCGATCGCTTCGGCGGTGTGCGGTCTGGCTCAAGGCAGGGCCACCGCCGCGGCTGCCGAAGCCTTGGGACGCAATCCAGCGGCCCGAGCAGGCATACAGTTCGCACTGATTCTAGGTTTAGTGCTGATTGAATCCCTGGCGCTGTACACGCTGGCGATCATCTTCCTGAAAGTCAAATAGGCCAACTCAGGAACTAAAACAAAAGCCTCTGCTTCGTGGGCAGAGGCTTTTTCACAATGCGCCTAAAACTGCTTGCCTAAACCTTACGCTGCCCGTCCCATTCGCCGGCATTCGTTCCCGACGAATGCTCCAGTGAACTCATCAGGATTCGGCGCAGACGATAGCGGCTCTCCAAATCCATATTGACAATTTCGAATCCGATTTCGTTGACCCGCGCGCGCCGCAAGAGCACTTGCCCTCGAATTCGCCGTACGCCGGATGAAATCTCAATCGTGGCTTCTGAGCCGATTCGCAGATTATCTTCCTTCGTGGCCATTCCGCCGCCCAAGCTTAGTTCACGAATCAGGATGCTCGATTTCCCCCATGAGCTGCTGATAACTCCACTCGCGGTCTTGCGCAATACGACACGTTCATAGCGCCGCTGACGAACCCAGGGGCAAGCGGGAGCGGCGTCCAACGCTGCAATGGCCAGTTCGCCGGGCTCCAGCCCGCAGTCGCTCATAACCTGGCCTCCGTAACGAGGATCGATCTTAATCAGCGCCTGTGCAGCCGCAATGCGCAGCTCACGATGGTTCGCCCATTTCCATACTTTCTTGGCTTCTAGCAGGTTGCGAAGAACCGGCACAGCGTCAACTTCGCGCAGTCTTCCAAGCGATTCCACTGCCTTCAGCTGCAGAAGCGGTGAGCGCCCCTGAGATTCCCCGGTTTCGGCCATCACAATCAGCGGCGGCACAGCCGTACGATCACCACTCATTCCGATTTCGTCGATGGCTTGTGGTAGAACCATCGGATCAAGGATCTCCAGCAATTCCAGCAGCGACCGTCCGCGATCGTGAGCGGCTCCGTACGCAACCTGTCGAACGACAATGTCGTGATAAAAGCGGTTCCACTCGGGCAGCCGCGCCGGCAAGAGCTCGAGCATGGTGGGGACGTCGAGGCGGCTTAAGAGGCC
Source organism: Acidobacteriota bacterium (assembly GCA_003224905.1). GTDB lineage: Bacteria > Acidobacteriota > Terriglobia > Terriglobales > Acidobacteriaceae > QIAA01. The sequence continues at coordinate 14,706 of QIAA01000183.1, forward strand.
CACCGCTGAAGCTGCCTGCCGCGGTTGCCCCATACGCAGCATTTCGCGGAGCTGCTGCAGGGCTGGACTGCCAAGCTCTTTGAGCACGTCGATAATGCGATCGCATTCCTCGCGCCGCATGCAGCGGAAAAATCTTTCCGCCAGATGTTCCACAGCAGCCTGCGATGTGCGCCGCAAAACCTGAAGCAGGTCGGGCACAATCTTCGGCTGCCGCATAGCCTCCTCAATGAACTCTGGCAGGCGGTTTTCGATGCCGATGCGCGGTTGCAGCTCGGTGGCGAGCACGGGCCTTTGCTTGGCGAGGCCCTCCATGGCGGCACAAAGTTCATTCACCGCGCCAAATTGCCGCTGGCTGCTGGCCTCAGAGCTGAGCCTTACGAATGCTGCGCTCAACAGTGTCTGCAATTCCGGGTCGGATTCGCGGCCCAGTACTTCCCCAACTTTGCGGATCGCCAAAGTTAACAACTCTCCACTCACGGAAAACAAATCCGCAAGTTGGCTCAGCCCGGTCGTAGTCTTTCGACGTGGCTCGATATCCTTGGCATCGAGACAACTGATGTAATTTTTGAGAATCGCGGTGGTGGTTTCCTTGTCTCCGCGATCCAACAATATCTCGATAAACTGGCGCACATTCCTGGGGGGCACGCAGGGAGCTTCATGCGAAAGCAGTACGCTCTTTTTGCCTGCATCCGGAACCTCGGCCCAGAACAGCCGATCCAGGATGTCGGCATGAGACTCCACCAGGATGCCGGCCTTGCCCATCTTGTCTTCCTGGATTCTCAGAATCTGCCGCAGCGTGTCCATCTGCCGGCTCATGTGCTCCATCATCTGATGGACGGCATTGACCTTCACTTCGCCGTTCTGGAAGCGGTCCAAGGCAAAGCGGATGGCCATGTGCTCGGCGGCCTTCATAAGAAGCGGAGTTTCGCTCTGATCCGCTGTTTTGTTGGCGGCCAGGTTTGCCAGCAGCTGTTGCAGATTGACTTTGGTGTTGGCGTCGACTGTACTCAGTTCTCTTTGCAAAAAATCGGCAGGCACACTGGGATCACTCCCAACCTCGCCAAACTTGGTGAGCAAGCGGATGGCTTGTAAGACTTCTTCTTCCTGCAGAGGAACCACCCCACCCGTCCAGGCAGCCCCGCCTTCATTCACCGCCATGACACCGGCTGCCGAGGGAACGTTGGGAACGCTCCCAACCGGGACATTTCCAGCCCCCTGCCCGCCGGATTTCGCGCCCTCTGCGGCGGCAATCAACTGCAACAATTTCTGGGGATCATTGAGCCATTCTTTGAATTCCGGTCCCAGCGATTGTGCAGCGATCTGCGCCGCAATACTGATTTCGCCCGTGGCTGGATCAGCGGCTACAAATTTCACTTCATTGATCCGGATCGAGGCCTGCTTGTTGTCCCCAAACGTCTGCTTGATATTTCTTGCGACGTCCTGAGCCTTGGAGCCTCCCGTCGCGAAAGCGCGTACTAGCTTGGAAAAGTCTTCGACCGTGATGCCGTTGGAGAAATGGATGCTGGCAAGCCCCGCTGTAGTCAGAAGCTGCGCGAAGCTGCGTTCGGCCTGGCCGGATTCGAGCGGAATTCCATCCAGCAGCAGTTTGTTTTCTGAGACGCCCAGCAGGAAATTGCCATCCGCGCCCTTGGGCAGTCCCTGCTGTAGTTCACTCCAGGTAGTTTCAAACTGCGCTTCGGTGCGTTTGTGCTCGAAACCATACAGGCGCACGTACTTCACTAGTATGTTCAGGCTGTGTACGAAGGCGCGAGCGGATGCAATCCTGCTGCTTCTACTTGTATCTGCAGTGATAATACGCCGCTCCTGAAGTTGCTACCGCGTTAGGGTAATGCGAAAGGGTTAGCTGTGCACATTACGGAGGTAATACGACTTTCCTGGGAGAGCGGAGGCTCCCGATCGATTCGCGCCGAAAGTAGTGCACGTAGCGGGATTCCAGTCGGGAAACCAGTCTAGTTACTTTTGCGGTCTTGCCGGGACGTATACAAGCAAGGCGTGACTCATTCTCAGCTAGTCGCCAGTGCCGCGGAATGGCTGCGCAGATACCGTTGCGGTATTGTGCTCTCTGAACAGGCCTGCGTGAGCGGTGAAATGCCTGACGCCATCGGGTGGAAGCGCGCCTGTCATTCGGTTGTTGTCGAATGCAAGATTTCACGCGCCGACTTCTTTGCGGATCAGGAGAAGCCATTCCGCCAAAAGCCTGAGCTCGGCTTGGGATGCGAGCGCTTCTATCTGACCCCGGCAGGACTGCTCCATCCGGAAGAACTGCCGCGTGGCTGGGGGCTGCTCGAATCCGCCGGGAGGACAGTCCACGTCATTCGCCGCTCGGCTCGAAATCTGCGCACAGTGATTGGCTTCCGACATGAAATGAACCTATTGCTGGCCAGCCTGCGCAGGGTCGAGGTCCGCATCGAGCCCCAAACGATAACGGACTTCTTAAAGTGGAAGAATCGCATGGCCGAATACAACGGGGGCACCTCTCCCCACGGCCTGTTGCCCGAACAACAGGAGCCTAATGACTTCCTGCAGGAAGCCTGCGAACCTCCTGTCACTCGCATTAAAGCGGCCGACGTCTAAGGTCTGAAGTCTGAGGTCAAAAAGAAAACCGGGCTGGTTGACCCGGTTTCTTAGGCGTCGAGTTGAGATGCGGTTACATCACAGCGCGGCGCGAGCTGCCGCTGAGTGCTTCCGGCCAGTTGTGCCGGATTTAGTTTTGTGCACGTCACCGCGTCAGCTAAAAAACTCGGAGAGCGGAAACGAGACCTGCCAGAGTTGTGCAAGCACCCTGCCAATCGAAACTTGGTATCTTAGTCGAAAGACGCTCTGTAAATCATTGATAATGCGGATGGATGCCATCTGGAAGGGAGCCGCATGCGGATACACCACAAGTGCACTGTGCTGAAAACCTTTGCACATCCCGCCCTGGATCAGCGAATCGGAGGCTTATGGAGTCTCAACAGCCTCTTAGATTTCTCGACGCCCTTCCATAGCCTTGAGCATCGTGACTTCATCGGTATACTCGATGTCGCTGCCCACGGGAATACCCATCGCAATGCGTGTGACCTTCAGTCCGGCTCGCCTCAATTGACCTGAGAGATAGGTCGCTGTGGCCTCGCCTTCCACCGTGGGATTTGTAGCCAGGATGACCTCATCGACTTGCCCATCCTGCACCCGCCGCATTAGGTTCGCGATGCGTAACTGTTCCGGACCAATTCCATGCAGTGGTGAGATACAACCATGCAGCACATGATAGGCACCGTTGAAGTGCCTGGTTTTTTCAATGGCGGCGATGTTCGTCGGCTCCTCCACCACGCACACCAGCCGTTGATTGCGAGTAGGGCTGCTGCAGTAGGAGCATGGATCTCCATCGGTTATGTTGTTGCAGATCGAGCAAAGCCGCAGATTCGCCTTCACGTCACGAACTGCTCCCGCCAAGGCCTCGGCATCTTCATCACTGGAGCGCAGAATGTGGAAGGCGAGCCTCTGCGCGTTCTTGCTGCCAATCCCCGGCAGCTTCTTCAATTCGTCGATCAGCCGCGCCATCGGCTCTGCAAATTTGGACATGATTCCGCAATTCTTGAAACGAGAGGGGTAGAGATCTGGCTAAAGCGGAAGACCTACGCTCGGCCAGGCTGAAAATTAACCAATCACCCGATCACACAATTCCTACAGTCCAGGAATCCCCATCCCGCCCAGCATGCCTCCCATTGTGGATTGCATGGCCTCATCCACTTTTCGCCCGGCCCCATTCACGGCGGCGGTGATCAAATCCTGCAGCATCTCAAGGTCGCCCGCCTTAACCGCTTCCGGATCGATCTTGATGCTCAATACTTGCTTGCGCCCGTCCATCTTCACTAACACCGTCCCACCGCCCGCCGAGCCCTCCACGACTGTATCCTGCATCTTCTGTTGCAGGACTTCATACTGTCGCTTGGCTTGTGACATCAATTCTTGCAGATTGAATCCACCCATCACTGATCCCTCAATCGTCCATACCCTTGTCATCCTGAGGACTGCGTTCTTTGCGGGCCGAAGGATCTATGCACCTCGCTCCACTCCAGAACCGACTCCTCGACTCTATCTAACGTCTCTCCTTGTAATCGATAATAGTCCTGATCTCGGCGCCAAACTTTTCCTGCATGCGGCGGACAATCGGATCCTGCTCGGCCCGGCTTCGGCCGCCGCCGTTGGAAGTCGAATGCACTGGTGCGGCACTCTGCGGAGTTCCACCGGGCACGACCGCCAGTTTTATAGGGCGTCCGATGACACCACTCGCCGTGGCTACAGCAAGCCGTTTTGCGTCCGCACCCAGGGACATATCAATTACAGTTGCCGATGACCCCACCTTAATTAGAAGCTCGCTCCCGCTCACTTTCCACTCACCCTTTTCCAGCATCGATCCGAGCATGCGATGGCCAGCCTTGGCCAGCGCGTCGAGCACCGCGATTCGTACATCTGCTGGCTGCGGGTCCACATGATCCTCAAATTGTGGCGGAGTCTCAAGAGCCGGCTGCGCCACCGCCGCGAGAGCGGCCGAACCGATCACAACGGGCGCAGTAGATCCAGCCACGAACCTCGAACTTCCCGGATTGCCTTCGGCAGAAAGTTCAGTTTTCGAACCGCTTTTCCGCGCCGAATCCGCCGCAAACGGAGAAACTACGGTGGGGCGTGTCGCCGGACTCTCAGGCTTTCTCGTTTCCGGAACCGAAGGTGCTTTTCCAGTACGCCGCGTGTCGCTGCCGCCCGCAACTTCACTCAATAATTGCTCAAGCGGCAGCAGCCGCTGCGCATGAGTCATCTTCAGTAAGCCTAATTCCAGATGAAAGCGCTGCTCCGGGCGATATCCCAATTCAGCATGCGTACGCAGCATGATTTGCAGATGCCGCGCCAGGTCTTCCTCCGTAAACAACTCCGCGACACGCGCCACCCGTTGTCGTTCTTCGCCAGAAATCTGCAGCAGCGAAGAGTCGCTCCCAGCGATCTTGGCGACCGTGACATTGCGCAAGAATCGCGCCAACTGCCGGGCGAAATGCGTTGGGCTATGGCCCTCACTGATAAGACGATCCACTAACCGCAGCACTTCCTCGCTGGAGCTGCCGGCCACCGCCTGCATCACCGACTCCAGCACTCCCGAAGGCGCCGCGCCCACTAGTTCGCGAACCTTCTCCGCCGTGAGCCGTCCGTCCGAAGATGCGATAGCCTGATCGAGAATAGAAAGCGCGTCCCGCATCGAGCCATCGCCTGCTTCGGCAAGCAGGGCCAACGCATCCTCATCCGCTTCGATCTTTTCGCGTCCCGCCAGGTCCTTCAGTTGCGCAAGGATCTCCACGAAACGCACCGCCCTGAAACTGAAGTGCTGGCAGCGCGAACGGATCGTCTGTGGAATGTCCTCGGGCTGCGTGGTAGCTAACATGAAGACCACATGGCCGGGCGGCTCTTCCAGCGTTTTCAGCAACGCATTGAACGCCGCATCCGTGATCTGGTGCGCTTCGTCGAGGATGTAAATTTTGAAGCGGTCGCGCGCCGGGCGATAGCGGGCAGCCTCCCGCAGTTCGCGAATTTCATCAATGCCGCGGTTTGTCGCGGCATCAATTTCGATCACATCAACTGAATTCCCGGCGCGGATTTCAGTGCAGGAGTCGCACACACCGCAGGGTTCCGCAACCGGCTTATCAGAGGAGCGGCAGTTCAGGGCCATGGCCAGGATGCGCGCCACGGTCGTTTTCCCGATTCCCCGGTGCCCGCTGAAGATGTAACCATGCGCCGTGCGCCCCTGCTCAATGGCATTTTTCAGGGTGCGTGTAACATGCTCCTGGCCGATCACCTCGGAGAATTTCTGCGGCCGGTACTTGCGGGCAAGAACCTGATAGCTCATATCGCGGGTATAGTTGATTATAAGCGATACTGGATTGCCGCTTGCTCCCCCGGGCCAAACAACTGGCTGCTGTCCGGTGGATTTTAGAAAGCCTTTCTCATCGCCCGGTATACCCGCCCTGCGGCTACTTCGACCCCTATCTTCGATGTTCGAAATCGCGGTGAACAGTGATCTGCATGCGTTCCAACCCGCAGCCGGATAGAATCATCTCAGCGCAAAAGATTTTCCTTCGCCGGGGGACATTGGAGGCAAGCTTGCTCACCGATCTGCTGTCCCGCTGGCCACTCATCCAACAACTTCGTACCGGAGCTGACGGCACAGGCTCTGAAGCAATGTCCGAACACACGCGTAAGCTGCGCCCCAAACACGATGGTGCCGAAGTCACGCCATCGATCTGCCCCTACTGTGGCGTGGGATGCGGGCAGCTTGTCTATCACAAAAACGGAAAGCTGATCTCAATCGAGGGAGATCCGAATTCTCCGATCTCACGCGGGCATCTCTGCCCAAAGGGCGCCGACACCTACGAACTGCACACCCATCCCGGGCGCCTGAAGAAAGTGAAATATCGCAGGCCATACTCGAAGCAATGGGAAGATCTCGACCTCGAGACGGCCATGGACATGGTCGCTGACCGCCTCTGGGAAAGCCGCGAGCGCACATTCCAGGAGACCCGAGATGGTGAGTCCCTGATGCAGACGACCGCAATCGCGCACCTTGGCGGCGCCACTCTCGACAACGAAGAGAATTACCTGATTAAGAAGCTCTTTACCGGCGGCCTGGGAATGGTCTGCATCAGCAACCAGGCCCGAATATGACACAGCTCGACTGTGCCCGGTCTGGGCACTTCATTCGGGCGCGGCGGAGCCACGACTGCACAACAAGATCTGAGTAACGCTGACGTGATCCTGATCATGGGGTCGTCGATGGCGGAGAATCATCCTGTGGGCTTCCAGTGGGTGATTGAGGCGCGGGAGCGCGGGGCGAAGATCATTCACGTGGATCCGAGGTTCAACCGCACTTCAGCGATGGCGGACATCTGGGTTCCCCTACGCGCAGGCAGCGACATTCTTTTTCTCGGCGGATTGATCAACTACGTGCTCACGAATAACTCGGAGTTTCGCGAGTACGTGGTGCACTACACCAACGCACCCACGATCCTGCGTGAGGATTTCCGTGATACCGAAGACCTGGACGGTTTGTTTTCTGGCTGGGATCAGGAGAAGCAGAAATACGATCCGGACAGCTGGCTCTATAAAGGCGCGCCCACCAGGGATGGCGGCGGGCCGCAGCCCGGGCACTCCGAAGCGGGCGGCGGTCATGGTAAGGATCGTGGTGGCGAGGCGCAGGATGCGGCCAGGTTCGAGTGGGACACCTCACTGCAGCATCCGCGCTGCGTTTTCCAGGTTCTCAAAAGGCATTTCTCGCGCTATACGCCGGAGATGGTCGAGCGCTACTGCGGAGTATCAAAGGAAGTATTTTTGAAGGCGGCGGAGGCATTCACCTCTGCTTCCGGTCCGGAGAAAACGGCGGCGATCTGCTACGCGGTGGGCTGGACGCAGCACTCCAAGGGCGTGCAGATCATCCGCGCGGCGGCCATCCTGCAACTGCTGCTGGGAAATATCGGGCGGCCCGGCGGCGGCATTCTGGCATTGCGCGGCCACGCGTCCATTCAAGGCTCAACCGACATACCGACGCTTTATGACATTCTTCCGGGCTACCTGCCGATGCCGTTTTTCGAGGCGGATGCAAACAAATTCGCCGACTACATCAAGAAGCACAAGGCAAGGACGGGACTATGGTCAGGCTTTGACAAGTATTTCATCAGTCTCATGAAAGCCTGGTACGGCGAGGGTGCCACTTCTGAAAATAACTTCGGCTTCAGTTGGCTGCCACGTGTCACCGGCGACCATTCGCACTTCGGGTACTGGCTCGATATGCAGGACGGAAAGATGGAAGGCCTGTTCGTGATGGGGCAGAACCCGGCAGTGGGCGCGCCGAACGCACGCCTGCAGCGCACAGCATTGTCAAAGTTGAAATGGCTTGTAGTCCGGGACATGGTGGAAATCGAAACCGCATCGTTTTGGCTGGATTCCCCAGAAGTACAACGGGGCGAGTTGTCACCGGAGAGCATTGGAACAGAAGTGTTCCTCTTCCCTGCTGCTGGAACCGCAGAAAAAGAAGGCACATTCACCAATACGCAGCGTTTGCTTCAGTATCGTGAGATGGCGGTGGAACCACCGGGCGACGCGCGCAGTGAGACTTGGTTTATGTACCATCTCGGCCGGCGTTTGAAGCAGAGAGCCAAGGATGACACGCGCCCCCGCAACGCGGGACTCAACGCGCTGACCTGGAACTATCCGGTTGAAGGCAAGCACGCCGAGCCGAAAGTGTCAGAAGTCTTGAAAGAGATCAACGGCTGGACGGTTGCGGATCACAAGCAGCTTCAGAACATTCAAGATTTGAAGAACGATGGATCAACGGCTTGTGGCGCGTGGATTTATTGCGGCGTGTTTCCCGAAGAAGGCAGAAACCGCGCCAATGAGCGCAAGCCCAAAGATCTATTAGGCCACGGTTGGGGATTCGCGTGGCCAAACGACTGCCGCATCATCTATAACCGCGCCTCTGCTCGTCCCGACGGAAAGCCCTGGAGCGAGCGCAAGAAGCTGGTGTGGTGGGATGAAGAGAAAAAAGAATGGGGCGGACTGGACAACGCGGACTACCCGAAGAATCTATCTCCCGATACTCCCGACGATCTGGCAAAAGGCCAAGGCGTGGAGGCGCTCGGCGGAGCACGACCATTCACGCTGCATCCCGATGGTGTCGGATGGATTTACGTTGCGAGTGGCCTCAAAGACGGCCCGCTCCCGACGCATTATGAACCACTGGAGTCGCTTCTTTCGAATCCTTTGTATAAGCAGCAAACCGATCCGGCGGCCCAGAAAAAAGAGCGTCCCGACAATCCATACGCTCAATCTCCCGCTGACCCGCGCTTCCCTTACGTGCTCACGACCTATCGTTTGACCGAGCACCACACGGCAGGCGGAATGACGCGCACGCTCTCACATCTCTCCGAGCTGCAGCCGGAGTTGTTTACAGAAGTCTCCCCTGAACTTGCGCAGGAGGCTGGCCTTGAGCACGGCGATTGGGCGACTATCACCACGCCCCGCGCTATTATCGAAGCGCGAGTCCTGATCACGCGGCGCATGCGCTCCTTATGGGTCGATGGCCGTCGCCTGCACCAGGTTGGCCTCCCCTATCACTGGGGCTACAAGGGTCGTTCCAAGGGCGATGTAGTGAACGATTTGCTCGCCATCAGTGAAGAGCCTAATGTCCGCATCATGGAAACCAAAGCGCTGGTGTGCAACATCGAGCCGGGTAGAAGGAATGAACGACAACAGCGTAAAGAGAGTGAAGAACGGGCTGCAATTTAGAATTCTCGGCGTCCTCAGCGTTCTCGGCGGTTAAATGTTTTTGACTAGAGGCAAGAATGGCAATCACTGCATTCCTCACCGACTCCACCCTCTGCATCGGCTGCAAGGCCTGCGAAGTCGCATGCAAGGAGTGGAACGGAGTAGGCGAAGACGGTCTTAACTGGAGCGGGTACTCTTACGACAACACGGGCGCCGTCGGCCACTCCACCTGGCGCCACGTAAAGTTCGTAGAGTGCGCTCCCGAGCCAGGATTCGGGGGCAATGCACCGGAGCTGAACTCCTGGTCCTTCTCCTCCGATGTTTGCAAGCATTGCGAAAACGCGGGATGCCTGGAAGCCTGTCCGACGGGAGCGCTGGTGCGCACTGAGTTCGGCGGAGTCTACCTGCAGCCTGACGTTTGCAACGGTTGCGCTTACTGCGTGGTGGCGTGTCCGTTTGGTGTGGTGCAGCGAAATCCCGACGATGGACGCGCCTTCAAATGTACCTTCTGCTATGACCGCCAGAAGGCCGGATTGATTCCGGCGTGCGCCAAGGCGTGCCCCACGGAATCGATCAAATTCGGCGAAATTGAAAGCTTGAGAAGAAAAGCCACGGAGCGCATGCAGGAACTGCAACGCCGCGGCATGAGAGATGCCACTTTCTATGACGCCTCCGATAGCAGCGTCGGCGGCACGCATGCCATGTTCATCGTGCGGGGCGATCCGCGCACCTACAATCTTCCGCCAAAGCCGGAGGTCCCAACGACGTATTTGAAAAAAGCGTGGACATCGTCGGCGATCGCGGCCGGATTGCTGTTAGCCGGCAGTGTAATCGCATTTCTAAGCGAGAACCGGAGCAACGGCCGATGAGCGAAATGCCCAAGATCCGGCCCAGCGCAGCTGAAGTGGATTCCGACCGGGAGCTCAAGCTGATTGAAATCCGTCGTGAAGCCGAGCAGCGCGGCGCCGTCGCAGGCAAAGGCGTCCGCCCCGCTGGTGCACCGTTTCCGATGGCTTCACCCGAGACCGGCTATTACGGCATCCCGCTGCTGAAAGAACCGGCCTGGACATGGGAGATCCCACTTTATTTTTTCGTAGGGGGAGCGGCGGGCGCGGCGGCGGTAATGGGCGCGATCGCCGACTACACCGGGGCTGACCGAAAACTGGTTCGTGATGCGCGCTGGATTGCGGCCGCAGGCGCAGTGATTTCTCCCGCGCTGCTGGTCTCCGATCTTGGCCGCCCGGCACGATTTCTCTCGATGATGCGGGTCTTTAAGCCGCAAAGCCCGATGTCGGTCGGAGTCTGGACGCTTCTGGGATTCTCGGGAGGGGCTGCTGCGGCAGCCTTCGCCGGTTTCATGCGCGAGCGCTACGGGCCGTCGCTCCCGCTGCGCGTGATCGAAAACGCAGGGCAGGCTGCGTCCTTATTATTTGGACTTCCGTTCTCCAACTATACGGGCGTGCTGATCGGGGCCACGGCGATTCCCGTGTGGAACCAGAATGCCGGCGAGCTTCCCATTCACTTTGCGGCTTCGGGCGTTTCGGCCGCCGTCGGGATGCTCGAACTTCTCGGACACCGCAAAAGCCGCGCGCTCCAGTTGCTGGGCCTGGGAGCGGCGATTTTCGAAAGTTGGGAAGGCTGGCGCATCGAAAGCCGACAACAACCCGGGCTCGATCCGCTGAAGCGTGGCACCAGCGGCTGGATTACGCGCGCCGGAGGTGTTCTCTCGGGACCGGTTCCCGCCATTCTGCGTCTCGCCAGCCTGGTCGGCGGAAGAAAAAATCAGGATGATTTCCGCCGTTGGGCTGCAATTTCCTCCATCGCGGGATCCTTGATTACCCGCATCGCCTGGGTCCATGCCGGACACGTTTCCGCGCGCGACTGGCGTCAACCCCTGGGAATCGGATAACTCTCAGAAAGTCTGCGAGTTGCCTGTTCACCCTCGTTACCGAAGTGAACTCACTGACGTACCAAGATTCAACAGCCAAATGCACGGTAGTATGGCTCTTCCGAGAGAACTCTAATGACTGCGAGGAATAGGGCTAGAGGCCTCGCTGCTGGAGGACGAATGAAGAAACTGCTCACAATAACAGCTGTGCTGCTGGCCTTGATTGTGCCGGCTGTGGCTCAGCGCTACAAGCTCTCTCTGAGCGATCAGAAGCGCTTTGACAGCTACTACTCGCGCTGGCAGGCATATCGGGCTACCAACAACGCCGGCGAAATTGTCAGCATGGAAAAGCGCATGCAGGACGTTTACAGCCACTACGGCATTCCTCCAAATACTGCGTACGGGAACGTAGCGTCTTCCGGCCACGGAGCGTGGGTAAACAATAATCAGAATAGTCAATATCGCGACCCCAACTGGAATCGGAATCAGGATCGCGACCGCGATTGGGCTCGCGATCATGACCGGGACCATGACTGGGCGCGCCGTCGTGAGTGGGAGCGTCAACGGGAGCGTGAGCGCGAAGCGGCCTGGCACCGCGACCACCCGGACGGGGACCGCGACCACCACGATAACGGCCTTCATCGCGGATGGTACAAAGATCATCATCATCCCCAGGATCGCGACCATGACCGGGACCGGGACCACGATCATGATCGCCACGATGGAGACCACCACGATCGCGACCACGATAAGGACCACGACCACCACTGATTAGAAAATCTGCGTTCATTCACCAGGACGGCTGCTGCTTAGCATCCGTCCATTTTGTTGCGAAGTCTCCCAGCTGGAACCATCCCGGCGAGCACTTCCCGCTTCTAATTTCCGAATAGCTGGCCGGTCAGGCCGGCCGCCAAAACCATGCACACTCGAGTGCAGATGATTCGCTGGATCACAGCAGCGTTTATACCCATCACGCTTACCGCGGTGGCCGCCAGCGAAGACGGACAACAGCCTTTCAGGCATCCAGGTACGTCAACTCCGCCAACGATCTTTGCGTCCCAAACCGAGAACCCGTCAACCCTGCCGCAACAGCCTCCTCCGATTCTCGACAGGCGCGACCGCATTTTCTATCCCGGCGATACGGAGCGCTTAAAGCCGCTCGGTCGCAAGCTGGGCCTCAACATCCTTCTTGATCAGGAGGAAATTTTCACCAGCCCGTTTCACATGAACCGTCATAATGCGCCAGTGTGGTTGATATCGGCGGCCGCCACAGCGGGCCTCATTGTGGCTGACCGCCATATAGCCAACTCGTTCGAAAACAGCCGCGGTCAAGTGCGTTGGGGCGGACGGATTTCCAACATCGGCGCCTCGTACACGCTGGTGCCACTGGTGGCTGGGTACTACGGATACGGAGTGTGGAGAGATCACGCGAAGGCGCGGGAAATCGGCGTGCTTGGCACGGAATCATTGCTCGATTCACTGATTGTCGCCGGCGTCTTGAAGGAGGCGGTACGGCGGAACCGTCCCGACGACAAAGACCCCGGTGAATTTTTCGACGGAGGCACCTCATTTCCCTCTGGCCACGCAATCCAGATGTGGTCCATTGCCTCGCTGGTCGCTCATGAGTATCAGCACAAACCGATTGTCGCAGTGGCCGCGTATAGCCTGGCCAGCATAGTGAGTGCTTCGCGAATTGCCGCCCAGAAACACTTTGCTTCTGACGTCGTGGTGGGCGGTGCGATGGGCTGGTTCATCGGCCGCTATGTCTACCAGACTCACATGAGTCATCTCGCCCACAAGCACGCATCATTCATGCCGATGATCCTGCCGCAGTTCGATGCTTCGCAACGTAGCTACGGAGTAACTTTTTTGTTCGGAGGATCAGGAGCAAGTGCCGCATTTGCCGCGCAACCCGTCCCAGCCATCCCGAGCTATTGCCCTGAAACACCGAGCAGCACTTGGTGTTCACGAATGATGGGACGTTGACTCGCGTACGGTTTCGCTGCAGAGGCGAACGCTATCGACCAGCTAGGACGCGGGGTGTCCTGGGCCCTGCGCATTTCCTCGCACCAAAGCGAAAGCAATTGGTTTCCTGCCGTTGCGGTGTTCCGCCCTGTTCGTCAATGGCATCGTGACTCGCAAATTCTTCGGGCAGAATATTGCTGTCGCAGGAAAGCTCGAGCTCGGCCTGTTTGACGGTGCGCAAGGGCGTTGTTATCATGACCTCGCGGGGTGGAGCAGTCTGGTAGCTCGTTGGGCTCATAACCCAAAGGTCGGTGGTTCAAATCCACCCCCCGCAACCAACGAAATCATACGGTTACGGGCAATTCGGCAGTTGTAGCGACTGTCCAAAACTGTCCAATAAGGGGAACTGGCCTACAGTTCCCCTTAATTATTGAATCGAGATCTGCTGATTCATTTCTCTTCTGAGCACTCGTTGCACGATTGGCCGATTGGCTTTCCGCTTCGCAGTTGCTGAAGCATTGCCGTACTGATCCATCGTGGTTGAGATGTGCGCGTGTCGCATCAGCTTCTGCTGTACTCCCATTGGCGCTCCCGTTTCGTCTAGCCACGCCCGATAAGTGTGGCGAAACGTATGGAACCCAATCCTCCCAAGTCCCAGCTTGAGCCCTACCGGGACCAGGTAATCGGCGCGGATCGAGTCGGCGTGGTACGGGCGCCCGGTCGCTGGGCTCGGGAAGACCCACTGTTGTTCTGTCTTCGCGCAGATTTCCTGCCACTTCTTCAGAACAGCAATGAAGCTCTTTTCGAGAGGCACCTCGTCCTGCGAATACTCGGTCTTCAGCCGGTTCAGGCGTTTTCCCACCGCTGATCTCTGGATCAGAACGATCGACCGTTTGAAATCGAAGTCTGTCCATCGGAGACCGAGGATCTCGCTGATTCGCAATCCGAAGCACAAAGCAATGAGCACCATTGTTCGATATGGCTGAACAAGTTTGTCGAGGATTCTCCAGGCGTCCTGCACCTGAAGAACGCATGGACGTCTTCTCCGCTTGCTGATGCCTTTCACTTCGACCAGCTCCATCGGATTGCGCTGAACATCCAGCAATTCCCATAGCATCGCTTTGTCGAAGAGACGGTACATCAGAGAACGGATATGGCCTTTGTACTTTGGTGACACGGCCAACTTTCGGAGCCAATCCTGAACCAGAGTGGGACGAACTTCCCCCAGCTTGCAGTCGCCCCACTTGGGACGGATGTGCTGAGAAATCATGCTCCGATAGGAGGCCAGTGTGTTGTGAGTGATTTGTTCGGACTCCTGTTCCTGTTTCTGATCGAGAAGAAACCGATCCAGGAGACCACTGAAAGGAACCGGGGGGCGCTGCGCGACCCCGTCGTTGATGATCAGACGCATGCCTTCTGCAGCTTTCAGAGCATGCGCCTCTGTTGTGTATTGTTCGACCGTGCCGACAGTGAAACCCCTTCGCGTTCGCCGTCCGTCCGAAGTTGACTCCCACCACCGATACAGCCATACATCAGGTCCATTTACGCGCTTATCGATTTCGACGCTTCCGTACTGATACCGCGTGCGCTTAACCAAAGTAGTTCTCCAAACGGTCTCTTGGTACAAAGAGACGGAGACGGCGGCGACACGGCGCAGCGCGAAGGATGGGCATGGTTCGGCCAGTGGCTTCGCATGGAAAAGTTGGGGATGAGCTCTCCTTTCAATCCGCCAATACTATTTGAACCCACTATGAACTTGCTCGAGGATCCGCGGCGCCCCGGAGAGTTCCGTCGACATCCCACTCAACCTGGGTTTAAGAGTGATCCAGACGCCTTTTCACGGGATCAAATCATTCCCCTCGTCGCTGCTATGGGTGTATGGGGTGACCAAGCGCGCCTTAGACGTAGTTGGGCCGCTAAGCGGCC
>QIAA01000183.1:29931-30363 GCA_003224905.1 Acidobacteriota bacterium
GAACCCCGAAGATGTCGGTGACGATGTGAACTTAGTTGTTCAGTTACTCATGGCGAAGGTGCGTGCCCCGAGTGCCGATACCGAGCTGGCCGCTACAACCTACGCCAAGAATCGACCTGTTTGCGCAGGATGCTATCTGACTCACTATCGAAGAAAGTACCCGGGCAATTATGAGGCTGACGAGGCGACGATGAAAAAGAACATAAACAAGGGAATTAGGGAGGAAGGTTGGAAGCCTGATTGTCCTCGCGTTCTAGGTGCGCTCCGCTGGTATTTCCGAGCAGAGTCGAACGGCTGCTCAAGCCTCGCGGAGCTATATGAACCAATGGTAAATAAATGGCTATCCTGATTAGGCTGCGATGAAATGGGAATAGGTGGATAGGGCATGTCCCGGGGGCGTGATGAAAACTGTCGTGTTAGTCGTGTTTGCTT
>QIAA01000136.1 GCA_003224905.1 Acidobacteriota bacterium
GATCACCGAGGAATTTCATCTGGTCCTGCACACGTCGCCAAATACGCTGCACGCCTCGGAAAGCCTGGATTACTGGAAGACTATCGACGAGGATTATCACTGGCATATTGAGATTTTGCCGATCATCTCTGCCAAAGCGAGGTCATATACGTTCAAAGAGGTGTATTACTCGCCGCTAACATCGGAGACGGCGGTGAGGCGCCTGCGGGATACCAAGGTCGAGAGTGTGATTGCGTAACGTATATTGGCCATGGTGCGCCTGGTGTTTGCATTAACATCAAATGCATAGATCCTTCCGCCTCGCTACGCTCAGCGCCAGGATGACGTTGTTGTTAGGGCAGTGGCGACCACTACTCCTCTTGTTGCTGATCTTGGGCGGGCAGAACATCGTCAAAGGTCAGACCTCCATGCCAAAGCAGCAAGTGCTATGGCAAAGATTGGGGGCTGTGATCACCGATGTGGATCGCGATTTGGACGGTGTGCTCGGGGTAGCGATTGAAGATCTTACGTCAGGGCAGAGATTCCTCCTTCGCGGGAACGAGGTGTTTCCTCAAGCGAGCTCGATCAAGATCGCTGTACTCGCCGAATTGTATCGCCAGGCACAATCGGGCAAGCTGAAGCTGAATGACCTATATACCGTGCAGGCTTCCGATCTTGTCCCTGACAGCTCCATCATGGGCGGACTCACGCCGGGGATTACTCGCGTGACGCTGCGTGATCTGGCTACCATGATGGTCGCGGTCAGTGATAACAGCGCTACAAATGTGCTGATTGATCGAGTGGGGATGGAGAATGTCAACGGATTGATGAACTCACTCGGACTGGCAAATACGCGCCTGCGGCGGAAGATGATGGATCTGAAGGCCGCTGGTGAAGGCCGGGAAAATATCTCGACACCGCAGGACATGATGGTTCTTCTGGAAGGGCTTTTTCGAGGCAAGGTTCTCAGCAAAGAGATGACAGATGATTTTTTCAAAATGCTGAGCACGCCAAAGTCGAGTTTCATTCCGCGTGACTTGCCGGAAGGTTTGAAAATCGCAAACAAGCCGGGCGAGCTTGAAGGCGTAAGAAATGATTCGGGGGTCGTCTTCCTGGCAAATCGGCCATACATCATTTGCGTGATGACGACCTATCTACGACGGGAGCGCGACGGAGAAGAAGCGATTGGCAAGATTTCTGTCGCAGCATATCGCATGTTTGATCGGCTGGCCCGCGCCACCGAGTACGGGCGGGTGATTTCGCCGGGCAACAGCAGCCGGTGAACGTCGTTGGTCATTCGTCGTTGGTTGTTCGTCTTCGATGCTCGAACTCAGCTAATGGACAAGCATTCCGTGACTAACCCACGTCGCATGAAAACCTACACGGGTGGGCAGGGATATGTGTATCAGTACTACTTCGTGGGAAAGCGAGCCGCGTTAGCCAACGATCCTCACGCACCAGCGACTGAGTACATCTTCGATGTCACCTCCGACCGGAAGACTACGTTCGCGGTCAGTGTCTTTGTTCGCGACAACGCGTCCCGTCAATGGGCTGAATTGCATGGCCGCGCCCTGACCGATGCCGAACAATATGGCGCGGTGAAGATGCGTCTGTTTAAGGCGTTTGATGAAGTTGAAGACATGATGAGTCACGGGCGGGAATTGCTCATCGATAAAGAGGCGCTGGATCAGGCGCTAAGCGCACTGGGAGTCAGTTGAAGGCTCCGCCCTTTCTCAAACCATCTGGGTCCTTCTGGTGCGGCTGCCCCACCCGGAGTGCACTATAATCACACTAATGTCAGGGACGCACCTGGCCCACTCATAATCCAACATGCCGATTCTTTGGCTGCGAGTTGCGCTTGCCTGCTACACGGTGGGACTCCTCTATGCTCTGCTGGCGCTCACACGCCGCGGCTTTCCGCTGAACAGGATTGCAATGCCAGCGATGTCGCTGGGCATGGTGTTTCACGTGGTTTCCTTGACGGAAGCGGTTCTGCTCTCCGGACAGCTTGCGCTTACGTCGGTACACAACGCTGAGTCTTTTCTGGCGCTGCTGATCATGATTGGGTTCATGATCGTGTATCTGGTGTACCGCACCACATCGCCGGGAATCGTTATTTTTCCTCTGGTGTTTGTCCTGACCTTCATCACAGCCACCGGTCAGCAACCTTTTCTGTTGACCTCGCCCACGGTGCGCAGCAGCTGGCTATTTGCTCATATCGCGCTAATCTTTACCGGATATGCCGCGCTGTTTCTGAGTTTTGGTGCGAGTGTGTTGTACCTGCTGCAGGAGCGCAGTTTGAAATCGAAGAAGGCGGGGATCATGTCGCGGCTGCCAGCACTCGAAGTAATCGATGAGATAGGGTATCGGGCACTGCTACTGGGATTTCCGTTCATGACGTTAGGACTGGTCGCGGGTACGGTCATTGCACAAGCAACTTATGGGCGCGTGAATTTGGTCGACCCTAAGATTTTGCTTTCGATACTCATGTGGGCAGTGTACCTGGTGCTGCTGTACACGCGCTGGAGCGCGGGGTGGCGCGGGCGGCGAGCAGCCTATTTGGCGACCGGCGCGCTATTCTCCGCGATTGTGGCCTGGGCGGCGAATTATTTCAGCGTGTTTCACAGCTTTGTGCAGTCATGAATCTGCAGCTCATCGGCGTCAATCACATCAGCGCGCCTATCGAAGTGCGAGAGCGGCTGGCGATCGCGGAGTCGCATCTGCCGGATGCGCTGCGGCGCCTGGCCGAACATCCGGGGGTGGATGAAGGGCTGATTCTTTCCACCTGTAATCGCGTGGAAGTGCTGGCGCAGACGCGAAACGGCAGCACGGATTTGAAGGGCTTCCTGCGCGAGTATTTTCGACTGAGTCCCGCGGACTACGAGCCGCACCTTTATGAATACCGGGAGGCGGAGGTGGTTCGGCACCTCTTCCGGGTGACTTCCAGCCTGGATTCCATGGTTCTGGGCGAGCCGCAGATTCTGGGACAGGTGAAAGAAGCATATGCGACCGCGCGGGCAGTTGGAGCGGTGCACTCGCAACTCGATCTGCTGCTGACGCGGGCTTTTGCGGTGGCCAAGCGGGTGCGCACGGAAACGGCGGTGGGGTCGTCGGCAGTTTCGGTGGCGTCGGTCGCGGTGGATCTGGCGAAAAAGATTTTTGGCTCGTTGCGCGGCAAGCACGTTTATCTCGTGGGCGCGGGCAAGGTGAGCGAGCTGGCTGCTCGCCATCTGATGGCGCATGGAGCGGAATCTATCTTTGTTGCAAATCGTACTTACGACCGCGCGACACAACTCGCTCAGCGTTTTAACGGGCAGGCGATTCTTTTTGAACAGCTTTACGATACTTGTGACCGCGCCGACATCGTGATCACTTCGACGGGAGCACCACACACAATTTTTCGGCGTGAGCACGGCGAGCTCTTTCTGAGCCGCCGCCGGAATCGGCCGATGTTCTTTATCGATATCGCTGTTCCGCGGGATGTCGATCCGGCGATGAACGGGCTGGACGGGATTTTTGTATACGACATCGACGATCTGCAGCAGGCGGTTTCCACGAATGTCGCAGACCGGCGAAAGGAAGCCGAGCGCGCGGAGGCGATCATTGAAAGCGAAGTCAGCCGTTTCCAGGCGCGGCTGCAGACGCTGGAGGTCGTACCGACGATCGTCTCACTACAGGATCATCTCGAGACCATCCGGCAGGCGGAAATTGATCGAGTTCGCGGGCGGCTGGGCGCGCTCTCTCCGGAGCAGGAAATGGCAATCGAAACGCTCACCCGCGGCATTGTTAACAAGATCATGCACACGCCGATCAGCACTTTGAAGACGGCGGCGCGCGAGGCCGAAGCCACCACAATCATCGACGTGATACGCCGGTTATTTAATCTCCAGGACAAGAAAGCCGTCAAGACCGGCACCGGCTCTGGAGCCAAAGGCTAGTGCCGCGGCTTCGTATCGGCTCTCGCGGGTCGCAACTCGCGTTATGGCAGGCCAATCACATCCGGGAACTTCTTGAGCAGCGCGGGCATCAGGTCGAGATTGAGATCATCAAGACGACCGGAGACAAGATCACGGATGTTGCTCTCGCAAAGGTCGGCACCAAGGGGATGTTCATCAAGGAGATCGAGGAGGCGCTGGCCGCGCGACAGATCGATCTGGCGGTACACAGCCTGAAGGACCTGCCGACTGAGATTGGCGAAGAATTCGAAATTGCGGCGATTCCTGAGCGCGGCGATCCGCACGACGTGTTCTGCTCGCGACAGTACAAGGGCATTTCAGAATTGCCTCACGGCGGGCGAGTGGGGACCAGCAGCCTGCGACGGCAGGCGCAGTTGAAGGCTTCGCGGCGGGATCTGGATGTTCAACCCTTGCGCGGCAATGTGGATACGCGGTTGCGCAAGTTGGAATCAGGCGAATACGACGCCATCATTCTGGCCGCTGCTGGCTTGAACCGGCTTGGCAAACGCGAGTTAGTTCAACAAGTCCTTCCTGCCGACATAATGTGTCCGGCGGCGGGACAAGGTGCGCTTGCGGTGGAGATACGGCGGGGAGATTCTGACACCAGGCACCACGTTTCTTTTTTGGACGACTCTGCCGCTCGCGCCATGACAGCATGCGAACGCGCGCTGCTGAACAAGTTGGGCGGGGGCTGCCAGGTTCCGATTGGAGCGCTGGCAGAGATTCGGCCTGACTGCTTGCATCTGCGGGCGGTCGTGGCGACCCCGGATGGCACAAAGCTGTTGCGCGAGGCGCGGGACGGCAGCGATGCGGTGGAGCTTGGGAACTGTGTTGGCGAGGCCCTGCTGCGGCGGGGAGGAGAGGCAATTCTGCAAGCGGTGTATGGAAGCCGGGCCACAGCACCACAACAGCCGTAAGCGGGAGGCAGTATGGCATCTGTAGCGAAGAGGACCACTTTGCCGTTGGCTGAAGTCCGCTTAAAGACGCACTTCAAGGACCAGCAACTGCATGATCTAGTAACGTCCAGCCGAACGTTCCCGGTTACAGCGCGCGTGGATGTGCAGGTCGCGCTGGAAAGGTTGTTTTCGGGTTATCCGGAAGCAGAGCTACTGGGGCTGCACAATCAATACGGTCATGAGACGCTGACCATTGCACACGTGCTTTCAAATAGTCACGATCCGGTCGTGATCAGCCCCCTTCAGCATGAGGAAGTGGATATCGGGGAGATACTGCCGGCGCAGTGTTTACGTAAGGGCCTATGGCTTGCGCATGACAACGGGATGCCGTTCGGGCTTCTTCTAAGCGCGGCTGTCCATTTCACACAGGTAAACGGCGTCCACATCGAAGTCATTGTGCCACCGGGGGAACCGGGTGCTAAGTTCTGTCGAGCGTTATTCGAAGAGTTGGAAACACTGATCAGAGGCACCGCGTCCTATCGCGGCAAAGTTCTTTCGCTCGAACCGGCTGATCGCTACTCCGGCCACGTTGGCGCGCTGCGCGTCCACAAACTGCGCAGCGTCGCCAGGGAGCAAGTGATTCTACCCGAGCGAACCTTGCAACTGCTGGATCGCAACGTTGGTGATTTCATTAAGCAGCGCGAGCAGCTGAAAAAGCTTGGTTTGCCGGTCAAGAAAGGGATCTTGTTTTACGGTGCTCCGGGGACCGGCAAAACGCACACCATCCAATATCTGGCAAGCCATCTTCCGGACCACACTACTCTGCTGGTTACTTCCGAGCAAGTTGCTTATCTGGATCACTACTTTCAGCTAGCTCGATTTCTGCAGCCTGCGATGCTAATCATAGAGGACGTGGATCTCATAGCACGGGCGCGCGAACAAATGCGCGGCGCCTGTGAGGAGAGTTTACTCAACAAACTACTGAATGAAATGGACGGATTGCGTGAGGACGCCGCAGTTCTGTTCGTACTCACTACAAATCATCCGGAGCTCCTTGAAGCCGCTCTTGCCTCGCGCCCCGGGCGCATAGACCAGGCGATTGAGTTCCCTTTGCCGGATGAACGTGGGCGGCGGCAGTTGGTTCGACTTTATGCCTGCGGCCTTCCGCTTGACGATGAGGTGGTGGAATCCACGGTTCGCAGGACGGAAAGAGGCAGTGGAGCCTTCATCAAAGAACTCATGCGACGTGCCGCTCAGTTCTATATTCAGAATGGCAGCGACGGTAAACTCACTTCAGATCACGTGAACTCTGCCCTGGAAGAGATGCTGTTTGCCGGTGGTTCGCTAAACGCGAAATTGCTGGGCGCCGAGGGAGTCGCCGCACGCGAAACGATTCATTGATTCCGACTGTCCGTATTCCGTACTCCAGTAGCCATGAACAACAGCAAAAGGGGTCCGCTCCGGGGCATCCGGATTCTGGTGGGCCGCGCACGGCATCAGGTGAGCAAGTTGTCATCGGGATTGCGGGAACTCGGGGCGCAAGTAATCGAGATTCCATTCATTGAAATTCGAAGGCCGAGATCTTACAAACCCCTCGACTCGGCGCTGCGGAATATCCAGAACTACGATTGGCTGATTCTAACCAGTGTCAACGGTGTTGATGCGCTTTGGGGGCGGCTGGGGCGGCTGGGTCTCAGTTTGAGGGACATGCGGCATCTTCGCATCGCAGCGATTGGGCCAGCTACAAAACAGGCAATCGAGGGGCGAGGTCTCAAGGTGACGATTGTTCCCAAAGAATACGTAGCGGAATCGGTGGTGAAGAGTTTGCGTGCTCGGGTGAAAGGAAAGTGCGTGTTATTGGCGCGGGCCAAGGTTGCGCGCGATGTGATCCCGCGCGAGTTGCGACAGCTTGGCGCTGAAGTGGATGTGGTGGAGGCCTATGAGACCGTGGTGCCGAAGACTTCCGGCGGGCGACTGAGGAGTGTTCTGGAGAATTCAACGCGGCGGCCGGATGTCATTACGTTTACCAGTTCGTCGAGTGTAAGGAATTTTGTGTCTTTATTATCTGTCGGGGAAAATCCCCACCCTTTCGCAAGAAACGCGAAAGGATGGGGCACCCGTCGCGGGCGGGGGCGCCCGCGCCACACGGAACTAGATGGAATCCAGTTCGCGTCGATTGGGCCGGTGACGTCTTCCACGCTGAAAGAGTTCGGGATGCCGGTTCACATTGAGGCTCGGGAGTACACGATTCCGGGATTGATACGGGCGATAGAGCAGTCGTTTGCCCTTAGCCTTTAGCTGTTAGCTTTTGGCTCTTAGCGAAACGTGGCGGCGCTCACAACTTTACGCGGGGCAAAAACTGCGGTGGCCTGCGAGCTTTGGCCGCCTGCTCGAATCCATACGCAACTTTGAGAAGCGTGGGTTCGCTCCAGGCGCGTCCGAAGAAAGAGACGCCTACGGGCAGGCCGTTGATAAAGCCTGCAGGCACGGTGATGTCGGGATATCCGGCGACGGCGGCGGCGTTCGAGCTTCCGCCAATGGCGTGATCTCCAGTTACTAGATCTGTGAGCCAGGCGGGGGCGCCGGTGGGGGCCATGATGGCGTCCAGATTATTTTTATCCATCACGGCATCGATGCCCTCCTTGCGCGATAACTGGCGGTTCTTTTCCAGCGCGTCCAGGTACTCTTTGCTTGTCAGCGGGCCTTTAGCTTCGGCCTTGACGAAAATGTCCTGGGCGAAATAGGGCATTTCTTTGTCTTTGTTGCGCTCGTTGAAATCGATCACCTCTTTCAATGACTGCGGCCCCCCTGGGCGGGTTGCGAGATATGCCTTTAAGTCTTCCTTTAACTCATAAAGAAGGACAGTGAATTCGGTGTCGTCGAATTTGCCGTGAGAGGGCAGGTCGGCGGGATCGATGATCACTGCGCCTTGCCGCTTCATCTCTTCGATGACGTTGTTCATTACGGCATCGACTGCATCGTTAAATCCGAAATACTTCCTAGCGATACCAATGCGTGCGCCGCGCAGGCCATTTGGGTCGAGAAAACGTTTGTAATCGGCCGATATTTTTCCGGTGCTGTCGGAGGTGGCGCTGTCGCGTGGATCCTGGCCCGCCAGAACACTCAGAAGAATGGCGGTATCCCGCACGGTTCGCGTCATCGGGCCGGGAGTGTCCTGGCTGTGGGCGATGGGAATGATGCCGGAGCGGCTGATCAAGCCAAGCGTCGGCTTGATACCGACGAGGCCATTCGCGGAGGCGGGACAGACGACAGAGCCATCGGTTTCTGTGCCGACTGCAACAGCACAGAGATTTGCCGCGACGGCTGCGCCGGATCCAGAGCTCGAACCGCAGGCATTGCGATCGAGAGCATAGGGATTCTTGGTCAGGCCTCCTCGGCCGCTCCATCCGCTGGTGGAATGACTGGAGCGGATGTTTGCCCACTCGCTCAAGTTCGTCTTGCCGAGGATGACGGCTCCGGCCTCGCGAAGTTTCTGCGCGACGAAGGAATCTCGTGGAGGGCGAGAGTGCAGCAGAGCCAGTGATCCGGCAGTGGTCTGCATACGGTCGGCGGTGTCGATGTTGTCTTTGATCAGCACCGGGATGCCGTGCAGAGGCCCACGTGCGGATTTCTCTTTGCGCTCTTTGTCGAGCGCTTCGGCGATAGCCAGGGCGTCCGGATTAACTTCGATCACGCTGTTGACCGCCGGGCCTTGTTTATCGACCTGCTCAATTCGTTCCAGGTACTTTTCAGTCATGTAACGCGCCGTGAATTTTCCGGTTGTCATCCCCGATTGCAGGTCGGCAATGCTGAGTTCGTCGAGTTCGAACGGGCGAACCCCAGCGGATTGCATTTCATCGGCACGGATTTCGCGAGCGCCGGCGAGAGCCGGGAGCAAGGAACTGCCGGCTCCGGCGGCAAGCGTGCTTCCCAGAAAACTCCGGCGGCTCACGCCGCGAGAACCACGTTCTGACCTTCTCTTCACGCAGTGCTTCTCCTTCGCCAGATTCACTTCAGGTGCTTGTCGAACCAGGCGACAAGCCGGTTCAAACGATCCACCAAATGCTTTTCTTCTTTCAATCCGTGGCCCTCTCGCGGATAAATCACAAGCTCGGTTTCAACGCCATAGCGTTTCAATGCCCGATAAAGCGCCTCGCTCTGCCCCTTAGGGTCAATTACGTCGGCTTCGCCCTGAAGGATCAGCGTTGGTGTGTGGGCATTCTTCACGTAAGTGAGCGGCGAACTGCGGTGAAACCCCTCCGGTTTTTCGTAGGGAAGGCCGTAAAACCATTCATCATAGGCAGGATGCTCCTCGGTACCGTACTCGGTTGCGAGATCTGACATCCCTGCTCCCGATACCGCTGCCTTGAAGCGCTGCGTTTGTGTAATCGCCCAGGCCGCCATATAGCCGCCGTAGGACCAGCCCGCGATGCCCAACCGCTCAGGGTCAGCCGTGCCTTGCGTGACCAGATGATCCACGGCTGCCATGATGTCTTTGAAATCTCCTCCACCCCAGTCGCCGCGATTCAGGACCATGAAATCGTAGCCATAGCCCGTAGAACCCCGCACATTGGGATAAAACACCGCGTAGCCGGCGCTGGCCAGAAGCTGTCCCCAGGCTTCGAATTCATCCGACCAGTTTCCCGTCGGTCCGCCATGCACCATGATGATCGTGGGCAGTTTGGCTGCGGCCGCGGAGCCCGGAGGAGTGAGCAGAGCGCCTTCAATCTCGCGGCCATCAAAACTGCGATAGCGCAGCGATTGCATCGATGCCAGCGCGAAAGATTGGAAAGGGTCATTGAAGTGTGATGCGGATCGCGGCGCCGACTTCAGATCCCAAGTCCAAAGTTCCGGCGGATGAGTTGAGTTCTGTCCAGAGAAGACAATGCTCCCGGAACTCTCTAACGCGAAATCGTCAACGACTTGCGGGAGAGCGGAGTCCTGGGTTGGTGATTCTTGGATTGGCAAGCGCTGGACGTGACCTGCTGTGTCCGTGATTGCAAACCCGCTGTGAAGACCTTCATTAAAGGTCATCAGGAGTGTTCCGTCGGGTTGCCAGCTGTAATCCGTTACGGGCCGGTCCAGGCCGCGCATGGTCACATTCTGTGGCGATCCGCCTTCGACCGCTAGCACGTAGAGATCATGTGGAACCGGACCATCCACTCGAGTTCCTACGTACGAGATCCATTTCCCATCATGCGAAACCTGCAACTTCTCCAGAGGGCCGCGAGGCGCAGATATTTCCTGCATAGCGCCATCTTTCAAACTCACGCTGTAAATGCGATTGGTTTCCTGGTCGGATTCCGGGTGATTCGTAGCGATTGCAAAAAGCCTGTCGCTTGCACCAGACCATTGCACTTCACTGAAATGCGAGGGAGCACCAACCAATTGGCGAGACTTGCTGGATTCGAGGTCGACCAGCCAGAGGTGCGTGCGTTTTTCGTCCCGATCGACGGACTTGGCATCATCTTTCTCGTTGGTCTTCTTCTCTTCTGCCTCCGTCTTGGGCTCGGGAGCGAGGAAAGCAATTTGCTTGCTATCCGGAGACCACTCGAACTTGCTGACCGAGCGTTTTCCCTCGGTCAGGCGAATGGCTTCACCTCCATCGCTGGGCATGACAAAGACCTGCTGGAACTCCCCCTCGCGGTCTGACAAAAAGGCCAGTTTCTTGCCATCGGGAGACCATCGGGGATGACTCTCAGATTTGAGCGAGTTGGTGAATTGCCGCAATTCGCGAGAATCGTCGCTGTAGAGCCAGATGTGGCCGTGAGGTTCTGTTCCCTTTGGCGCATCCGAAACCGTAAACGCCGCCCAGGTCCCCTTTGGTGACCAGCGAAGATCGCGCAGCCTGCGAATAGAGATTGCCTGCTGCGAAGTGAGGCGAGCTTTGGTCCCGTCGCCCTGCGCAGCAAGCATTTCGCTCAGCCATAGGACAAAAAGGCAAAGCGCTAGGGTCGTAGCGCACCAGCGTAGATTTCGGATTGCCGTAGCCTTGTGACGTGGATCGAACACGATAAGAGTTGCTGGTCAAACCGATCTGTCCCATTTTCGTGCCAACAGAGCCGATTGGGGACCCTGCATTATAGGCGACGAGGTCAATTCGGTTTCGAAGATGGCTTTCTTTTGCATTCCTCATTCGTCCAACGCGGTGCACTCTCTTGTTTTCCGAATTGTCAGCAGCACTGTTCTGCCGCATGATTCTGTTAAAATCGCACGTTTCGTTTAGATGAATAGGCTTTCTCCCGCCGCGTGGAACCCTGCAAGGAGGAAATCTCAAATGATTCGTTACAGGACATGGATTGCCCTGGTAATTGTGATGTGCGCGAGCCTCGTGTGCGGCGAAGACACTCCTGCCATGCAGGAAGGCGGCCTGATGCGCTTTCCTGATATCTACAAGGACAGGATCGCGTTCATGTACGGCGGCGATCTGTGGCTGGCTCCGAGCGCTGGCGGGGTGGCGCGGCGCATTACTTCGCATCCTGGGCGGGAGTTATTTCCGAAGTTTTCGCCGGATGGGAAATGGCTGGCTTTCACGGGGCAGTACGACGGAAATTTCAACGTGTACGTGATGCCGGCTGAAGGCGGGCAGCCGAAACAGCTTACGTTTTACCAGGGCGCCGCTCAGCCACTCAGCGACCGCATGGGAATTCATAATGAGGTGCTCACCTGGTTTCCGGACAGCAAGCGCATTCTATTTTTGTCGCGGCGCGACGCTTCGAATGGCTGGACCAAGCGGCCGTTCAGCATCAGCATTGACGGTGGCCTGCCAGAACCGCTGCCAGTGGTCGAAGGCGGATTGACTTCCTTTTCGACTGACGGAAACAGAATCGCATACAACCCTATCTTCCGTAATTTTCGCACCTGGAAGCGTTACACGGGTGGCCTGGCGCAGGCGATCTCAATCTACGACCTGAAGAACAACACCGTCGAGAATGTGCCCCACACGGATTGGACGGATACGTTTCCCATGTGGCACGGCAACACGATTTACTTTACGTCGGACCGAGGTCCGGAACATCACCTGAATCTGTACGGCTACGACCTGAGCACCAAGCAGATTGAGCAGCTCACGCATTTTGATGAGTTCGACATCATGTGGCCAAGCCTGGGGCCGGATGCGATTGTGTTTGAGAACGGCGGGTATCTGTATACGTTCGATTTTCAATCGAAGCAGCCGAAGAAGTTGACCATTTATCTTCCAGGCGAGCGCAATCAGACGATGAAACGCTGGACCAGCGTCAGCAAGAATGTGACTGACTTCGATATTTCGCCGGAGGGGAAGCGGGCGGTGTTTGCCGCGCGTGGCACGGTTCCGGCAAAGGACGGCAGCTCTCGCAATCTGACCCGCACTCCCGGGATTCGCGAGAAGTTCGTCACGTGGTCGCCGGACGGGCGCTGGGTGGCGTACGTTTCCGATCGCAGCGGGGAGGACGAAATCTACATCTCTCCGCACGACGGGATGGGCAAGGAGCAGCAGGTCACTACCGGTTACAAAGGGTTTAAGTATGCGATCGCCTGGTCGCCGGATAGCAAGAAGCTGGCGTGGGGAGACAAGGATTGCCGAATCTGGTATGTGGACAT
>QIAA01000296.1 GCA_003224905.1 Acidobacteriota bacterium
GCGCACCTAATTCGCCCGCTAGCAGCTTCCGCATGGCCGCTACGGTGAGATTCCGCAGATCGGTAATCGTTAAAGTACCCTCCGGGACCTCCAGGTCGACGGTCGTATGCCGATTCTTTCTTCCGCCCATACTGCCTAGCGCTTTGGCGCGATGCGGGTCGTTATGCAGGGGACAAAGGCCATTGGGACCTGCCGCCGCTTTGCAGGGTTCCCCTGCCTTTGTTATGGCGCTACAAGTGGTCATGGCGTCTCTCCAGGTGATTGCGTATCGATTTGTTCGTCGAAACTCTCGTTGAACGGTTTCCCGCATTTCTGGCAGGTTTCGCTCTCGTCGATCCTCACATTGATAAGTTGAAGCCGGCTACCCGTGCGCAGCAGCTCCTTCTGCTCGTGCAGCAGCGCCCCTTTCAATCGAGCCAGGCCAGTAAAGAATTTTGCGGGGGGCGGCGGTTTCGTGCAGCGCGCGGCCACACGCTCTTCCCCCTGCTGGGCGAGCTCCAGCAACGCATCGATTGCAATGATGTGCTCGGCATCATGGTTCTGAGATCTGGAAATCTCCGTGTAGGGATTCTCATCTGAATCGTCGCATACGCAACGTGTGCCAAACACGACGGTGGGAGTGATCAAGTTTTCGGAGAGTGCAACCAGGCGAATCTGTGCCCGCCGCTGCACAAGCGATTTGATGCGCGTTGCGAGGGTTGCAAGCGACCCACCCGCCGCTGCGTACTGTCGAATGGTTGGGTACGAATTCAATACGTCCTGCAATTCCCGCTCCGCCGCGCGATGCAGGTCGCCCAGGCGCACCCTCGCGCCCTGCAGTTGTGCCAACTGCGCCTCGGAGTAGCAGGGGCTCGGTTTAAAGCGTGTCAACGTCAGTTCACAAGCAGCAAATTTTCTTTGACCCTGAAGAATTAGGCCTTAAAGTAATCTGCGCCAACGCTCCAGAAAAAAACAAGGACATCGGCGCCGGGTACCAACTTGTACATCGGTAGCGCAGGTCAAGCAGATGAGTGGAGAAATACGCTGCTTATGTTTATCTCGGTCCGACAAGTTAAGACGGGCCGCCGCCATGACAGCGGAGACGGTCCTTTCCCTACATATCCGAGCCGATATCCAAAATGTCTTTAATATTACTTGTCCCAGAGTAGCTGCCGAATTTATTTCGACTTATCGTTGTGGATGGCCTGGCTACAGTCTTCGAACCCACGAATGCCGTGGGCAGTACACTTCGCTTCTTGGCCGCTATTAGAAAAAGATCGTGTACGGTCGTAATCTTTGTGCACGCAGTCCATCACTGATAACGTCGGGGGAACGGCGATGAATTGCCGTGTTCGACGCTGCGCCACAGAAAAGTGAAACCAAAAAGGTAGCGGAGTCATGTCAGAATTAAGCGCAGCGCAAAACCCTACATTCTATCGAGTCCGAATCAAAGACGGCCACAACGCGATTGGGTTGTTGGTAAGTGCGGCGGGCAAGCGCTGCATCCCATCAACCCAGTTTTGGCTTACCGTCGATGCATGTGCTGCCTATCGCTTCCCGCACAATGCCGCGCTATGCGTGCAGGTACGGCTTGGGAATATGGGATTCACGACGGTGTTAGAGGAAATTCAGGACTAGTCCGCCAAATTCACTTGTCACCCCTTCCGCGCACCTCCTCCGGCAATTTGTTCGAATTTTGTGAACGCGGCGATTCAGGCTCGCACGTGTCCTCGAGAGGATAACGGACAACTCTGGGTAAGAGTTGCCGACCACTCAACAGCGATCAGCCCTTCCCGATGCTCGTGCCTTCTTTGGTAGGAGCAACACAAGCGTCGCTATATGA
>QIAA01000184.1 GCA_003224905.1 Acidobacteriota bacterium
TCTCAGGGCGCGCCATCCCTCGCCAGCAATACCGTCGTTTCGGTTATCTCCAAGGATGTCGCGGGTCCGCAATCATGTATTCTTGAGCAAGTATCTCAGCACGCACTTGCGCTTTGCAGTTTGGCAGCATTCTCAATTTCATGTTGTGGACGTACTTATGTGCTTTAGATCTACGCCCAGCTCAGTTGCAGATTGATAGCGGCGCGCCGGTTCTTTTTCCAGGCATTTCAAGACAACGGTCTCGAATGGACGGGACACCCACTGCGTCAGCGTGCTGGGCGAACGCGGTGCTTCGTGCAAAATTGAATCTACCAGGCGTGGACCATGCGTCTCTGGAAATGCTCGCCGGCCTGTGGCCAATTCGTAGAGCACCGCGCCAATAGAATAGATGTCACTGCAGGAGTCGGCTGGCTCTCCTCGCAACTGCTCAGGCGGCATGTAGGGCAGCGTCCCAATTACCTCAAGCTCACGCGTCACATCCGTCGTAGCCGCCGTATCGACGGCTGACGGAGAGCGCCTCGCCAGTCCGAAGTCTGCCACCTTCACTCGTCCTCTGGGCGTAAGCATTACGTTTTGCGGCTTCAAGTCCCGATGAATGATGCCCAGGTTATGTGCCTCCTGTACTGCGGCTGTGATTTGTCTGCCGATCTGGAGTACTTCCTCTTCTGTCAAGGGGCCTGTCTCCAGTCTCGCCGAGAGTGTCTGGCCCGGGACATATTCCATAATCAAGAAATCGATGCCGTCTTCGGTGTCGAAATCGTGAACAGCAATGATATTCGGATGATTGAGTTTTGAAAGAATCACCGCTTCGTTGTGAAAACGTTTACAAGCACCGGCATCATGAAGATTGGCTGGCGCCAACACCTTCAGTGCAACTTCTCTTTCCAAGTGCTCATCGTGAGCTCGATAGACGACCCCCATACCGCCCCTCGAAATTTGCTCGACTAGACGGTAATGGCCAAGCATCTGTCCGACAATCAGCTCACGCGGAACATTAGCGCACGGCGAGTCAAAGCGCGATTCCAGCGTGAGCGACAACCCCGGCGCCGGCCAGGGGTTGAGTATCGCCACTTGGCAGCCTTTCCTCCTCAGATTCGCTCGCATTTTACTTACGTGTGGCACAAATCCCCCAAGGCGCGCCCACAGCTTCTACTAGCATATGGCAGCATCTCCTGAAATATTTCGCCGCCATTCATCCCCCGCCATGCTTCGCTTCCAATTGAAAGCGTCGCTATCCCGTTCTGGTCTGGACTCATTTCCTCCTAATTGAAGCCATAGGGCAACGTGGAAGCTGCCCAAAGCCAGTTCGTGCCTTTCTCGAAGGCCCCAAATCCGGCTCTTCAGGGTTAGGCTATGTAAGGACCGTCGAATTTCTTGGAGGCTAGTGTTCTCGAAAGCCCGCTTTTGCATTGATTTTTGGGAGCTCGTAGGCGCAGAATGCGCTCGATAGTTCTGTTGCAAGTCACGCCGCGATCACTTACCAAGCTAAGACAAGCTCCAGGACTTGCCACGAGCTAATTTTGTTTGGGCTGGAGCAAGCCAGCGTGTTTGTCCTTGGCGCGAAACCCACGGGACATTCTGGAGGTTGGTTTACGAGCCCTGAAATACTTTTCCTATCCAAGTCATTTAAGAATTGAAGGCGTTCAACAAAGGCAAAAACCCAGGGTTCGACAGAGATGCATCTCCAACGCTTTGGCGTGAAACCGGCAAATCGAAGCCGCGAACTCTTAATCCTATGATCACGAGGAGGATATATGGCATATCCATCTGCGAACTGGACAATCATGGTGTACATCTGTGCTGACGACGTATTAGCTAACTTTGCCGTCGAATCTTTGAAACAGCTACGGGATGCGGCAGGCGACGGTATTGTGGTCCTGGCGCAATTTGACGCCAACCAACATCGAGATACCCCCATTTACTTATTTGATGGTAAGCAGCCTAATCGCGCCACCTCATCCATTGAGAACAGTCGCGTAGCAACAATCGCTGGTCCTGTCGACATGACACTTCCAGCAACTCTTACACAGTTCATCGACTATGCCTCTCAGACCTCCAAGACCGAGCGTTACTGTCTGGTCCTCTGGGGCCATGGAACCGAGTTGTTGCTGGATCAAGAGCGCCGCCGCACGGCCATCAACGGAACTGGGAGCGCAAACGAACCCGAGAGGGCCAAGGAGCCTGACAGGGCATATCTCACGTACCCGAACCTGAAGAAGGCCCTGCGGGATACGAAGCTGGCCAAAGGCCAGTTAGGACCGGACCATCCAAAATCGATAGCCGACGCCAGGCGTTCGCAGTACGACGGGAGAAGACATACCCTGGATATCCTCGGCATAGATGCCTGCTCGATGAGCATGGTTGAGCTTGCCAGCGAGCTTCAGGATCAAGTCGATTATATGGTTGCCTCGCAAGAGGATGTGCCGGACGCAAGTTTCCCCTATCAGAAGATTCTGTCGGATCTGAAGGACCGCGACATTCGGCAGGACGTAAGGAAAGTATGCAAGCTGATTCCGGGACTGTACCACCAGGCGTTTCGTGATTACATCGCCAGCCCGGGCACCGGGGTGAAGGCGATCACGCTCGCGAGCCTGGATTTAACGAAAGTCCGCTCGATTACGGACCCACTCACCAAACTCGCCACTGCCCTGCTGAATTCCAGGTATGACGAGTCTCTGCGCCAGAAGATTGTTGCCGCGCGCAGCGAGGCCCAGGATTATGACTTCGGGCTATTTGTGGATCTTTGCGATTTTTGTGAGCGCCTGGGCTACAAATTAAGCCGCCAAAACATTGCTGAGATCGGCCTGGCGTCTGCATGCAAAGCCGTTTCCGATGCCATCAAAGTGCATGAGGATGGGTGCGTCATCGAGAATCAGCCTGATGTGAAACAGAACCATTCGCACGGGCTTTCCATCTATTTCCCCTACCGGACGGAGGACGAGACTGAAGAGGTTCAGGAAGCGTTGGCAAAGGGAGGCTCGCGTCAACCACTCAAGGGAGGTTCGCGTCAACCACTAAAAGGAGGTTCACGTCAGCCACTGAAAGGAGGCTCGCGTCAACCACTCAAGGAGCGCACCGCGAGAATTCAAGAACTGGAGGCGGATTTCACGCAACTCGATGAATTCCGTCGGACTGGTTGGGACGAGTTCATCAAACAGGGATGGTCGTTTATCTTGGCGAACGAGACCCCATTCCAACTGGACACGTACTACTCTGCTGAACAGTGCGCCGCAAATCTTCTCTCTTTGTGCTCGAGCCGGAGGGATGAAAAGGCTGCTTGAGCACCTGCGGAGGAATTACAAGCAACGGCCGGCGGCAGGAACTTGTTCATGCGTGCGGCCGTCGTGAGCCGCGGATCTATGACAGGCCGAACTATTTCGATGTTGCTGTTGGGGATTGTCTTCGCTTTCCCGCCGTTGTCGCGTGGGCAGGCGGAAGCGATCGGTTCTTCGCAGCGAAAAGCTGAGGCCCGCGTTAAAGAATCAAGCGACAGCCAAAGCCGTCGGCGGTCACCCGAAATTGATGGTAGCCGGGATCTTCTCAGGCGGAGAGCGGAAGCAGACTTCCAAAAAGCTTCCGCTCTCCGTGAGCAAGAGACGGGCGGGGATCTGGCTGTGGCCACCCGACTTTTTCGGGACAGCGCGCGTCTCTTCGAATCCACTCATGAGTACCAAAGGGCTGCCCAGGCACAGGTTCGCGCCGGTGAGATCTACTTCACATTGAGCCAGTACGAGAACGCCCGGCGCTCATTTCGTAAGGCTTTCCATCTCGAGCAGGATCCGGAAGTGCGCTGCAAAGCATTAAGCCGGATTGCCCGGACCTATGCCACAACCGGACCTTTCTCACTTGCCGATCAGTATTCCAACCAGGCGCTGAATTTATGCGGGCGTCTGGGCGAAAGCGCACAGGCTGAAGCCCTGGAGGCGCGTGGGGAGGCTCTCGACTTTGCCGGGGAGCGTTCCAAGAGTCAAGACTACTTTCTCCGGGCCCGGGATCTCTTCGCGGCAGCGAAGGATGACAATGGGCAGGCTCAGGCATCGCTGATGCTGGCCTACGACGCCCTTTTCTCGGGCGGCAAGCAGGCGCAAGGTCTTCAAGCCGCCGGCGAGGCTTTGCAATTGTGGTCTTCATTGGGAAATCGCCATGGAATTGCCCGAATGCGCGCAATTCTGGGGACCTGGGCAATCACAAAGGGAGAATTCGAGACGGCCCAATGCAATTACAAAGTCGCGAGGCCAGTATTTCGCGAGATCGGCAATAAAGATGACGAAGGCAGCGTATTGAACGGTCTGGGATACGTCAGTCGGGAAATGGGCGATTGGCAGAATTCGTTGCAGTACTATCAGTATGCTAAAGCTATTTTTGCCAGTGTTCACGACCAACTCGGGGAAATCGAAGCCATCCAGGGCGCCGGAAAGGCGTTCACCGCCATGAAAAACTACAGGGCGCTCCTGCCGCTTTACCAGGCGGAGTTGAGGCTTGCCCATCAGGCTGGGGACCCCTTGGCAACCGCCTATGCCCTGGAGGACATGGCTGCAGCTTATGAAGCACAGAGTAACTATGCACGGGCCGAGACATTCTATCGGCGGTCGCTCGAAGCCTACCGTACTGCGAACCACCTTCATAGCGAAGGTGACGTGTTGATCCGTTTGGGACACCTGCAGGCAACTCAAAAGAAATACGCGCTGGCTTTCGCCTCACTTGAGCAGGCAAATGCGCTCAAGGAACAGACGGGCCAGATTGAGGACGTTGCCAAAATACAGTACGAGCTTGCCTCCATCTATCGCCGGCTGAATCGTCTGCAAGACGCATTGCCCGCCATTGAAAAGACCATCGACATTATCGAGAAGCAGAGAGTTACGATCTCCCATTTTGATTCGCGGGCTTCGTATTTCGCGTCCGTCCATCGATACTATGCGCTGTATGTCCAGGTTCTGATGTTGCTTCACTGGCGTGATCCCGCCCTGGGCTTTGCAGAAAAGGCATTTGATGCCTCCGAGAGAAGCAAAGTGCGTTCCTTGCTGGACTTGCTGACGGCTTCCAGCCAGGATGCGCCCTGCGATGAGCTGCTGCAAAGGCAATTCCAGGCCGAGCAAGAAACCGACGCTGGCACTGCAGAGGTGAAACTGATCGCGGCGCGGTCAGCGTCACCAACTCTGACGATGCAAGAAGTGCAGACAGAGTTCGAGGGCGATGACACGATTCTTCTGGAATACGCGTTAGGCGACGAAAGAAGCTATCTTTGGGTCATAAACAAAAATCGGACCGCCTCGCATGAACTGCCGCCGTCCGAGCAAATAAAGAAGTTGGTTGAGGGCTTTCGCAGGACCCTTCTGCCGCCACAGTGGAAGGACGGCGAGACGGCCGCCGAATACCAGGCGAGAGCACGTAGAGTCCATCAGGAATTTCAGCTTTACTCCCGGCAACTATCGCGCCTGTTGCTTGGACCTGTCGCCCTGGCGAGGGTAAAACGCATTCTCATCGTGCCTGACGGGTCTCTGCAATACATTCCGTTTGCTTCTCTTCCACTCCCCAGCCCAACTATGGCTGAGGAACCGCTTGTTAGTCGCCAGGAAGTAGTCATTTTGCCGTCGGCGTCCGTGCTGGCGAGTTTGAGAAAAGCGGCTGCAAAGAGGAATCCACCGACGGCCACGGCTGCGATTTTCGCCGATCCAGTTTTCGAACCCGATGATCCCCGGCTCTCCACTTTTCGCTTACCCCCAAACAACATACAGGAGCGGCCCCCCGCTTTGAGCAGGGCGATTCAAGACATAGGCGCATCCTCCTATATTGCTAGGCTTCCGGCATCGCGTACCGAAGCCAATGCGATTGCCACAATTCTTCGCTCCCGGGACCCTCAAGGTGTGCATATCGCACTAGATTTTGACGCAAACCGGGACTACGTGCTTACACACGGCCTCGCGCAATTTCGTTTCCTCCATTTCGCGACTCACGGAGTGGTTGACACCCGTTACCCGGAAAGGTCCGGGCTGATTTTGTCATTAATAGATAGAAAGGGCAGAAGAGGAGATGGTTATTTACGGCTGGGAGACATTTACAACTTAAAGTTATCGGCAGACTTGGTGGTCCTCAGTTCCTGTGAGTCCGCCTTGGGTCAAGACCTGGCGTCTGAGGGGATCGTTGGCCTGCCCCGTGCCTTCCTGCATGCAGGCGCTAAAAGCGTCATTGCGACTTTGTGGAAGGTCAATGACCAGGCTACGGCAAAACTCATGGCGGGTCTGTATGCGCGAATACAGCGGGGTGAAAGCCCGAGTTCGGCGTTGCGTGGTGCCCAACTCGAAATGGTGCACGACGAACAGTGGTCGAAGCCTTACTATTGGGCGGCTTTCGCCTTGCAAGGAGACTACAGGTAGAGCGTTGACTTCACAATATCCCTGTTCTATGGTGAGCCGCTTATGGTGCCACGGGGAGCCAGAAGGGCGCTCACAGCGGAGGCCTTTGGGAAGTTTCTTCGTTGGCTTTCTGAGAATGATGAACTGGCCGTGCGGGAGTATCAATCGATCAGAATGAAGTTGGTCCGCTACTTCACGCATAAAGGCTGCTCAGATCCGGATGACTTGTTCGATAAAACCGTTGACGTTGTAGTTGGAAAAATAGACAGCTGTGGGGAGTGTCCAAGCCCCCTGGCTTATTGTTTCGGAGTAGCGAAAAACATTTGGCGGCAGGATCTGCGAGAACGCAAGTCGGCGGCTTTGGAGGAGAACATGACTTTACCAGTCTATCCAGACGCGCAAGTTCATGAGCAGGAGCTGAAATGTCTGGAACGTTGCATGGATCAATTGGCGCCAGGCGATCGCGATATCGTAGCCCGCTATCATCAAGGTCAAGGACACGAAAAGATCGAGACCCGGAGACGACTGGCTGACGGACTCGGAGGAGCAAATGCGTTGCGGATCAGAATGTGCAGAATCCGCAAGGACCTGCGTGTTTGTGTGGCGGCCTGTGTTGATCAATGGGCCAATTAAACCATTTGAGGCACGAAGGCGATGAAAAACATCACAGACCGCAATCTCCTCCGCCAGTACCTGCTGGGCAGGCTCGATGAACACGCCGATCTGGAAGACAACTTGAGCGACGGCATCCTTTTTAACGATGAGATGACCGACATCGTAGATTCGGTCGAGGACGAGATCATAGAAGAGTACATGGAAGGATCGCTGAATTCCGTCGACAGAGAGGCAGTGGATAAGTACTTCCTGCAGCCTCCCGAACGCCAGGAAAAGCTACGCTTCGCCAAACTCTTACAGCATCACTTCGAGACGAAGTCGTCTCGTTACTCCGGCACAAAACACGAGAATTTTGTCAGACCACCTGTTTCGTGGCTTTCTCACTTCAGAACCTACGGTCAGTTCGCCGCCCTGGTTCTGCTTGTTTTCGCGATCCTGATTTACGTAAATGGCGTTCGCCGGAGCCAGGCGCGTCTTGAGAGCGAGCTTGTGCAGGAGAGAGAGCGTTCCTCAAATCTCGCAAAAGAGGCAGAGCTGTTGCAGCCGCCCATGGTTCCCTTAACTCTCGTTGCGGATCGCTCCCGCGCTGCTGAGATGCCGATTCCGCAGGTCGAGATCAAATCTTCGACTCGACGGATAATAGTGGAGATTGCCCTACAAAGTGGTTACTCGGGGCCCTACGATGTGCATCTGGAAACCAAAGGGGGGAAGGGGCCGCTTTGGTCAGCAAGGCTGTCACCACTCATCTCCAGTAGTGGCGATGCTCGATTACTGTTTGACCTGCCCTCTCAAGGAATCGAATCGGACGTTTACTCCTTAGTCGTTTCTTCGCCGGACGGAGCCCTCAGGCATTACGATTTTCAAGTCAAGCTCTCAAAATAAGAACGCCCGACCTTACTTCATACACTTGGGCGAGGTACATCTCTTCATCTCTTGGACTTGCTGGCGTCTTGTTCGATATCATCTGAACCGACAACGTTATTTCGCGTTGGGAACCCCTCGAATTCACGACAAAGAGTAATCATGGCTAGGTCTCTTATCTGGATTTCCGACCAGCGCATCACGGGCTGGGCCTGCACTCATTGTGGCTGGAACTATGAGTTGCCTCCACTTCTCAGTGATCCGGAAGCCAAAAGCGCTTACGACCGGCTGGCCTCAGGCAAGTTTGAGAAGCACGATTGTGCAGCTCATGGACCGGTAACTTCGCCCGGCGATAAGGGAGACTTTGCCGCGCGTGCCCGCAAGCTGGTACTGCGCGGCTTCAAACCCAAAGATGCAGTTGAGATAGCGCTGCAGGAGATTGCCTTCGAAACGCGCCACGATCCCAAAATCGTGGCCAAGGTACAAAAGGATGCCGACGAATTCCTGCGCAGGGTGAAAGACGGTCTGATCTGAGGGTGGACCGCCGTCTTGATGTGACCCGGAATCACGCTCGGGCCACGGCTGCCAGGAGGAACAACGCCAGAACTAGCAACAGCGGTTTCGGCAGCCTACGCAGAACCTTCCAAACCATGATGCTCATGCCACCGATCCTCCGCGCGGGGGAGCCCGCGAACGAATCCCTCACTGCCAAACTTCGGGCTAACGCCCTGAAATCCGGGCCTGGCACACCAAGGTTTTTCCGTGTAGGGTTAAATTCGCCAAACAGATTTTACGTCAACCCGCCCCTCTGGGGAGGCAAGTGCTTTTCGATGACTTGGATCCGCACGATACCCTTGTCGCAGGCTAACGAGAAGCTCCGGAACGCTATGGAGAGCCAAAGAGCTCTTTATCCCAAGGAGTACGCCACACCGGTTCACCCTACAGACGGCGGCGACTCTCTAATCGTTGAATCGCACAGCCTGATTCCCGACGCGCTCTACCACGCCTTTTCCACTTTTGGCGCACTCATGTCCCCTGATCTGCCACTCTCTCGGCGTCAGCACGAGATGATTACCACCGTGGTGTCGGTTACAAACCGATGCGTTTATTGAATCGAGTCTCACGCAGAGTTTCTGCGTCGCGTGACTTTGGATAAGGAATTAATTGACGCACTTGAGAGGGACTACACTACTGCGTCGATTACAAACCAGGAACGAGTCATGCTGGATTACGCAGTCAAGCTGACCCGAGACGCCACTAGGGTCTCCAGACAAGATCACGAGCGCTTACGTTCCGCCGGTTTCGACGACACGGCAATCCTGCAGATCACGTTAATCGCGTCCTGGTTCAATTACATCAATCGCGTGGCTGACGCGTTAGGCGTTGGGCGGGGTTGAATCCCGCCCAACCGCATTTCACTGCCTCTTTTCGGAGACCGCTTGGACCACCCTTGCGCTCGCTAACGGACCGCCGCGATCGCCGATCTCCTGCTCAGTAGCCCATTGCCACACACGCCGTCCATTTGCATCGAGCGAGCACCGGGCCTCGTTATAGTCCACGAGCCGGTTCAGGACCGTGGTCACGGACGCAACAGGGTCCTTGTGCCGCTCCATGACTTCAGGAAATCTCCGCTGCAGCGCTTCGCAAATCTGCCGTGTGCCAAGCGGAGCGCCCGACTCCATCAACACAACCCGGCACGCCCTTGTAAAACCGGGCTGGCGCGTAGCCGTTTTGCGATCCAGCAGCGCCAGCAGGTCATCACCCAGAACTGAGTCGCCGAACAAATTGGCGAGTCCAATCAGCGTCTGTTTAATGGTGCCGATGCGCTTCATGATGGCGGCTCGTCGCTGCACGAGCTCCTGCAATTCGCGCTGTGCCGAACGCACTACTTCCTGTACATGCGGCTCCGGCATTTGCGCCTTTCCATTGGTTCCGTTCGCGTTCATAGGACCTCCCCTTTCCTGCACTTGTTCGCCGAATCAAGGCTGGCTGCCCTCTGCCGCTGCCTGGATGCGAGTGTTACGGCGCTTGGCCAGATACGTTGATCGCTTTGAAGGCGAGACCTGATGACCAAGGGATTCATGCTCCTGCCACACCCGCGCCAGCACATGCCGGTCGCCGTCGACATAAAAATCCAGCTTGGCAGGACCGCCGGGCTCGGCTCGTTCAACTGAGCCCGTCAGAACATTTGCGAGCACGTGGCCCTGCGAATCGCGCAGGCTGATGAGGTAAGGAGCGGTTTGTAACAGAGAGTAATCGCCTGCCGGAAATGTCTTGTCCGCCACATCGAATGCGAAAGGAACCCTCACCTTTATGACGTGACCGGCATATTGTCCGTGTACATTTCCCACGAACAACAAGACAGCCAACAACAGCGTGCTGATACTTGGTGCAACTAAACGATTCATATATCCCCCTGTGTTTTGTCCTGCCCCAACGGACTGGTTTATGCGGATGAGTCTGCGGCGAAAATTTCTGGGACGCTATCCGCTTTTTGCCGTCAAATCCATTTAGGCAGCGTTATGCGATTGGACGAAATTTCTAATCATGAGATTTATTGTTTGTTTTAATGCAATAGATGAATTAGACTCATGAGTCCAACAGGACTTAGTTCCGGCTGTCCATGAACAACTGTCAAATGAATGCGAAGCTGGAGATTCGCCACTTGAAGTTGCTGGCTGCGGTGGCAGAGGAAGGCAGTGTCACGGAAGCCGGCAAGCGGCTCTATCTGACGCAGTCAGCGCTCAGTCATCAGTTGCGAGATGCCGAGGAGAAGCTGGGAACCGCACTATTCCTGCGCTTGGGAAAGAGGATGGTGTTGACGCCGGCCGGGGAAAAGCTGCTGACGTGCGCACAAAACATATTGGGCGAACTGGCGAGTGCTGAAGCTCAGATCGAGGGCCTGAGTGGCGGCACTCGCGGAGCACTCCGGCTCTGCACAGAGTGCTACACGTGCTATCACTGGTTGCCACCCCTGCTCAAGAAATTTCACGGCAAGTTTCCGAATGTGGAGGTCAATATCGAGGCTGAGGCGACGGCGGATCCCGCCGCAGCGCTGCTCGCAGGCCGTCTCGATGTGGCAGTCATGAGCAGCCCCCCGCGGAATAAAAGTCTGCGCGTCACTCCCATGTTTGAAGATGAACTGGTCCTGGTGATGGCGCCGGAGCATCAACTAGCGTCCGGCACTCATGTGCAGCCGAGAGATCTTGCCGGTGAAACCATCCTGATCTACCCGCCTCGAGAAGACAGCACGTTTTTGAACCAGATCGTGAAGCCGGCCGGCGTCCAGCCTGGGCGGGTGATCGAAGTGCCTCTCACGGAAGCTATCCTGGAGCTGGCAGCAGCAGGATCGGGCGTAGCTTTACTGGCCCGATGGGCAGTGGCGCCGCAGGTGGAATCCGGCCGAGTGGTCACCCGACCTGTAAGCAGCCGCGGCTTCAAACGCAAGTGGCACGCTGTCGTGCTGCGCAATCAGCCTGCCCCCCCGTTTCTCGCGGAGTTTTTGAGCCTGCTGGCCGGCTTTTGCCCCAAGCAGGCGCGCCGAATCTGACCTCACGCCGTCACGCGCGAAAGCATCCGTCAATTCTCACGCCGTTTCTTTGCTTCTCCCTGCGCAGTCCCCTTGGAGCAGCCCTCTGTCAGACTGGTGGCCTAATGTTCCCTCTAAGAGCAAATGCAAAAACATGCACGCAGGGTGGCTGGGGGTATGACTGAACAAGCCCATCTGTGAGGCTAAACGTAAATTTTCACGTTCTGTCCACGATTTTTTGGGGCATACTAAGGTAAGTACGTTTCCGGGCCACCAGCCGTGATCCCTCTCCTGTGGCTCCCTATTCTTCCAGGAGGCCATATGCCTTTCCCGCAACCCAGTCAGCCGAACTCCCACGATGATGATTTCTACTGCTCAGACCCAAACTGCCCCTATTGTCAGGATCTGCAAAGAGCGCAGCAGCAATGGGAGAGAGCAAGAGACGAACAATCCAGGCTCTTCGACGCAACCTGATGCTTGCTCCCGCGCTCCTGGTTTTGCATCGAGAGCAAAAACCCGGTGGAAGCCAATTTCCACCGGGTCGTAATTAAAAGAGGGTTAGTGGGCGGATAATAGTACTGCTCGAGGCGGTGAATCAAAGGATTGAGGAGTTGGGTTTAGAGCTAAGAGCGTGCTCTCGGCTCAGAGATTGATTTGGCTGTCTGAAACGCTGTGCCACGAACGTGCCTACAAACCAGGTCCGACGGCGCATATCTAAGTAGGGCATCGCCAAGGAGGTTTAGTATGAAAAGCTTGTTTTTGGCTTTGGCGTTGCTGTCCGCAACAACTTTGCTGGGGCAGGATTCTCAGAGTAACCCTCAGCCGGGTACTACTCCGACCGACCGTCCCCTCTCCCAACAAACGGTTAAGGGATGTTTGCAGGGCACCGATCATCATTTCACATTGACCGATAGCAACGGAAACACGTATCAACTTGAGGGCGATAGCGCAAAGGTGAGCGAGCATGTCGGCCACGAGTTGAAGTAGCCGGAACAGTTGGCAAGTCAGCAGCTTCGAGTTCTGCCGAAAGACAGCTCGCACACAATTCAGGTGGTGGACGTGAAACATTTGGCGAGCAGCTGTAAATCTAGCAAGTAGCTTTTTTGTGTTTCTCGTATGTGGGTCGGGGCTGCCCTCCTGAGTCTTAGCCACAGTTCCCAAATCAGGGCACCCGGCCCATTGGTGGAACAGAGCCACCTACCTTGTGGAGGTCACAAATGAAACCCGTTTTCCTTCTCGTGTTGTCACTTTTCGGGCTCACCTCAATGAGGGCTACGGGAGAAGCCAATTTCTGTCTCATGACCTCGCAAGCAGCTTTGCGTTCGTGTCGCGCAAAGGCGCGAAGCGACTTATGGCTCGCCTTCGGGAAATGCGATAACGTCGCTGATGCTGCAAAGCGGAGGAACTGCAAAGAGCACGCGTCTGCAACTCTCAAGGACGCGCTCAGTGAATGCGGCGACCAGTATTCCGTGCGACAGTCCGCCTGTCAACGATTGGGGCCTGAACCGTACGATCCGATTATCGATCCCGCGAACTTTGTGGACAGGATCGACAATCCGTATTTCCCGCTGACACCGGGCACGGTTTATATCTACGAGGGGCAAATACAGGATGGTCTTGAGCGCGACGAGTTCTTTGTAACCCACAAGACCGTGAAGATCCTTGGCGTGACAACTGTTGAAGTCCACGACACCGTGACCGTCGATGGCCAGCTAACCGAAGATACGCTCGATTGGTTTGCACAAGACAAGGACGGGAATGTTTGGTACTTCGGCGAGAACACGATGGAGCTGGAAAACGGACGCCCTTCAACCCTGGCGGGCACCTTTAAAGCGGGCGTGAATCACGCCAAGCCAGGAATCGTTATGGAAGCGCATCCAGCAATCGGAGATTTCTATCGCCAGGAGTTCGATCTCGGTAATGCGGAGGACTTCGCGGAAGTGAAGAGCCTTTCCGATACTGTTACTGTGCCGGTGGGAACGTTCACCCAGTGCTTGAGAACTCTGGAGACCACACCCTTGGAGCCGGATCTCAAGGAAGCCAAGTGGTATGCGACGGGAATCGGCAATGTTCTCACCAAAGATCTAAACACCGGGGAGAAGAGCAAGCTTGTTCGCATCGAGTTCAGGTAACAAGTAGGCAAGTAGGGCAAGAATATGGCGAGGTATTGTGGGAAAGCTAGGGCCGACTCATGGAGAACGTACCATCTTCGGCACACGCACCACTCACGACTGAGTAGTCTCCGCTGATGCTAGTTGCTTGATCGTTGGTGTTCCCGAAGGCGTCAAAGATGCCCTGTGTATCGCGTAGGCGGACAGCGCTCCCCACCTGATTGCCCGTGACCGTGAGGTCCGTGAAACAAGGAGAGCGGCTGAAGCTCATCGTTCCGTTCAGATTGCCGTGACTATCCTCGCGCAGATCTGCCGTGAACGTAAGCGTCCCATTGACCGAACTTGTATCGCCCGACCATCGGGAACTATCGACAGTTGGAATGAAGTTGGCGAAAAAAGTCCCAGTGTCACCGCCATCACAGGAGCCACTGATTGAATAACTCCCGCTGATAGTGATCCCATCGGTGCTACCCGGCACGGTAATCGTGTCAGGACCATCACTTTCCCGAATGGTGAGATCAACCGCTTGTTGATCGACTGTACCGGTCAATGTTCCTTGGCTGGCGCACGGGGTGCCATTTAGCAGAACTAGGCTCGAAGCGAGACTTGTGCCACTTTGAACGATGAAAAAGTCAAGGTCAGCGGTAGTTGGAACTGACGAGGAAGTGGCGGTCGCGTGCCAGTTGCCGGAAACGTCAGCATTCCCACGCGGACGATCATTGGGTGAACCTCCACCGCAACCTGCCAACAGACCCATAAAGGCGACAACGGCCCAGAACTCGCCGCGCCATCGACATGCGGCCATACTCATCCGCCCCAAAGACTCCAGGAGCTTAGTACCTCAGCTTGGAGTACCACCATCGGGCGAATTGCGTATTTTGGAGCAAGAGAAAGGGGGTAAGTACATGTTGACGGGAAGCCACAGAGAAGTGACTACGAATATTTCGGGAGTGGAGCGCAGTCCTCGCAATCTCCCCAGAATGCAATAGCTGCGCCTCATCATCTCCGGGTGACGTTGCTGGCTGCCGGTCGTTCGTTTAACCGCAAGGAGCTGAGCCTCTTGCTTCTTCGGCGTCACTTTGCCAGACCGTTTCTGCGTCGAGTTTCGGCTGAGCTCCACGCCAAACACAACAGCGTTCCCAGAAAACGGCAGAACAACTTCAATGCAGCAACCATGCTGTCCAAATGCGCCTCGTTTCGTGA
This sequence comes from Acidobacteriota bacterium, assembly GCA_003224905.1. GTDB lineage: Bacteria > Acidobacteriota > Terriglobia > Terriglobales > Acidobacteriaceae > QIAA01. Next base: position 14,673 of record QIAA01000184.1, read on the forward strand.
CAACAACAGTCAAGTATTGGGGACTAAAGTTAGGCCGATCTGGAACCCTTCTTCTCCCATCTGCGGTGCACGACCCAAAGGCACAATCCGATCGTTGCCGTCGTTGGGTGTGCGTTAGACGTGAGCACGATGGAGATGGCAACCCAGATAGTTGATAACCACATATCTGATCCCACCGCTTTCAGACGGCGTGCATTCTTTCAGCGGGGGAACAGGGAGGATGCGCCGGCTTTAGGGAGCCGGCGCGGGTGATCCTGACTACCTGCAGCTTATCTTCTCGTTTTCTCTCTGTACCAGGATGGTGCCGTTTCGATTGATCACCGTATGCATCGTCACTCGGCTGATCAAGTCCGGTACCGGGCCTTGCGCCACAAGCCGGAACTTGGTTGACGATCTGGTATTCGAAGACTGACCACCGTGGGTGACGTCGTGCTGGTGGATCTTGTCCACTGACACGTAACGAACATGGGTAGTCATTCCCTCGCCGAGCAAACGCGTAGTGCTGTCGAGATCGTAAAGCGTGCGGTCGCCGTCAGCGTCAATGCCCGTGGTGAGCTCGAAGTGCATGGTCCCGTTCAGGACCACCTCTTCCCCGTTGCAATCGTTGATGAGATGCTGATCCGTGATGACACTGTCCTGCGTGAACTTCGTTATTGTCATCGGATCGCCATTTGCGACCGCCAACGGGGTGCAGGTGAGCACTGCGATAAGCACCACCGCCGACCAAATCTTTAGTTGATGCAGCATTTCCCTTTCCTCCCTGTGATATCTCAAAACTAGTTAGCCCCACCGCAGCTAGTGTCATTGCTGACGACTTCAGCCGTGATGCTGCCGTTGGTATCGGCGGTGATGTGCAGATCCTGCACGAGCGTCATGCTCGGAGTTGCACCCTGTGGAGTCAAATCGGACTTCAGCTCTACCGTCATATCTTTGGAGGAGTCCATGGTGTCGGAATCGTATTCGTTGGACTCGACGGCGGTGTAGTTGACGCCGGTGGTCTGGCCGACTCCGGTGAGGTTACTCGCCGCTTTGATGACGAAGTGGTTCCCAGTCGAGTCAGTGGTGACCTGGTAGCTGAAGCGGATGGTTCCGTTCAGGTTTACGTTCTCACCGGCGGAACAGGTGTTCACCGTTGTCTGGTTATCGACGTAGGCGTCGTAGATGTAGGTAGTGGGCTGGTTTTGGGCTGACGCGGCTGCGGCCAGCAGCACGAGCGTTCCCAGTGCCGCCACGAGTTTCGAACTATGGAACATGAAATCCTCCCTTACAGTTGTGACTACCAGTTGAACCTGAGGGGGAGAACCGGGACTTTTCTTCACTTACGCGGCGGTGGGGGCTGGTTGCAGTCGCGTCAAACGTCTGAATTCCGGCTTACTTTCTGTTACTATCCCGCAGTTACTTTCTGGGGATCACAAATTCCGCTTCTTACTGACTACAGGGGGAGTGTGCACTCGGGGTGCCATTGGAGCTGCGGCAAACTGTTGCTGACATGCGCCGAGCGGCTCTTAGCGAGGCGGAGTCTGCAAATGTTTTCACCCAGCAAAATTCTGCTTTAGTGGCCGCCACCCGCTTCCCAGCTGCGAACCTCCCAAGATCGCAGGAGTTGCGAATGGCGGCTCCGGGGAGCGACCCTCGGAGTTTGCAATAGCAACATCAGCGGCGTGTCACGACACGCGCTTCCGGTTACGACACGGCTGAACAGGCTGCGGAAAGCGTCCATTCCGTGACCTCAGCGCCTGAAAGGCGATTCAATCTCGCGACTCACGGCATCGCTGAAGCGATGCCTGATACGAATCACGAGTTTTTCCTCAGCCTCCAAATGCCGTAACGTGCCAAAATCATTCCGGTTGCGCCGGAGTTCATCTCTGGGGGAGTTTGCAAGCCGGACAATCGGTGGCGTCGCTGGGGAAGTAGGCGCCGCAGTTGGGGCAGGGCAGGCCGAGGAGCATCCGCCGCGGTCCACGTTTCGGCGCTGGTGCTGCTTCTGCAGCTGACATCACCGCAGCGCCGTTCGGGCCCTTATGGGCCGCAGCGTAGCCCTCCTCAAAACCCTTGCGATAGCCCGTTTCCTGGCCGCTGGTGTAGCCGTCGTTGTAGCCGGTCTGATACATGCCGGCGAAGGCTTCGGGCATAGTGCTGGCGCCATCGCCGTGGACCACCTGGTGGGCCAGAGCGTCGGAGCCGTTCGGTTTGTCGGTCTTTCTCATTGAGATCGTCCTACTGCAAGTCCACGACGGTGTAGTACACGGTAATCGTGACCGTCCCGTCGCCGTCGCTCCATTCCGCCGGACCGTTATTGCTGATCATAAGCGGCTGATTCTCCAAACCGCTCTGTGAGCCACCCGCGTAGCCGCCATTCGTCTGTATCTGGTTGCTTTCCTGATCTAAGAATCCATTCGCCCTGACCGGTTCTTTTATCGTCGTCGTGCCTAACTGCAAGTCAAGATCGCCGCCGTTTCCTATGGTGTATGCAGTGGCAGCGAACTTGTACTGTGCGACCTCGGAAATCAGACTGATAACCTTATGAGCACCAGGCGCGGGCACCATCTGAACCGGAGCAGCCTTGAGGTGCTGCAATTGCGCGGCGGTAAGGTTTATGCTAGTCGTTTGAACTGGCCCGCCGGCCTGCCCAAAGAGGCTGGGAACAAGACAAAGAGCGAGTAACATCACTGCAATTTTGCGCATTTTAAGCTTTCTCCCTAGATTGCCCGGACTGGAAATCTGTTTATCCTTCTTCCCGTTCATCGAGTTACCTCCTCAGCCCTTGACTAGAAGACCTGCACGATGATGCTGCTGCTGGTGAACGTCGCGGTGCCACCGCCCAGCGCCTTATAGTTCGCAGTGAGAGTGCTGGTTCCCGAATTCAGCGTCACGAGATAGGTTCCGCCGCCAGAGTAGTTGGAAACACTGGCAGTGTTGCCGCCGCTGCCTCCAGCTATCTGGATGCCAGCCGCCCTCGCGTCAGATGCTGCCAAGGTTGTTGAACCGCTGATGACGAAGCTAGCCATGCAACCCGTTGGGGTGCCGCTCACACCGGAACTTGAGCAGTTCGTTGTGATCGTCACCAGCGCCGTATGCGTGCCGCTCACTGTCAGGCTGGCCGAGGCCCCCGTGCCGCCCGTAAGAGTTGGCGTATAGGTCGTCGAAGTCGTCGTCCCAGACACCGACTGGCTGCCGCCAGCCGGAGTGTTCGAGGTAGCCGCAGTGATCCGCCCCTGCGCGTCGACCGTTACGTTAGCGTGCGTATAAGTTCCGGCAGTGACTGTAGTGTTTGCTATGTTCACGGTCGTGCTGCCACCCAGGGAGACGCTGCCGCCACCCGAGAGGCCGGTGCCGGCGGTTACTGTTAGCGAGCTGTTCTGCAGTTGGCTATTGGTTGCCTGTCCGCTCAGGTTCGTGAACGATGGCTGCGAGCAGTTGGCGTTGCCGCTGGCAGCGATGCCCGTGGCGAAGTTGTTGGTCGTGCATTGCGTGGGCGTGTGATCGAATGCGCTGGCGGTTGAGGCGTTGCCGGTGATGCTGTCATCGGTGAACGCTACGTTCTTGCTAACCGTGCCGTTGTAGAACTTCAGACGGTTGGCGGTGGTGTTGTACCACGCGTCGCCTGCCGCCAGAGGTCCGGTCGGATCAGTCGCCACGCCGAACACATTCAGGCCAGCGAGAGTGGCTGAGGCTTTGAACGTCTGCTTGCTGCCGGCGGTGTAGGTGTTGGCCTGGTTGTTGTAAACCACGCTGGCCGGCAAGGCCCCCGTGGGGATGTTGGTCAGGTTGGCGCCGCTGCCGTGGAAGACGTTGGCGAAGAGGTCGGCGCTGGCGTCGCGCGCGGCGATGGTGCTGGCCGTGGCGGCGGTGGCTGCTGCTTCACCACTCAACAAGGAAGCATTGGCTGCGTTGGTGGCATTGGCGGCCAGAGTTGCTGTGGCTGCGTTGCCGCTGATGTCGATGCCGTACGTCCCGTTGCTTACCTGCGACGGCGTGATCGTTCCGGAGATCTGCGCGAACGAGTAATCCGCGCTCTGCGGGGTGACGGCGCCGTTGCGTCCGTTGAAGCTGAGGACGCCGGTGTTGCTGATGGTGTTGCTCAGGATGCTGATGCCAGTTCCGGCGGTCAGGGTGTTCTGGGTGCCGGGGAAGGTCTGTCCGGCGGCGAAGGTGATCTTGCCGTCGGAGCCGATCTTCAGGCCGCTGTCCTGGGCCGGGTTGCCGCTAGTCGCGGTGAACAGGTTGAGCAAGCCGGTGTTGTTGACCTGCCAGCGGAACAGAGTGGGCTGGTTGCTGCCATCTGCGCCCGCCATGTCGAAGGCCTGCGAAGCTGACGGACCGGAGCCGACTGCGGGAAGGCTCAGGGTGCCGTTGACCGTCTGGTCGCCGGCGAAGCTGTTGCCGCCCGCGAGGTTGGCCTTAGTGGCCAGGGTGCTGTTGATGGTGGTCACGGCGCTGTCGGTGTAAGCGTTGGCCGTGGCTATGGAGGCGGCGTCGCCGTTGGCGCGGGCCACGGCTTCGGCGGCGTCGGCGGCTGCGCGGGCTGCAGCTTCAGCGCTGTCGGCAGCGGTACGGGCTGCAGCTTCGGCGTCGATGTTGGATTGCAGAGTGGCGTCGGCGGCCTGACGGGCTGTGGTTTCTGCGCTATCGGCTGCGGCTCTCGCGGCGGCTTCTGCGGCTTCTGCGGCCTGGGCGCGGCTTACTTCGGAGTCGATATTGGACTGCAATGTTGCGTCGGCGGCCTGGCGAGCGGAGGTTTCTGCGGCGTCGGCTGACGTACGCGCCGAGGCTTCGGCTGCGACTTGTGAATCGGTGTAAGCGTGGTCGGCGGCGGTTGTGGCTGCATCGTCGTTGATCAGCTGCCATTGCAGCGTGCCGCCACCGATGTCGCGGCAGATGAAGAGCTGCTGTCCGGAAGGCTCGTTCGTGTTCAGGACCAGAGAGTTGACTGCGGTGCATGAGCCGTTTACGGCAGCGGCGTTGTCGAGCTGAACGGGCTTGACCAGGTCGGCCTTGGTGGTTTCGGCGGTCGTGGCGCGGGAAATTTCCGCGTTCAGGCTGCTGGTGATCGTCGATTCGGCACCGGTCGCGCGGGTGGTTTCGGCTGCGATGGAGGCACCCAGAGCAACGTCGGCTGCGGCGCGTGTGGTTGTTTCAGCGACTTCCGCACCAGTTGCGCGGGTGATTTCGCTGTTCACGCTGCTGGTGATGTTGGCTTCTGCACCCTGCGCGCGGCTTACTTCGGAGTCGATGTTGGACTGCAGAGTGGCGTCGGCGGACTGACGGGCAGAGGTTTCTGCGCTGTCGGCTGCGCTGCGAGCGGCCGCTTCGATTGTGATTTGCGAGTCAGTATAGCTGTGATCGGCAGCGGAGCTGGCGGCGTCATCGTTGACCATCACCCAGCCATCCAGGCTCGAGTTGCAGATGAAGAGCTGCTGTCCCGGCGCTCCGTTGACCTGGAGCAACATTTGGCCGGCGACGCAGGCATTGACCTGTCCTGAGGCTGGCGGGGTCGTGTTGGTCGTCTGAACCGGCAACGTGGAAGTCGCGCCGGACATGTCGACTTTGGCGCCAGTGAACGTGTTGTTGCCGGTGAAGGTGTTGTCGGTGGCGAGTTTCGCGGAGCTGGCGCTCAGGCTATCGATGTTGCTTTGAAGCGTGGTCTCTGCACCGGTGGCGCGAGAAGTTTCAGATGTGATGGCGGCGCTGAGGCTGGCGTCGGCGGATGCGCGGGTAGCAGCTTCAGCATTGATGTTGTTCTGCAGAGTTGTATCGGCGGCCTGACGAGCTGCGAATTCTGCATCGATATTGTTCTGCAAAGTTGTATCGGCGGCGGCGCGGGCAGAAGCTTCAGCGCTGTCGGCTGCGGCACGGGCTGCAGCTTCGGCGTCGATGTTGGCCAGCAGCGTGGTGTCGGCGGCGGCGCGAGCGGCGGCTTCGGCGTTGTCTGCTGAGGTGCGCGCTGCGGCTTCGACTGCGACTTGCGAATCGGTGTAGGCATGGTCGGCAGCAGTGGAGGTTGCATCATCGTTGATCAGTTCCCATTGCAGCGTCCCGCCACCAATATCGCGACAGATGAACATCTGCTGTCCGGAAGGCTGAGCTGGGTTCAAAACTAGAGCGTTGACTGCGCTGCAGGATCCGTTCACCGCAGCGGCGTTGTCGAGTTGCACCGGCTTGACCAGGTCGGCCTTGGTAGCTTCGGCAGCGGTCGCACGTGAAACTTCCGCGTTCAGATTAGTGGTGATGGTCGATTCGGCACCCTGGGCGCGAGTCGTCTCTGCGGTAATGGAAGCGCCTAACACTGCTTCCGCAGAGGTGGCGCGGCTAATTTCGCCATTCAGGTTGCTGGTAATGGCCGCTTCCGCACCCTGGGCGCGGCTGGTTTCTGCGTTGAGGTTGTTCTGGAGAGTGGTGTCGGCTGTGGCGCGGGCTGCGGCTTCGGCGTCGATATTGGCCTGCAACGTTGTGTCTGCGGATTGCCTGGCGGCGGCTTCTGCATTATCTGCTGACGTACGCGCTGAGGCTTCGGCTGAGACCTGCTGATCGGTGTAAGTGTGATCGGCAGCGGTCGACGTGGTGTCATCGTTGACCATCACCCAGCCATCAAGGGACGCATTGCAGATGAACAACTGCTGTCCGGCGGCTCCGTTGACCTGCAGCAGCATCTGGCCGGTGACGCAAGCGTTGGCCTGTCCGGAAGCGGGCGGCGTGGTGTTCGTGGTCTGCACGGGCAGCGTTGCACCGGCGCCGGACATATCAATCTTTGGTCCGGTGAAAGTGTTCTGACCGGTAAACGTATTGTCAGTGGCCAGTTTGGCGGCGCTGGCGCTGAGGGTGTCGATGTTGCCCTGGAGCGTGGTTTCGGCGCCGGTAGCGCGCGAAGTCTCAGCAGTGATGGCCGCGCCGAGACTCACATCGGCAGCAGCGCGAGTGGCAGCTTCGGCGGCTTCCGCCCCGGTTGCACGGGTGATTTCGCTATTCAGATTCGTGGTGATGGTGCTTTCGGCACCCTGGGCGCGGCTAGTTTCAGCGTTGATATTGTTCTGCAGCGTTGTATCAGCGGCGGCGCGGGCTGTGGCTTCGGTATCGATGTTGGCCTGCAGGGTTGTGTCTGCGGATTGACGGGCTGAGGCTTCTGCGTTATCTGCTGACGTACGCGCTGAGGCTTCGGCTGCGACCTGCTGATCGGTGTAGGTGTGGTCAGCAGCGGTGGAGGTGGCATCGTCGTTGATCAGTTCCCACTGCAGCGTGCCGCCACCAATGTCGCGGCAAATGAACATCTGCTGTCCGGAAGGCTGGCTCGGGTTCAAGACCAACGCATTGACGGCGCTGCAGGATCCGTTCACCGCCGCGGCGTTGTCGAGCCGTACCGGCTTGACCAGGTCAGCCTTGGTAGCTTCGGCAGCTGTGGCACGGGAAATTTCGTTGTTCAGATTGCCCGTGATCGTGGACTCAGCACCCTGTGCTCGCGAAGTTTCGGACGCGATGGAGGCGCTCAGTGTGGAGTCGGCCGCAGCTCTCGTTGCAGATTCGGCGTTGATGTTGTTCTGGAGTGTAGTGTCAGCGGCGCTTCGCGCTGAGGTTTCCGCATTGATATTGTTCTGGAGTGTGGTGTCGGCGGAAGTTCTCGCCGACGCTTCTGAGCTAATGCTGCTGGAGAGATTTCCCAGGTCAGTGGGCAGGTTTGTGACCTGCGACTCCGGAATATTGCCGGTGATCGACGCCGCGCTGCCGCTGATATTGATGCCATACGTACCGCTCAAGCGCGCGGCGGGAACTGTGCCGCTGGACAACTGGCTGGCGTTCAGATTCGTGAGGCCGGAGCCGTCGCCGCTGAGCGGATCGCCCGCGAAAGCGAGCTGCTTGGTAACACCCGCAACGCGGAAACCAAGCCGTCCGGCTGTTGTGTTGAACCAGAGATCACCGTTGCTGGGCGTGGTCGGATCGTTGGTCGCTCCGACAATATTCAAGCCGGCAAGTGCGGCGCTGGGGGTAAAAGTCTGCTTGAATCCGGCGCCGAAGGTGTTCGCCTGATTGTTGAATACGATTCCTGTCGGCAGCTGAGCAGTTGTGGCGGTGCCACCCAAACTCGAGAACTGAACCTGCGTGCAATTCGCGTGTCCGGCAGTAGTGATTCCGATAGAGAACATGTTCGCCGCGCACTGATTGGTGACATGATCAAACTGGGAGGCAGTCGCTGCTGTGCCGCTGATGTTGATGGCGTATGTCCCCGGCGCTACCTGCGACGGTCCAATCGTGCCCGGAATCGAAGCCAATGATGTGGCATAGTCAACTTCGAGGTCGGTGTCGTGGCTTGTAGTAGTGCTTTCCTTGCTCTCGAATGTTGCTGAAATTGAAGAACCGCTGGACGGCTTGAAGGCGATGCCATTGTTGGCGTGAGCTCCACCGACGCCGTTCTGGAAATTGATCCAGTCTTTTACGATCGAAGTTACATCGACAATCACGTACTTGCTTGTAGTGGTGACGCACTGCACGGGCGTGCCGCTACAGGTTCCGGTGCTGATCGGAGTCAACACAAGTGCTTGCGCGCTCTGATTAGGCGCGGTGCTATTGCTATAAGTGAGGTTCGCTTCTTTCCAGGTGCTGTCTACTCGGAACGCGTCGAACGCGCCTTGCGCGGTGGCCGCTGTAACGTACAACTTCAGCGTGGCCTTAGACACGGCACTAGCCTGCGTGCCGGTAGGAATGCGCGACAGATCTAATTTGATGAAAGTCCATCCCGCCGGTGCTTGCACGACGAGAGACGGAGAACTTCCGTTGGTGGAGCTCGGTGATGCGGACGTGACGTAGGTGTCGTCACTGACCGGCGATTGCGCAAGAGCGGTTGCGGCAAGAGCGAAAACGAAAATTAGACGAGTCCACATTCCCCGAAAGGTGCGCGCCATTCCTGGCCTCCTGAGTTAGGCAGAACTTCACTTCAGAACCCGCAGAGACACACTGGTCCTGCAACGCGAATCAGCCGCTTTTCACAAAGCGAATGACATGCGAAATACTTTTTGGGGGAGAACGCTTGGGGGATTACAAAATCACAGATTCACAGTGGGGAGACACGGAGGGAGGACAACATCACAACATCACATAGCAGCCGCTATGCCACTCTCGGCCACGGGCGCGGCTTTTGGGCGATGTACATACAATTTCAGCTACTTAGAATGTTGGCGGAAGCTCCCGAAGAGCAGCATTGTGGCCGTAATTGTGAAATGTTGTGCACAAAGAGGAAATGTGTCTGGCATAGCGTGGTGCGACGATTTACAAATGGGGTCTGTCTGCTGATACTTTCCGTATACAAAAGGTCACTCGACTACGCTGTGGTACACATGTGGTTTTCAATTCGCCTTTACTGCTCAAATGGCTTGTACCATGTGTTCGCGAATGGCTTTGGAATAACACAGCTGGAGCGGGTAAAAAAGCTTTCCATTGAGAATCCTCGATTTGACTACTGATTTTTATCTGTACCGTGATCAGCTTCGCTGGTTCAAAGATGTACCGAGGAGTGACAGGCAGCGCAAAGCGTAAACAGGTTTTGCTCTGAATCATCACCTGAGTGGCTACGGAATTCCTGATGATGGACCTGGAGATTGAACATCGAGCCACAACTCTGGCATCGCCACCCGTCGCGGCGTAACACTCGCTGGCGCAATTGTTCGTACAACTCGGGATCGAGTTGGAGTCGCCGACGCTTCGGCAGAGGTCGGCTCACGATACCTCTTCGGAAATCTGCTGGACAAACGTCTGCCGCTGTTCACCGGGTAAGAACTTGAAGAAATGGGAAATCGAATTCAGCAGCAGGTCTGGGTTCCCATTGTCCAGGTTCGCGCCAGCAAGGAAGTCAGCGCAAATCATCTCCAGGCAGTAGCCGCGGGATCTGTCGGTGCCCAGCATCAATGCAGCGGTCTCGATCGCCCGATCGATAATCGGGATTTGGCTCTTGTACAATTTGAAGTAAACAATCTCCCAGGGTTCGGTCTCCGGCCCGTTAAGCGCCCTCTCCACCTCTCGCTTAAACTCTTGGGTCGGCATCTCTCGGGCTTTATGCAACCAGATTGCACAATTGAATGCATAACCCTCCGAGCGCGCCAGTTTTGCCAATTCCAATCCCTTTGTCCATCCTACCTTCTTCAGCTCTCGCCTGACCTGCGGCGGCAGTTGTTCGTGTATGGACATCAGGTAGTAAGCCTTCCTCCTCGACTCCGGGAACCGCCGCTCCAGAAACTCATCGAACGACTTCAGGGTCTCGAGCCGCCAGTACTGCCCCGCCCGCACTTCACATAGATACCTGCCCAGTTCCACGAAGTGCGTATCGCGCTCTATTTCCTTGCGCTGTTCCCAAGCCAGGATCTCGTCGATCTTGCTGAGAACGAACTGTGCGCGCTTGCGATTCAATTTCGGCGGCATAGGCGGATTTCTAGTAATTAAGCTCGTCAAGCCAATCAAAGGCTTCTGCTCCTGGGCGCCGTACCAAGGCCGCGTCGACCAGATCTTGCCGGCCGAGGCACAGGCCGATGTAGGGGCAACTGCTGCACGGATTTTGCGGGAAACGAATGCCACTATGCGGCAGAAACTGTGCTGATTCGATCCGGTCGATCACGTCTGCCACCAAGGCAGCGAATTCTTGGCGCTGTTGGTCTGTGATGGTTATGCTTAGATATTGGATTTCGACGAGTCGCTTGCGCACAAAGACGATTTGCGCGACTTCAGCGATGCCGGTGATCCAGGAATAGCAGACCAGTTGAGGGTCGAGTGCTAACAAGCCGTCTGGCTCTTCTCTATAGCGGCTGGATGTCGTCTTCCATTCCAACACGCAGCGCGAGCCATCCAGCTGCCCGATGGCATCGATGTAGGCTACAAAACTATTCTGCGAAATCGGCCGCGTGAACTTTATCTGCAGATTGCGGCGTGGCTGACGGACGTGAACGCGATCGTCCTGACAGAAGCGATCGAGTAGCTGGACTCCCTGCTGCAGCATCCGATCCCAAGTGTCACCTTTCGAGTACTGCATGGCTTGATCTCGGTAGGCCGACCACTCGCGGAAGAGAACCGCGGCAGAATCTTCTCGGCGGAAATAGGAAGCGAGGGCACTTTCGAAAGCTCGTCCAAACAGCATGGCCGAGCGCACGTCCTTTTCGCGCCAGCCATCGACGTAATGGTGACGATAACGTCTCGGGCAGGTTAGGTATTGGCTGAGCTGGGTGTAACTGAAGATCATGCAACCTCTGATCCGGAGAGATCGTCTGTGATTGTCGACGGCGAGAGTTCTTCCCACCGAGCCGCAGGTGCAAACCCGTCCAGGTTCAGCAGAGATAACCCGTGAACCATGACATGGCTAATTTTCACGATTCCCAGCAAACCGAGCAGTTCCTTGTCATCGATCTCATCCTTATTTAGTAGTTCTGGGTCATAACCGAAGTCGCGCAGAAACCAGGTTAGCTTCCACATCGCCCGGGCTGTGCAGTAGAGCCGTCCCGTAATCAAACATCCGGCCAAATGTTTGGGCTCGAGCACAGCGAAGCGGATCGAATAGTAAGGTTTAGTTGCATGCCAGCGGTATTGCACTCGTTCCACCCGAACCAGAAATAAGCCATCAGGAACGGAGTTCAAGGCCGAGCGATCGGCGGGACGGAGACTGTCGAAAAAACGCCTCATGCCGCACTTCCTTTCACTGGCAAGTAACTATTGAGCTGGCAGAGTAGGGAAGTGCGGTCGTTTTCCGCACGCTCGGCCAGCTGGGCAACGAAACTTTCGATTTGCTGGCGATTGGCTTCGCGCAGACTCTTGGTGCGGCAGAAGTCAAGGGCGAAGGCTTTTACCAAATTGGGATCGAGTTGATGATCGCGAATAAGTTGCATAAGGCGGTCGCGTAGCTTGGGCGCACGGTAATTTCCATTTACTGGTTGTGCGGGTTTCTTTGAGTGCGGCGGCGGAAGCTTTGATTCGGCTGCAGAGCCCAGCTCTTCAGCCGAACAAGCACTGATCCCGTACGCTCTTCTGAGTGCCCTGTTAATCGCTCTGGTTTCTGCCACGCGCAACTCGGCGCCACGTACAAGCACGGAAACGTTAGAAGGATCGGCATCACCATAACCAAGAAATCCCCTGCAGGATGGCGACTTGAAAACTTCGGCTTTGAATACCCAGCGAGAGGCCTCGGGGCTGCTGGCCTCCAAAACCGGCCGCGAATGGATCCCCGCGCAATGACGGCGTTGTGCAAGCCTCAGTAGCCCGGCATGGGTGACGTACCAGCCGCCGTCAAGATACTTAACATCACCGTTTCTTACGGAAAACCTGTGCTGGCGGAGCAATTCCTCAAGGGCGTGAATAGCGGCTTTGGGCAAGTGCCCGCACAGTGACTTTGCGAACCTTAGCTCTCGTGCGACATTGTGTTTTGCAGGCATTTCGATCGTTCTCGATAGAGAAAATCGTACCCGGTTGATATCCATACGTTCGGATATCGACGTATCTACATAAGAATATTGTATCGATATATAGATCGTGCCGTCAAGGAAGATTCAACCCGAAAAAAGTGTAGCCATTGACTGGAGGCTCGTCGGCGAAAGGATCCGGCAAATCCGGGGGTTCCAAATGACTCAGAAGGAATTTGCACGTTCGATCGGCGTCAGCCAGAGCTATCTTTCCAACATGGAACATGGCCGCGTGGAGATCGGTGTGGAAATTCTGCTGACGATAAGCCGAAGATATGGGAAATCGCTCGAGTGGCTGCTCATGGGAGATTGACCTTGTGTGGCGCTGAACAACCTGGCCCGGTCGTTTGCAGCACCCATCGCGGACACAAAGCTTGTCATTAAGGGCAGAATGAGAACCGTCGCAAGTCGCATACTCACTAGCTAAGCTATGTCTCCGGCTTCAATGTTCCACCGGATGTGATGCTTCTGCCACGCACGGAGGTAACGGTTTTGCGGTACCGAAGGTCAAAACCCGATTTATTTCGGCCAAAATCTCGTTCATGATCCTCTCGGCACAGCCGGTTGAGTCTGCTATGGCGTTGATTGTGGCGGGGACTTGGGCCTCAACTGGATATTGGGAGAGTTTTCGCGCTGCGAGGATGCTGGCTGCGATTAAGAGAACTCTCTTTCGTCCCTCGTCCACTTGACAAGGGTAGCAATTTCGCCTGTTGTTCGCCACGCGAAATCAGCCATGTCTCCGGAAGAGAAATGATCTTCAAAGCTCGTTAGCTTGCGTGCAAGTGCTCTGGCCAAACTGGAGGTGTTGCGATGCGAAGAGACGAGTTGATGGGACCAGATCTTCTGAGTGAAATCGTGATTGCTCTGGGCGGTGCTGTCCTGTTCTTCTGGCTGATCCTGAGACTCATAGCCGCGGCGAAGTAGATTTACCTGTTTTGGGATCACCTTTCCCGGCGTATTCCAAAAGCGGCTGCGGCTAGGGCTACGCTATCATTTGGTCTTCCTTCATCGCTTCTGCTTGGCAAGGGGTGAGATGAACCTGCAACGGGCTGCTCTGACCAGGAGGCAGCAGGTCGGAGTGCACATCCTGTCGATCCGAACTTCTGTGTCCGAACTTCGGTGTTGACAGCGACCCGCTGTCGTTCTAACCTTCCGCAATTCTAGTAACGTTCCTGCTCGTTTCGGCGAGTCTAAAGCCCGGAACAACAATTTGGAGGCACACATGATCCGCTCCGGATCCGTTGCTGTGGCGTATTGCACGCCTTCGTGGAAGCGCATGACGAGTGTGCTGGTCGTGACGCTGCTCGCGACAAGCATGGCCTGGACGCAAGCGACCACTTCGCTTCGAAGGGACAGTGACGGATCCCGACGGGAGGGCCGTCACGGGTGCAAACGTCGTTCTCGCCAATGCGGAATCGCGGACCGACCGCACGATGACGACCGGGAATCAAGGCGAGTACCAGTTCCTTCTTGTCCCTCCCGGAAGCTACACCCTAACAGTAAACGCAGCTGGCTTTCGCGGTTATGAACAGAGGAATCTTGTCCTGCTTGTGAATACGCCAGCGACGGCCAACGTTCAGCTGAAGGTTGGCGCGGTGACCGAAATTCTGACGGTGACGTCAGAGGCCCCGGCCATTAACTTGGTCGATGCGTCCCTCGGCAATTCCTTCAACGAAACCCAAGTGCAGGATATTCCTCTGGAGGGTCGGAATGTTCCGGACCTGCTGAGCCTGCAAGCCGGGGTTTCGTACACGGGCAATCGCATCGGGGAAAAGGACCAGGACACGCGCAATGGCGCTGTGAATGGAGCACGAAGCGATCAGAGCAATGTCACACTCGACAACGTCGACGTGAACGATCAGTCAAATGGATATGTCTTTACGTCGGTGCTCCCCGTGACCCAGGATTCGGTTCAGGAATTCCGCGTAACCACGACCAATTATGGGGCTGACCAGGGGCAGGGTTCTGGCGCACAAGTCGCGCTGGTGACCAAGAGCGGCACAAACGTGTTTCACGGAATCACCAGCGCCAATGACTATCTCGTCAAGCAATCGGAACTGAATATAGGGTTGCCGAATAAGCCTCTGCAGCGCTCGATGCGCGCAGATAACTATTTCCGCGATTTCTAGCAAGTCCGCGTGAGACCTACACTTGCGAGATAATACGAGGCCAAATACGGTTAATGTAGGTCGCTAGAGGTCGCGCCTGATGACCGAACCTAAGATAAATACTGCTTGCAAGTGCTGTGCAGTGCGTCACAACTAACAACCTTTATCAATCCGCACGCGTCTTATGATGGAGGAGACGGTTGCGGATGCGGATAGCCCCTGCCAT
>QIAA01000022.1 GCA_003224905.1 Acidobacteriota bacterium
AAGCTTGAGGATTTCATCAAGCTCGACGATTCGAATCCGCGTCGACAGCGATTGACTTCTCCGATGACGCCGGAGTAGAGTTGGGCGCTTTTCCAAAGAGAATTTGCAGCAATCGAGGGTGAGTTCACAATTCACGGGAGGCGGAATGCGCAAACTGTGCTTGATTGGCAGCTCTGTATTGCTGTTGGCGTCCTTGGCGCTGGGGCAGAAGGACGAAGACGTGATCAGGAAGCTCGATGCGGAATGGTCTGCAGCCGCGCAGAACAAGGACGTAGAGAAGTCGGTTTCGGTGTATGCAGATGATGGATCCATGCTTCCAAATCATGGCTCGATCGCAACCGGGAAGGCGCAGATCCGGGAAGTTTGGACGCACCTGCTTTCGCTGCCGGGAGTCAAAGTTAGTTTTGTGCCGACGAAGATCGACGTTGCCAAATCAAAGGACATGGCTTACGACGTGGGGACGTATGAGTTGACGATGAACGATGCGCAAGGAAATCCGTCGACCGAAATTGGTAAATACGTCGTGGTCTGGAAGAAGCAGCCGGATAAACAATGGAAGGTCGTTGCTGACATTTTCAATCCGGACAAGTAAGGCGGGAAGGATACAATTCGTCCGCTCGGATTCGCTGTTTCTGATTCAAATCGTCAGCATATTGAAGTCAGGCATTCTACCGGGGAGCAACCTCCTCGGAATCTCATGCGAAGGGGGAGTATGCACAAGTCAAAGTCAACGATAGGGCTCGTTTGTTTGGTGATTTGTATTGCGCTAGCAGCCGGGCCGCTGCAGGCACAGATGGCGGACCAGGGCAAGCCGTCGATGTACACGTACGTTGCGCAGTGGGCAGTTCCTCGCGGGCAGTGGGCTGATATGGTGAAAGTGGATGAACAGGACAGGCCTACGCTCGACAAGCTGGTTGCCGATGGCACCCTTGTCGGATACGGCGCCTACACCAACCTTATTCATCAGGAAGGCGAGCCGACGCACGGAACCTGGTTCACGGCGAAGTCTGAGGGCAATCTGCTGAAGGCCCTGGAAACGATTTACGCCCAGCCGGGCTTGGTGACCGCGCCAGTGCAGGGCGCTTCCAAGCATTGGGACCAGATCCTGACCAGCGATATCTACAACGGCAAGGCAGGCACATGGAAGGATGGCTACCTGACCTGGTCGCAGTGGGAACTCAAGCCCGGCTCTATGCGGGGCTACTCGGAACTCACGAAGAAAGCTTTCGTGCCGATCCTGGAGAAATTGCTGACGGAGGGCACAATTACGTCCTACGGGCTGGATTCCGAGGACTACCACCAAGGGAAACTGGGTGTGATCTACGAATATTTCACCGTGCCCGATGCCGCGTCTCTGGACAAGGCCAACAAGGCGCTTGAAGATGCGTTCAACAGTAACCCTGCCCTGGGCGATGCTGTGCGCGCGCTGGCCGATCCGCACGGACATCGCGACTATCTCACTCGTCTGCGGTTTATGGTGAGCAAATAGATAGCTGAGTGCCCAATTTTTTCCCGATAAAAGGATGGGGCATGCGCCTCGAGGACCTCGGTAGCGAACTGAACCAAGAATCCCACGTCTCGCAACGGCGGCGAGACGTAGGGCACCCGCCTCGCCGCAGCTGTATCTCAAACTGGAGACTACTAACTATATGAGAGCGAGAATGATCGCAGTAGCAGTGGTGCTGTGTCTGGCCGGAGCAGCGGTTTGCCTGGCCGACGACGCACAAATGGGAACCTGGAAGCTGAATGAAGCGAAGTCGAAGTTCAGCCCCGGAGCAATGAAGAACACGATGGTTGTTTACGAGGCTGCGGGTGACAGTGTGAAAGTCACGGTGGACGGCGTGGACGGTGACGGGAAGCCCGCGCACAACGAGTGGACAGGAAAATTCGACGGCAAAGACTATTCGGTCACCGGCGATCCGAATGCAGACATGCGGTCGTACAAGAAGGTGAACGATCATACGTTGACCGTAACCAACAAGAAGGACAGCAAGGTGACGATGAGCGCCCGCGTTGTGGTCTCGGCCGATGGCAAGACGCGTACAACCACGGCTAGTGGGAAGGATGCCAAGGGGCAGAAAGTCAGCTCGACCGCGGTGTACGACAAGCAATAGAGGAAAGCGAGTTTGAGGCCGTGATGCCCTCCCGTTCATTAGGGACGGGAGGGTATTTAAACATCAGTCTGGGTTCAACAGTCCGCATCGGGGCAAAATGTGCCGAATTCAACTACGAGTATGCTAAGACACTGAAGCGAAGCCCACCAAGAAGGAACACTGAGTATGATTCGCGTTGTCCTTCCCTATCACCTTCGCAACCTTGCCCACGTCGACAACGAAGTAACGATAGACGTGGAAGGCGCGGTCACGCAACGCTCGGTATTGGACGCGCTTGAGGCGCGCTATCCAATGCTGCGTGGGGCCATCCGTGACCACGTGACGCAGCAACGTCGTCCTTTCCTGCGCTTTTTCGCCTGTGAGGAAGACCTTTCCCACGAACTGCCCGACGCGCCGCTTCCCGATGCTGTCGCGTCAGGGAAGGAGCCGTTTATTGTGATCGGGGCGATTGCGGGCGGGTAGCACCACAACCACAGTAGGGGTGTTGCAATCGATCCCTAAGCGCCGCTGGCCACGGCCTTCATAGCGCTCTGGAAACTACTGAGAAGCTTCACAATGGAATCAGTAGCGATGGGCTTGGAGAAGAAGTAGCCCTGTGCCATCTCACAGCCCAACTGTTTGAGCTGATTTACCTGCTCTTCGGTTTCGGTGCCTTCCGCCACAACTTTTAGACCAAGGTTGTGGGCCAACATTATTATCAGCCGGACGATTTCGTGGCTTTCGGCGTCGGTGTCCATTTTGGAGATGAAAGCGCGATCGATCTTCAGGGTATCGACGCGGAAGTGCTGCAAGCGGCTGAGAGATGAGTATCCGGTGCCGAAGTCATCGATGCCTAAACGAACACCCAGCGCCTTCAGCTGTGAGAGGACGCGCGCTGCGTTGTCGGGGTCGCCCATGACGATGGTTTCCATGATCTCAAGCTGCAGGCAAGCCGGGTCGAGGCCGGTCTGCTCCAGCATCAGTCCGATCTCGCTTGCCAGTTCCGGAAGGGCGAACTGCTTGGGGGTGATATTCACACTCATAGTTAGCAGCGGCTTGGTAGGAAATTGCGAATGCCAGGAGCGCAGGTGTTCGCAAGACTGGCGCATCAGCAGGCGGTTCATGGGGATGATGAGGCCGGTTTCGTCGGCTACGGAAATAAACTCTCCGGGCATCACTATGCCTTCCGGGCGCTGCCAGCGAGTAAGAGCTTCAAAGCCGGTGATCTTTCCGGTCTGCAGAGAAACAATCGGCTGATAGTGAGCGGTAAATTCGCCGAGTTCGACCGCCTTGCGGAGATCTGTCTCCAGCCTGAGTCGCCGAACCGCATTTGAATGCATCGCTGGGTCAAATACTTCGAAACGCGATTTGCCGGCGCGCTTGGCGCGATACATGGCTATTTCCGCGTCACGCAGCAGGCCCTCCGCATCGGCACTGGTGGAAGTGCCGAGGGCGATGCCAATGCTGGTAGTGATCACTATTTCCTGTCCATTGATGAAGAACGGAGCGGCCCACTTCTCCTGGATACGTTGGGCTACGCGGATGGCGTCGCTGGGCTCACGAATTTCTTCCAGAAGCACGGTGAATTCATCTCCACCCAGTCTGGCCAGGGTGTCATCACTGGTCGGAGAATCATTCAGACTTGCTCGGGAGATGGTGTCCGTCTGGCGAAACGACGCGGCTAAACGGCTGCCGATTTGAATGAGAAGCTCGTCGCCAATCGAGTGCCCCAGACTGTCATTGAAAACCTTGAATCCGTCCACATCTATAAAGAGCACGGCGAATTGGGAGCCGGAGCTGCGCCGGGCGCGTAAAGAGGCGCGTTGCACACGATCCGTAAAAAGGGCACGGTTGGGCAGGTCAGTCAGGCCATCGTGAAGGGCATTGTGGGCCAGCAGTTCCTCCGCCCGCTTGCGCTCGGTGATATCGCGATTGACGATTACTAAGCCTTCGGCTTCTCCCTTGGTATTCCGGATGACGCTGGCGGTGGATTCCAGAGTGCGCCAGGATTGGTCTTTGTGGCGCATGCGGTATTCCAGGCGCTGGCCGCGGCCGGTGCCACGGGCCTGCTCGGCCGCGTTCAAGACCTTCTGCTGGTCGTCGGGATGGATTTGATCCAGGGAGGATGTGCTTTTCAGTTCTTCTTCCGAATATCCCAACACCTTCTCATAGGCCGGACTGTTATAGAGCCGTTGGCCGTTGTTATCGACGACGGCGATCATGTCGGCGGCATTTTCGGTGATGAGTTCGAAGAGCTGATTGCGATGGGCTAGTTGCCGGCGGATGCGCTGCAGTTGCAGCTGCTGATACATCGTGTAGACATCAAACAGCAGCACCAGAGCTGCCAATCCGCGGGCCCAGTCGTTGAGATCCGACCAATAGGCGCTATATGCTGCCGTCTCACGCTGGAAAATGGTGAGAGAGATAATGCCGGCGGTCAGGATCAGGGTTACTGCGACGGCGAAGGCCCATAACCACCATTCCCGGCTCTCGATCTGCCGAAATCTGCGCCAGGCGGATTTCCTGGGGCTGTGATCGACCTGCGGCAGGTATGGCTCTTTCAATGATGCATGGCCTTTTTCGGTCACTGAGTGATTCTCTGATGTTGTTGAAAGCGCGCAAAGTTACCAAAGTCAGCCGAATCGGTTGATTACGAAGATTGTGGGATTCAACTGAGTCGGCTGGAGGTAATGTGCCAGGCGCCCGCCACGCAAACTTTTTAGGTCGCTTTGATGGCTGCCTCGCTCCGGACCTCCACGAATTCGCCCAAACTGGGTGCGAGTTCCCGAAATTGAGTTTCACGACGGGAGAACCTGGCCGCGTATGTCATCCGAGCGATTGAATGCAGAAGAGATATACATTGGCGTCGCACGTGCTGTTTGACTCGACGAAATCGTGCCCCAGCTACGTCAAGATCAATTCACAAGGGAGTGGATATTTGTCCCCTCGGAGCCGGCGCCGAGCCCGCTCGATCTCTTTATTATGCCGACAGGTGCAAGACGTCCCAAAGTGGACTCAGAGTGTGCTTTCTGCCCGGGGAATGAACACGTCGGCAGACCGGAGTTGTTGCGAATTGCCTCCACGGCTCAATGCGGATGGAGCCTTCGAGTGCTGTCAGAGAAGAGGGCAAACTCGAGCGGAAAGGAAATACAGCGGAACTCGGGCGCACAGCGGGAGAATGACTCCAGAGTTCAGGAAATAATTGTTGAAACTCACGATCATTCGCTCGACCTGGCTTTGCTGCCTGAGGTTCAATTCAGTGCAATATTGCGGACGGTCAAAGAACGTTACGATCAGTTGAGTGCCGAGCGAAGCTTTGCGCATGTGAGCCTATGGAAGAACCAGGGGAAACGTGCTGGTGCTGGGCTGGAACATTCGCATTGCGGGCTGGTTGCTACGGCGGGGGTGCCGCCCCCGGTCTCAAAGTGGATGCAACAAGCGTCCTCTAATTACGGGAAATTTGGCACCTGCGTCTTCTGCAGGATGCTGCAGGAAGAATTAAACGCGCAGCATCGGGTGGTGCTGGTCAGCGAACATTTTGCAGTGGTGCAGCCCTTCGCATCGCCTACGCCGTTTTGCACGCACCTTTACCCGATGCGGCACATGGCCAATTTCGCTGAGGCGAGCACAAACGAGCTGAAGGATCTGGCTCGAATCCTGCGCGATGTGCTGGCAAGGTTCTATTTCGGATTTGAAAATCCTGATTTCAGTCTCGCTCTGCGGAGCGCGCCTACGGCGAATGCAGGAGCTAAGTATTGTCACTGGTCGATTGCCGTTCTGCCGCGCTTGATGCTTGTGCGGGAACCCGCACAGGCAAGCGGGACGATGATAAATCCCGTTCTGCCGGAGCAGGCGGCAGAGATACTTCGCGGCGTGGATGTGCGGCAGGCTATTTCAGCGTAGGGGAGGCTGTGAGAAGTGTCATCCGGAACAATTGCCGGCCCAGAAGGCGCCAATTTCTGTTTTGTCCCTTCCGGCTCGTGTTTGAGCCGGGGCTTGCTAGTCCGTATGAGGGCTGTGCCGCGCCTACGGCACTCGATCTTGTTTCCACTTTACCCAGCGCTTACGCGCTGGGCTAATGAATTCCGCCGCTCCGCGGGTGGTTTTGCTGTGGTTTACCTAAATTTAGTCTCACACAGACCCTGGCGCGCCAAGGCCCCATTTTGAAGCGTTTCGCGGTTATCCTGCTAGTGCCGGCGCTCTGATTCTCGCAGGACTGTCGCAAAACTGCGGCCGCCGAAGCTGAATCCCTGCTCGATGCGTCCGGTCACAGCGACTTTCGCTCCAGTGCTTGGTACGCCGTAGCGTTGGCTGTAGACCCACATTCGTCCGGTATCATCTTCCATTTCAAAGACCCCGGTGCCAAGCGCGCCGAAAGAATTTGATACTCTTCCGGCAATCGTGACCTCCTTGCCAGCATAGCGTCCGGGATCGCGATTGATTTTTTCAATGCTCGTGCGCGTTGGGCAAGCGGTCAGGAAGAGCGTCGCAATGGCTAGCAACATCGTGGAAACGGTGTTTACGAAAGTTTTGGACACGAAAGCCTCCGTAGGCGAGGGCTATACTTCGAAAACAAATTAAAATGCCGGATAGCAGTTTACCCGTTGTTCGATGCAACCAGAGACTCTCGTGATGGCCGAATTTGAACCGCAGATGTAATTTGCGGAATCTGTTTTGGCAGCAAGAGTCGGATAGCCCGTTCGGAAGACCTGCCGTAAGGTTTCGAATCCATAAGGGTGGCGCTTAATCTTCAGTTCAGTTCAGAATTCCAGGAGGATAGGACGATGCGAGAGACTCCGCAACAGTACACGCAACGCATTTTGAGTTATAGCGAGGGAAAGGATGCGCTTGCAGTACAAAGCACGACGGCAAAGAAACTGGCGGCACTCACGAAAGGATTGGCAAAAAGCCAGCTCAGAAGAAAGCCTGCCCCGGACAAGTGGTCGATTGCGCAGATCATGGCTCACCTGGCAGATGCAGAAGTGGTGCTCGGATGGCGTCTACGCTTGGTTTTGGGCTCGAATGGCATATCGATCCAGCCGTTCGATCAGGATGTGTGGTCGAGCACCTTTGACTACGAACATTCTGATCCACGAGAATCACTGGAAAGTTTTCGAACGCTTCGTGCAGCCAACCTCGCATTACTGAAACGTATGCCGAAGGAGCTGTGGAACAACTACGGCATGCACCAAGAGCGCGGAAAAGAGACTGTCGCACACATGGTTCAGATGATTGCAGGGCATGATTTGAATCATCTACGCCAGATCGAGGAGATTGCAAGGAATAAGGCTAAGCGCGCTGCTTGAGGGTAGAACGTCACTCGCTTTTTTTGAGCCGCTTGGCAGCCATTTCCGCCTGCCGTGCTTCTTGCAGCTTTCCCTGCCCGGTGTAGGCTTGCGACAGGAGCTCAAATACCTTCGCGTCTGCCGTTCGCGACTTCGAGAGAGGCTCTAACTGCTGAACGGCTTCCGCAAAATTCCCCGAAGCAATCTCAACTTGCGCCAATGACAGTTGTGCCTCGATGTTATTCGGCTGCAGCAACAACGCGGCTTCCAGTTGGTCCTGCGCGTTCTTGGTATCTTTTAAGCCCAGGTACACCTGGCCGAGCAGCAGCCGAGCAGAAAATTGGCCGGGCATCAGTTTCAAGCTGGATTCAAGGGCGTCACGGGCAGCGGTGAGATCGCCGCTCTTTTGCAGCGCCTGACCGGCTTCGAAAGCTGCGGTGGCATCATTGGGGCGGACTTTGAGAGCTCGCTGCAGGTGCTCCGCAGCTTTGGTGTAGTCCCCGGCTCGCAGTTCGAGCTCGCCTAATTGACGAAGTGCGGTTGGGGATTTGTCATCCAGCGCAAGAACTTTCTCAAGTGCAGTGCGCGCTTCGCTCTGCCGATTATCATCCGACGCGATCATCGCGGTATGCAACAGGTTCTGCTCTTCAATTTTGTCTTTCGGATCAGGCAAGTCCGCAGTTGCACCGGACTTGCTATCAGCACTCGCATAACCCAGGGCATTCAGATTTGTTGCTGCGGCTTGGGAAACTGATCTTTCGGAAGCCGTCGTGGCCGGCATTTTTGCTTTCGACTCTGACAGCATGGCTTGAAATTTCTGGGCGGCTGGATCGGATTTCTGGTAAGTGTTTTTCAGCTCTCCAGGATCGGCGCGCAAGTTGTAGAGTTCCGGAAGCGGGGCCTGGATGAATTTGACTCCATCGGCGCGAACTGAGCGCAGCGGCGCCCAGCCAAATCGCAGGGGATAATCGGTTTCGCCGAAAGCTATGCGGTCGCTGTTGTCTGTGCCTTCTATGTACGGCTTCAGGGATTCACCATCAAAATGCGCCGCTGCGGAAATCTTCAGCAGATCGATGATGGTCGGCAAGATATCTGTGGTTCGGACCTGCGCGACGATTACCCTCCCGGTCTGGCTTCGCCCCGGCAATTTCATAATTAGTGGAACATGGATTGTGGAGTCGTAGAGAAAAATGCCGTGGGTGGCCTCATTGTGTTCTTTCAAGCCCTCGCCGTGATCTCCGACCACAACGATGATTGAATTCTGATACCAGCCGCGCAGCTTGAGAAAAGACAAGAATTTTGCCAATGCGGAATCCGCGTAGGCGATTTCACCGTCGTACAGTCGATCTTTGTACTTCTGATCATAAGGAGCGGGCGGTTCGTAGGGATCGTGCGGGTCATAGAGATGTACCCAGACGAAATGCGGGCCTGCCGGATGAGCGGTGAGCCAATTGTCCGCATGTTGCACTACATCCATGCCGCGGCGCTCGACGCGTCCCCAGCGTGCTCTTGTTTGAGGATGCGCGGGAAAGTTGTCGTAGAAATCGAATCCGCGGTCGAGCCCGGGCGCCAGTGATTTGCTGTCCAGAATGACAGCGCCAATGAATGCAGCCGTGCGGTATCCCTTCTGCTTCAGCAACTCCGCCCAGGTGGCATGCGAATCCGCTAGCGGAACCGCAAAATCGGTTACGCCATGATTGCTGGGTAGCAACCCTGTGAGAATCGTCGTATGGGAGGTATTCGTAATCGGACTTGGTGTAAATGTCTGTGAGAAGCGAACTCCGTCCTTAGCGAGGCCATCGATTGCAGGCGTCTCGAGCTTGTCATATCCGTAGCAATGAACGTGGTCGGCGCGAAGCGTATCGATGGTGATCAGGTAGACGTCGGGCAGAGCGCGTTGTGGTGGTACGGCCTCAGCCGCCAAAGCTAGAGCTGCACAGCAGATGACCAGGAAAGAAATGCAAGCAATTGAGTTCAGGCCGGCACTGCCGGTTTCCCTGTGAAGAGGGAAAAATACAGGGAGTAACACCCCAGGGAGTAAGACCCGCCCCGTTGACCTTTCTGTACGTTTTAGGCGTATAAAAGCAGAATAGTGTCGCATTGGTCCAAAACTTAACAGGGAATTCTAGGGTCCAATACCTTTTCCAATAAGCATCGCGCACATCATTGCCGGCTCACCAAGAAGTCGAAAAACAGAAGTAACGAGTCACCTGCTGGCCTGCTGCAGGCCTTCCATCCTCAACCGCTGGCTCCCTTCTCAGTCTAGCCGAAGCGCGGGCCAGCGGTGTCGTTCGGCGGAAGTTCCGATGCCCTCAACTGCCGATTTCGCGCAAATAGTAAGGCGGGCAGAATTTGAAGATCCGGACGGTATTCCGGTTGTGGTAACATTGCTTAATCCAATCGAGAGCCTGGGCGGTTGAATCGACCTGGTCATCGAACCTACCATTTGGAAAAGCTTTTATCTCACGAAGATATTCCGCCAGCCATTCCGCTTTCTCCGGCAGGAAAACGAAGCCGTTCTCGATAAGACTGGAGCATGAATGCACGCGCATAATCTTGTCATGGCCAGGTGCCGGTTCGTAGCGTTTGACGTTATGCATACCTTCATAGAGCAGCTCCTGGATGAGCTGAGTGCCGGAGGCTCGATCTTCGATGATGACCGTCTTTGCATTCCACAGTGCCGCTTGCTCCTTTACTGCTCGCTTTAAGCTTGGGAAATCCAGTCGGTTGCGATAGACATGCAAAAGGTAGAGGTTCTTCCCTTTTCTGCCCCAGGTCGTACAGACACTGAAGTCGCTTAGCTCCGTTGGCTTGTTGGCCGTATCCCAACTCTGAAAAATAAAATCAAAAGAAGCCGGTTTGGTGACCTCAGTGTACGTCTGAAACCAAGCGAGTTTCACCATGCCGCCGCCTAGTGGTATAGGGTCCTGTTGGTACTGCGCCGCAAAATTGTATTCGCCCATGGTGCCGGCGATCTCGTCCAAGGTTGCACGATCCTCCCGTTCCGGGTGCAGCAAGTCGCCTTCTTGACGGGTGTAAGTAATCTCACCGCCGAATGGGGTGGGAATGGTAAATATCTCTCTGGTGTCTGCAATGGCCGGCAAGCGGAGAAGCTCAAAGCCTCCCTTTTCGCGCAGATGTCCGACCAGATCGTCTTCATGAAGACGCTGCATGATGATTAGGATTCTTCCTTCGCGTTTGTCATTCAACCGGCTCAGCACTGTGCTGTCATACCAAGAGTTGACCCTCGTCCGTTCGCTATCAGAAAAGGCCCATTCGGGTTTCAGCGGATCATCAATGATCAGGTACAAACCGCCACGCCCGGTGAGCACGCCGCCGACCGAGGTCGCAAAGCGAAACCCTTTCATGGAGGTGACGAGCTCTTGTAGTGCAGGGCGCTCGGGCAAAAGACGCGTGCGAAAAATTCGCTTGTATAGGTTGCTCATCATGAGCGTCCGGCAGTCCATGGCAAGCTTGTTCGAAAGATCCTGCGCGTAGCTCGCACAGATGATTTGTGCGCTCGGGTCGTGACCAAGCAGCCAGGCGGGAAGCGCGATCGACGTGCAGTGACTTTTCAGAGATCTCGGCGGCAGGTTAATGATCAGCCGCTTGATGTTTCCACGGCGAAGTTGCTCGAGTTTATGGGCGATCACGGCGATGTGCCAATTGTCCCGAAACTTAGTGCCGGGGTTCAATTCGTGAAAGCTGCGCTCGATAAATCCGTGGAAATCGGATCTCATCAGCGCAGCAAATTCCTGCTCAGTTACTAGTTTTTTCATCCTCGTTCACTCCCTTTATGGATTGGCTGTAGCGCCTAATCATGTTGGTCATTACTTCCCGGTCGAGTTCATTGAGAACGTCTTGCGCGGCGCTCTCTTCGGCGGCACTCTGCTCGGCAGCGATCGTGACCCCGATGAGATGTGAGAGAGCGCGTAAGTCACCTGCGGTCGCCTTGTTCACTAATTGCTTCAAAGAGGCTTCCAGCTTTGTAATTACCCGCCGCTTGCCGTTTTCGTGAATGACAACTTTTTCGCGCAACGTCCTGAGCAGAACCGTGGCGAAATTCAGGCTCCCTTTCGGCCGACCCTGGGGGTTGCCGGAACGACCTTTTTTGAAACGTGAGCGGATGGGCGGCTTGCCGTAGCCGACCAAATATGTGCCTGGTTCTTTGGCCTCACCGTTCTTGGCCATGGCGCACCTCCCGGCTGACTGTGGGCTGCACCCACGTTCGGGACAGGCCATGGATTGGTAGAATTGAGAAGAGCGAACAAGACGCTCGCCGTCTGTTCGCCCGTCGTTGAGCCCAACGCGTAGCGAGCCCTTGTTTTAGGCGTACATGTATGTTCATTTTCACACTACTACCCCCATTTTGTGTGCATTTACTAAATAGGCTAAAATAGAAGTAAATGCCACTATACACCACGTAAATACTGCGCAAGTTTTTTTGGTATTACATTGACATAAATAGGGAACTTATACTATAAACACAAATTGGGCTAAAGGTTTTAGCTTCATGCAGCGACCGGTATCCCCTCCCGTTGCCTATAAGTTTTACGAGCGTCCTTATCTATTGAGCGCGGAAGGAGAAGAGTTAGCTGAAGCGGCAGACGGTTTCATCCCTACGCCGGATATCGACGCACTACGTGCAGATTTGTTCAAGGTTCAGACAACAAGCGAGCTGGCCGCATGGCTGAATCAGGCGGGTTACATCACCACCAACCGCACAGGTTGGCTTGCGAAGGACATTACGCCGGCGTTGTGTACGCGCTTTTTCCTTTTGCGTGACATTTTGAGTGCGTGGCTAACTGGAGCCACAAGGGAAAGCCTCGAGAAAAATTTTCCATCTGAGCTTGTGGAGGAGGTTTGCTGGACAGAATCCTCCGCTGCAGAGGTCTTCGTACGTGCCACGGTCAATTCTTCTGGAGTCACCTTACCCGTCTACTCGCCCCGAATTGCACTAATTCTCAGCGTCCACATGGATCGCTTTTGGCGTGGCCGCCGCCTTTTCGGACGCTGCCCGAAATGTTATGTCGTCTTCGAAGCGAGCCGACCGGACAAGTTGTTTTGCTCAGAACGCTGTAAGCGTGCGGCTGGCGCGCTAGCCTATTACCATCGGCAAAAAAAAAACGAGCCGAAACGGAGGGTGGCAACGCTAGCACCGGCGAACTCCCGAAGATACGACGGCGACTGCCTCGTGATTGAA
>QIAA01000185.1 GCA_003224905.1 Acidobacteriota bacterium
CATCCTCGACCTGTTCGGGTCTGGCCTGGGCGGTCGCGTACGCCAGCCGGCGTCCAATTTTGGCCCCCAATTGGGTATCGCCTGGGACCCGCGCAACAACGGCCGCACGGTTATTCGCGCTGGAGCAGGTCTGTACTACGAAAATGTGATCTTCAACAGTGTATTGTTCGATCGTCCGGCACGACTCCAGAATGGGCTATTCTTTGGTACCGCAACTCTTTGTCCCTCCGGAGATCTAACTCTCCCGGATGGCTCCACGGTATCCACCAATGTTTGCGGTCAGCCGGTTGGCAATGTGGTTTCAGACATTGCTGCGCTTCAGCAACTCTACCAACAGGCGACTGTGAGTGCGGGACCCCAGGCTAATGGCAGCTTCATCGGAAACACGCTCGCGGAAGGAGCTGATTCAACTGGTCAGAACATGTTCGCGCCCGGTTTCCGCACTCCGCGATCATTTCAGATGAATGTTGGATTCCAGCATGAGTTGGGCCGAGGTACGGTCGTAAGTGCCGATTACATTCGGAATGTCAGTACGCATTACCTTCTGGCCCAAGACATTAACCACGTCGGCGATGCGAGGTTCCTGAACGTCACGGCGGCTCAGAATGCAATCGCGGGTACGCTTAGCGCATGCGGCGTGGCAACAATCGACGACGCAATAAGTGCCTGCCCCGGACTACACCCAGCAGACCCGCCCACGCAGCCACTTCCGGGCCCGGCCACCATCGCTGATTTCGCGGCGAGTGGCTTGGATTCGGGCACCGTCTTCTTGTCTGGCGTACCAGCTTCATTGTTCGGATTGACACCCGATTTCGGCGCGGCATTCCCCGGTCAGAACCCAGACTTGGGAGAGAACCAGATGCTCTTCCCGTCGGGACGATCGGTTTACAACGGGCTACAAGTCGCACTCAGGCAGAGGTTCGCAAATCCAATTCGTGGCTTTAAGAATGTTAACTTGCAAGTATCGTACTCGCTGTCGCGTTTCAACAGCATGACGGATGATCAGGACTTCATCAACAATGCTTTTGATTTCCGGAATACAAACCGCTATTTCGGGCCAAGCGCTCTGGACCGCACGCATCAGTTTTCTTTCGGCGGCGTCCTCGATTTACCGTTTTTTACGCGGGTGAGCTTTGCGGCTCATTTCTATTCCGCTCTTCCGGCGACTCTGTACTTGCCACCCTCAGGCGGAGGGGACATCTTTACGGCTGACCTTACAGGGGACGGCACTGGCGGGAGCACCACTGATTTCTCGCGCGGTGACATTCTTCCCGGCACTAATGTAGGCGCCTTCGGACGCACGGTGCACGGCGGCAGTGGGTTGAACAACGTAATAGGCAATTTCAACTCCAATGTGGCGGGTACTCTAACTCCTGCAGGCCAAGCCGTTGTCGACGCGGGCCTAATGACCGAAGGCCAGTTGGCGACTTTAGGTGGAGTTGTTCAGCCGATAACACCGGCGCCGGCCGGCCAGGCGTCGCTCGGAAATCTCAGGGACTTTGCAGTGAAGGCGAGTTGGGTCTTGAAAGTAAAAGAATGGTTTCAGATTGAGCCTAGCGCGTCGTTTTTCAACATATTCAACTTCGCCAACTTCGATCCAAATAACGCCGCTTTAAGCGGGATCTTGGATGCCAGTGTCGGATCACTAAATGGGACGGCCAACACTTTGGACAACCGCAATCGAAATCGCATCGGGCCTGGATCGGGTGTGTTTTCCAGTGGCAGCCCTCGGCAACTGGAGTTCGGTTTGAAAATAACCTTCTAGAATCGTTAAACAGCCGGCTCAGAGCCATCGGCGCACTCCGATGGCTCTCTTTTCAGTTACGTCTTGCGGGCAGACTCTTTGAGCTTACATTTACCATGCCAGCCGGCTCCGTTTCTGCAGTGTAAAATGGCCTCATGCCTTTTCACGGGAACTCGCAGAATCGCGGCAGGTCCGCTCCTCCGGATGGAACTTTCGAGGAAGCGGCCTATCTGAAACTTCTGGGCGAGAAGCAGAAACCAGTCTCAATCAAGCTGGCCGACGGAGAAGTGGTCCGCGGCTGGATCGAATACTACGACAAAGACATGATCCGGCTGACGCGGGAAAATCAGCCCAACCTTTTCATCTTCAAGCACGAAATCATGTACATCGCTGAGGACGCTGCCAACCGCAGATAGGAGCCGTACCGTTTCCGCGTCCTTTGCGGCAATTTCTTTGCGAACTTTGCGTTAAAGGTGTCTTGCCGCAAAGAAGCTCACAACGCCAAAGAACGCATATCGCAAACAGGACATCTTTCTTGCCCCAATCCGCTCACCAAGAATTTCTGCCCGCCATGGCAGAGATCGCCCGCGAGGCCGGCACCCTGCTGATGGAGTACTTCCGCCGCCGCGTCTCAGTGGAGTACAAAGGCGAAGCCGATCTGGTCACTGAGGCCGACCGGGAATCCGAGTCGCTGATTCGCGACCGTATTCGCAATTTCTGGCCCTCGCACGACATCCTCGGCGAAGAGCAGGGACTCGTCGATACGGGAAGCGAATACCGCTGGTACGTCGACCCTCTCGACGGCACCACCAACTTTGCCCATGGCTTCCCTGTGTTCAGCGTGTCGATGGCGCTGGAGCATCGGGGCAAGCGCATCGCGGGAGTAATCTACGATCCCACCCGCGACGAGTTGTTCTCCGCCGCGCAGGGCGGCGGCGCATACCTGAACCGCAAGAAGATTCATGTCTCGAGCATCGGTAATCTGAGTGAGACCCTTGTTGCCACCGGATTTCCCAGCCACAAGCGCCACAAGAACCCCAATATTTTTTTCTACCACCAGATCACCTTGCGCACTCACGGCGTGCGTCGCGCCGGATCTGCCGCCCTCGATCTCTGCGCCGTCGCCTGTGGCCGCTTCGATGGTTTCTGGGAATTCAATCTCAATCCCTGGGACACCGCTGCCGGCGTGTTAATGGTCGAAGAAGCGGGAGGTACAGTTACGGACTTCCGGGGTGGGCCCTTCCAACTCGCGAGCCGGGAAACCCTGGCGTCAAATGGCCTCGTTCACGCGCCCTTAGTCGCAGAATTCGCGAAGGTTTTTTCTGGACAGGGTCTCGAACCGCTTCCTGAAATCTCTGCCCGCGAAGGAGCGCCCTGACGTTCCGTTGACTTCTGCATTCTGAGTTTGAGGTTATGACTGACGCTGATCTTAAAAATCACCTCGAGGCGGCGGAAAAGAGTCCGAAACAAATTGCTGCCGCCGTTTCTGGTTTATCCGATCGAACCCTACGTTATAAGCCCAATCCAAATAAGTGGTGCATCCTGGAAGTCTTAGCTCATCTCGCTGACATGGAACTCCTCTACGCATACCGCATGCGCCAGATGCTTGCGGACAAGAATCCCGTCATCGCACCGATCGATCAGGATGACTGGGCCAGGAACCTGCATTACACAGAGGAATCTGCACCGGAATTAGTCGCGCTCTATGGGCTCAACAGGCATCACAACCTTCAGTTGCTGCGTCGTCTGCAACCCGGTGACTTGGACAAGAGTGCCTACCACCCCGAACTTCAGCACAATGTCACCCTGGCTGAATACGTCGAGAAGATGGGGACGCACGGCGCGAATCACTTGCAGCAGATCGAACGGCTGAAGCGCGAAGCGCAATCCTGATCTGCGGTTCTGCGTGGCCCGTTTCGGGATTCCGCGCGCATTTTGGTACAAATGGCTTGACATTCGCCTTCTCTTCGCCAACAATTCCGCCATGGCCATCACCAAGCGGCAACGACAGGTTTACGACTTTATCTCGGAGTTCGTGCAAAGGAATCAGTACTCTCCTTCCTTTGACGAGATTCGGACCGGAATCGGGCTGAACTCCCTCGCTACTGTTCACAAGCACATTTCCAATCTCGAGAAGAAGGGCCTGCTCACGCGCGACTACAACCGCAGCCGTTCTATCGACTTGTTGCCACCCAAAGGTAAATTCAAGCAAGCCATGGCCGTCAATACCGGGCTGGTGCTCCCGCTGG
The DNA here is from genome assembly GCA_003224905.1 of Acidobacteriota bacterium. Lineage (GTDB taxonomy): Bacteria > Acidobacteriota > Terriglobia > Terriglobales > Acidobacteriaceae > QIAA01. The sequence goes on from QIAA01000185.1 coordinate 3,994, forward strand.
TTGGCCGGATTGCAGCAGGACAGCCGATCGAAGCAGTAGAGACTCCCGAGACCATCTCGTTGGCTGATTTCGTGCGCTCGAAGGATGTCTTTGTGCTCGAGGTGCGCGGCGAGTCCATGCGCGACGAGGCCATACTGAACGGCGATTACGTTCTGGTAGAGAAAACTAAAACGGCTCAGAATGGCGACATCGTGGTGGCTTTAGTCGAAGGCACGGACGCGACTCTCAAACGCTTTTACCACGAAGGCGAGAGCATCCGCCTGCAGCCCTCCAATGCCAGCATGAAACCCATTATTGTCCCTGCCCAGTCCGTGCAGCTGCAGGGAAGAGTGATCGGGGTCTTGCGAAAGTATTGAACTCAGTTCACGTGTAACCGGTAGACTACCCTGCTGTGGCCGGCGCCACGCAATATTTGTCAAATACCTTTTTCATCTCGGCGGCGATGTCGGCGGCCTCACGGTGCTCTATATCGCTCCGCTGCATCATGTGCACGAGGTTGCCGTCCCGAAGCAGCGCGATTGAGGGGGACGACGGCGGGTAGCCGGTAAAGTAGGAACGAGCGCGCTCGGTGGCTTCCTTATCTTCTCCCGCAAAAACAGTAAACATCCTCTCGGGACGCCTGCCGTGCTCGAGCGCCATTCGCACGGCGGGGCGCATGCGGCCCGCAGCACATCCGCAGATTGAATTCACAATGACCATGGTGGTGCCGGTTTGATTGGCTACAGCGCGGTCGACCTCCGCTGCAGTGCGCAGTTCCTGAATTCCAAGCCGTGTCAATTCCTCGCGCATTGGAAGCACCATGAGCTCTGGGTACATGTTCTCTCCTCAACGTAATTTTACCTGAATATGCGGTCACCACGACTCCGACGCACAACCTCTGTAACGCGCCATTTTCACCTCGTGGAAGTATAGTGAGACTGCCGCTTCCATGGTCATCCAGGAAAATGTTTCTCTGGCGCCGCTTACAACCCTCAAAGTAGGCGGTCTGGCGCGGTACTTCGTTGAGGCAAAGACGATCGCCGGACTGAACGAAGCCGTCGCGTTTGCTCGCTCCCGTAATCTCGCGCTTTTTGTGCTTGGAGGCGGCAGTAATGTAGTGATCTCCGACGCTGGTTGGTCTGGGATAGTCCTGAAAATTGGCTTCTCTGGTATCGAAGAGCGCAGCGAAAGCGGGCGGGCTGTATTTGAAGTCGGGGCCGGGGAGGAGTGGGATAAGTTTGTGGCTCGGGCGGTCACCCGGAACTGCGCAGGAGTGGAATGTTTGAGCGGTATCCCGGGGAGCGTCGGCGGGACTCCGGTTCAGAATGTAGGCGCCTATGGGCAAGAAGTCGCGGAGACCATCGAATCGGTGCTCGTGCTCGACCTGAAAGATTGCCAGGTGCGCGAACTTTGCAATGAAGCCTGCGGATTCAGTTATCGCACGAGCATTTTCAATACCTGCGCGCGCGGACGCTACATAATCCTGCGCGTGACTTATACTCTTATTCCCGATGGTCAATCTCGCATCCAGTACGCCGATTTGAAAAGGCACTTCGCGGGCTGGAGTGTCACGCCGACTCTGGCTGGCACACGGGAAGCAGTACGCCGCATACGTGCGAGCAAGGGAATGCTGATCACGCCCGGGGATGAAGATTGCCGCAGCGCCGGATCTTTTTTCAAGAATCCCGTACTAACAACCGACCAGCATGCGGAACTGATGAAGCGCGCAAGCGGCAAAGGCCTGCAGGTTCCCAGCTATCCGGCGCTCGAAGCGCTGCACAAGGTCTCGGCCGCGTGGCTGGTTGAGCATTCCGGGTTCAGCCGCGGTTATAGCAGCGGAGCAGCGGGGATTTCACGCAGGCATGCTTTGGCCATCGTGAACCGGGGTGAGGCGACGGCAGCCGATATCCTTTCTTTGAAGGAACACATCCAACAGCGCGTCGAGGAAATCTGGGGAATTCATCTGGAACCAGAGCCGGTGTTTGTAGGATTCTGACAGTCTCTTTGAGGGTTCTTCCCACGGATCAAAAATATTTCTGAACAAGTCTGAGGTGGCGTCGTTCTTCATGTATGAGGGCCAGCGAGTGGCGGTCGGATATGTGATCGCGAACGAAGCCATGGACGCGGCGAGGACCGGAGAAAGCGACTTGGAACTCGCCGTCCGGCAGCACGCGCGGCTGGTTTACAGGATCGCGTACTCGGTTCTCCGCAATCATCAGGACGCCGAAGATGCCACGCAGGAAACGTTCATTCGGGTTTTGCGAGCGCGTCGGAAGCTGGGAACCATCGATGATCCGCGAAGGTGGCTCGCCAGGATTGCCTGGCGGGTCGCGGTCGAGAGGAAAAGGAAGCCTGCTGAGGTCAGCTTGGAAGAAGTGAGTGAAGTCTCAAGCCAAGATCGATGGAAGGCTGGTGCAGACGAAGAGTTGTTGGGGACAGAAATGAACCGCTTGCTGCAATCCGTGATCGCCCGCTTGCCACCTAAGTTGCGGGAGCCGCTGGTTCTCTCCACATTAGAGGAGATGTCAACGCTCGATATTGCAGCAACACTCGGCACGAGCGAAGCGGCGGTACGTTCGCGAGTGTTTCGCGCGCGTCAAATTCTGCGAGAAAGATTGGCAGTCTTGCTGGAAGGAAAACATGGATTTTGAAAGGACCCAATTCGACGACGATAGGCTTGATGAGGCGCTCAAGAAGTACGGTGCAGCCGAGCCACGAGCCGGACTGGAGAGCCGAATTCTGGCCAATCTGTCCGGGGAACGTGAAAATCTAGCTTGGCGACATTCGCATTGGCGATTGCCGGCGGCTACGATTGCATTCGGTGTAGCGGTTGTGGTCGGATTTTTCCTAACACGAAAGCCTGATTCCCCGCACGTGAATGTGGTAAACCAAACCTCACTTACGGAGAACCAAGAAATATCACGACCTGCGATTTCGGATCCCATTCCGCCTGTTGCCTTGGGGGCGATTGCCCATGTGAAGAAGTCTCAGCGTCACGTTGCGAAAGCACACACGGAGCCGCATCTCGAGCAATTTCCTTCGCCCACTCCGTTGAATGAACAGGAAGAGATGCTGGTCCGCTACGTTCGGGAACGGCGGCAGGAAGCGGTAATGGTTGCACGGGCCCGGGCAGAGCTGCTGAAACAAGAACTTGCCGACTTCTAGAAACTCGCCGTCAAGCGAGCCACCGGGAGACTTGCAGCAATAGGTTTCGAGAAGGAGGAACAATCACATGCAGAGAATGATCTGGTCTGTACTGATTCTGGTTGTGTGGCTTTGTGGAGGAGCAGAGCGTGGATGGCCGCAAGATTCCAAAGCCGAGCGTTCGTCAGAAAGGAAGGTCGCAGCTTATCGTCTGGACTTCTCGATCAATGAACTCGAAGATGGGAAAAAAATCAACGAGCGCCACTATTCCATGAAGACACTAGACACCTTTCAGGAACTCAAGATCGGAACACGTGTGCCGGTAGAAGCTGAGCACGGCTCATTCCAGTACCTTGACGTCGGAACAAACATCAGATGCCGGGTATTCGACAGCCAAGGGTCGCCGGGCCTGGATGTAAAGGTAGAGATCAGTAACTTCGCTCTTCCCGATCAGGCCAAAGGAGGAAGCCAACCGATAGTACGCCAGATGGTCATCAGCGGCAGCACGTTGGTTACGCTCGATAAACCCATGCTGATCGGCGTGGTTGACGATCCTAACTCCAAGCGTCAGTTCCAACTCGAAGTGACCGTGGCAAAGCTGAAGTAATCCCGTCGGGTTATTTTTTCGGTATCTTGCGAAACGGGTGCTCGAAGCTGAGGTACAAGAGGATTGCTTTCTCACCAGCGCTGGGGCCGACACCAATCGGCACGGCGATGCCCGGAACAATCTGTAAGCCATTTTCGAAGTTGTACGCCCAGCGGATCCCCGGATTGACCAGAAGCGAACGTCCCCATGCTGTCTTATCTGGAGCTACAACCGATTGGGTGTTCGCAAACACGGTCTCCAGCATGAAATTCAATCGCGGTTTGGCTAACCAGATGAAACTTTGCCCCAGGTTGTAGCTTGCAGTGAACGCGCGATCCCCGGAAATATCCCGTGCGTGGGGAACGAAGGTTGCGCCAGCATTCCAGTGGCTGACGAGTTTTTGAGTTAGAACGACGCTCATGGGAAGGCTGGTCTGGACACCAAAGCCTCCCGAACCTCTGCCAACCGAGGTGTCGCCTGTAGGGAAAATGAGACTTAGACGAGGCGCAAACGCAACCAGAGCGTCGCCGCTTCCCACGAGTTGATACCGATAGTTGAGCAACACGTCGCCAATTCCGGAGCCGGAACCAGGAAACGCGCCCGCATGTTGGAATGCGAGCGTGTAGCTGAGCTGGTGGCGCTCGTCGCCCGGAACAGGCCACTCCTGGGTGAAGGTATAAACCCAGTCCTTGCTATTCCAGAAACGGGTGAAGCTGGAGATGTGCTGTACTACGCCGAAATTCTGGTTGTAGGCTTCTTCAACGAGAAAGCTGTTGTCCTGAATGCCGGGCTGTTTGGGCGCACTCGAAGACGAATCTTGCGCGACCAGGGCGGCGCAGAGAAAGAGAACAACGAGGCTGCAAGCAACGCCGAAGGGGGTTGGTGAATGTGATTTCATCTTGTTCGGCGAAGCGATATTAAGCGGCGCCGCCCCGGTTCGTGACCCTGAAATCTATGTGGCCCCGAGAGCGGGGAGGGAATACGATCCGGCACTGCGGCAGCCGCTCCCTTCAGCCGTCGGCTAATCTTTCCGCTTCTTTAAAGATGCGTACAAACATTTGGCGAGTCAGCTTGCCGGTCTGAGTGTTCTGATTAGAAGGATGGTAAGACGCTAATAGAGTCTTGCCGTCCGGCATAAGGTACTTCGCGCCATGCGCGAAAACGTAGGTTTTCTTACCCTGAAGCCGACCGCGGCGTTTCAGGTAGTTGAGATAAGCGTCGAATCCAATTCTTCCTAACGCTACGATCACTCTGACATTCGTAAGGCCCTGCAGTTCACGATCGAGATACGGAGCACAGTTGGCGAGCTCTTGCGGCAGGGGCTTGTTCTTAGGTGGAGCACAACGTGCAGCTGCGGTGATGTACAGATCGCGTAACTTAAGGCCGTCATTGCGATCCATCACGGTGGCCTGGTTGGAAAATCCGGCTTCGTACAAGACCGGATACATGAAATTGCCTGAGGCGTCCCCGGTGAACGGGCGGCCGGTGCGGTTGGAGCCGTGGGCGCCGGGAGCGAGCCCCAAAACCAGCACGCGAGCGTTGGGGTCGCCAAAACCAGGCACAGGCTTTCCCCAATAATCCCAGTCGCGATAAGCGCGGCGCTTTTCACGGGCAACCTGTTCCCTGTATTCGACCAGGCGAGGGCAGCGAATGCAGGCGACAACCTGTTGGTTGAGGTCGCTGAGCCAAGCGGGTACGGGCATCGACTTCATTCTAACCGGAACAGACTACGCTGTACGAAGCATGGCGCGTGCCTGCGTCGCGGTGCTGTGGATTCTCGCGGGCGAGGCGCCCGCGCCACACGGACTTTAAGATGAACCACTATCCATTGGTAACCGGTGATGCGAGCTGGCGACTGCGAGACTTGGAAATATGCAATCCAAGGGACTGCCCCGCAGAGAGTTTCTGAGCCGTGTCCTAATCGGCGCTTCCGCGGTGGCAGTAATTGGGGGGATTGACGGCCTCCTTGTAGAACCGAAAAACCTGGTAGCGGAGCGAGTCGCAGTTCACCTGAAGCGGCTGCCGGAGGAGTTTGAGGGTTTCCGCATCGCACAAATCAGCGACTTCCATTTTGGCCCGTATATGGGACGAGCGGGGGTCGAAAGGGCAGTCCGCCTGGCCGAGCCGTTCAATCCCGATCTCGTGGTGCTCACTGGAGATTTTGTTTCGCATCCGTTCCGCAAACCAAATGGTCCTGCGGGAGCACGCCACGCCGAACCATGTGCGGACGTCTTGGCCACGATTAAAGCGCAGACGCTTGCTATCCTCGGCAATCACGATCACTGGAACGATGCCGATATCGTGCATGCTGTGCTCAAAGAGCGTGGCATCAACGTCCTGCGAAACCAAGCGATCCCGCTGGAGCGCGGGAAGAGCCGCATTTGGGTTTCTGGAGTTGATGATGTCTATGTGGGGGCCGCTGATCTGCCGCGTGCGCTGCGAGGCGTTCCGACTTCCGAATTGACAATTCTGCTGGCGCACGAACCGGATTTTGCCGACTATGCCGCCCGCTTCCCGGTGGACCTGCAGCTTTCGGGACACTCGCATGGCGGGCAGGTCAGAGTTCCCGGACTCGGAGCTCTGGTTTTACCTCCGATGGCGGAGAAGTACCCTGTCGGACTGAACCGCGTAGGGTCACTGCAGGTTTACACGAATCGTGGTGTTGGAGTGATCAATCCTCCTGTGCGCCTGAATTGTCCACCAGAGGTTACTTTTCTCACTCTCGTCAGGGCCGTTAGTGTTTGACGCTTGTCTTGCTCTGTCTTTACACTCAAACTAACGGGTACGAATTTGGCGATTCGCTTTTGACTGAATTTCTGGATCCGCCTCGTTCGCGAAAGGTATTCTGTGACCCCCACCGAAACCAGCAGTGCCACGAAGCGGGAAATCCAGGTTGAGGTACCGGCCGAAGAGGTAACCCGCGAGACTGATTCCCTGATCCAAAAATATCAAAAGCTGGCTCGGCTACCCGGGTTTCGGCGGGGGCACGTGCCGGCTTCGATCATCCGCCAGCGTTTTGCCGAGGATCTCAAGAGCGAAGTGGTTGAGGCGCTGGTGCCCCGCCATTTCCGCCGTGAAACGGAGAAGCTGGGGGTGCTGCCGGTATCGCAGCCGCGCGTTTCGGACCTTCATATTCATGAAGGTGAGCCGCTTCGCTTCAAAGCCAGCTTCGAAGTCATGCCTGAGATCAAGGTGGAGGGCTACAAGGAACTGCGCGCCGATAAACCCACCGTCACAGTCACTGACGAAGAAGTGCAGGAGTCGCTTGAGAGCCTGCGCGAGCAGCATGCCACCTTCACCGCTGTAGAGGGCCGCGCTCTCGCGGACGGCGACTACGCTCAAGTCTCGCTGGATGGGAAACCTAAAGAGGGCGAGGGCAAACCGGTCCACATGGATGACATTCTGGTGGAGATTGCCGGAAAAAACACAATGCCCGAGTTCACCGAGAACCTGCGCGGAGCCTCCGCAGGTGACGAGCGCATTTTCGATGTGCATTATCCGGAAGACTCTACGGACAAGCGGCTGGCTGGAAAGACACTGACATACACAGTCAAGGTGCATTCCATCAAGCTGAAAAGTCTGCCTGAGCAGAACGACGACTTTGCAAAAACGTTAGGCGAGTTCGCCAGTCTCGATGAGGTTCGCCAACGGATTCGTGAGGGTATGGAAAGCGAACGGAAGCACGCGGCCGAGCGCGAATCCAAAGACAAGCTGGTTGCCGAACTGGTGAAGCGGAACGATTTTGAAGTGCCTGAAGCGTTAGTGGATCGGCAAATTGATGTCCGGCTGGAGCGCGGGTTACGCGCGCTGGCGGCACAGGGTTTGAAGCCTGAAGACATGAAAAAGATGGACCTGAACCGGCTGCGCGCAGGGCAACGCGAACAGGCTTTGCAGGAAGTGAAGGCTTCATTGTTGCTGGATAGAATTGCGGGAGAGGAGAAAATCGAGGTCGGTGACGAAGAGATAAATGCGGAAATCGAAGCGCTTGCCAATCAGTCAAAACAGACGCCGGAAGCGATTCGGGCTCGTTTGACACGTGATGGAGCGCTCGATAGAATCCGAAATAGAATCCGCAGCGAGAAGACCCTCGATTTTTTGTACCATCAGACTAGTTAAGCAGACCACTTTCGATCCTCCCTCGAAAAGTTAGCTGTGGTTTGAGGCAGGAGTGTGGAAAGGTGAACGTGAACGATCCGAAAATGATGCTGGTGCCCATGGTCATCGAGCAGACCGGGCGTGGTGAGCGGGCCTACGACATTTACTCGCGGCTGCTGCGTGACAACATCATTTTTATAGGCACGCCCATTGAGGACACCATCGCCAACCTGGTGATTGCGCAGATGTTGTTCCTGGCTCAGGAAGATCCGGAAAAGGATATTCAGCTTTACATTAATTCGCCGGGTGGCTCAATTACCGCGGGTATGGCGATCTACGACACCATGCAGTACGTAAAGAATGACGTAACGACGATCTGCATTGGGCAAGCCGCCAGCATGGCTGCCCTATTGCTTTCAGCTGGTGAAAACAAGAAGCGGCTGGCTTTGCCGAATTCGAGAATTCTAATCCATCAGCCGTCGATGGGAGGTCTGTCGGGGCAGGCAACTGATATTGACATTCACGCTCGGGAAATTCTCCGTATGCGTGAGATTACAAACCAGTTGCTGGCCAAACATAGTGGCCAGAAACTGGACAAGGTGGAAAAAGACGTGGAGCGCGATTTCATTATGAACGCACAGCAGGCGAAGGAATACGGAATCATAGACGATATCATTTATAAGACCCGGTAGAGGTTATGATCGGGCTTTCTCTTCCGCCAATGGCGGCGGAGCAAGGCGTGACCCGAAGGAGTAAGCTGAGTGAAAAACAGAAGTGGTACCGAGGAGATGTTGCGATGTTCGTTCTGCCATAAATCGCAGGACGCGGTGGCCAAACTGATTTCATCCCCCAGCGATTACCCTAGAGCCTATATTTGCGATGAGTGCGTCGCAGTCTGCAACTCGATTCTCGAAGATGATCGTTCTGCAACTCCTCCAACCACTACCCCGAACCAGCTTCCCAAACCGCAGGAAGTGAAGACATTCCTCGACGAGTATGTGATTGGGCAGGAGCAGACAAAGAAGAAACTTGCCGTCGCGGTTTACAACCATTACAAGCGCATCTACATGAACCGGCAGCGCACCGGTGATGGCGTTGAGCTGACGAAATCGAACATCATGCTGATCGGGCCGACGGGCACGGGCAAGACACTCCTTGCCCAAACGCTGGCGCGTATGCTGGATGTACCGTTCGCAATCGTAGACGCCACTACCCTAACCGAGGCCGGTTACGTTGGCGAAGACGTCGAGAATATTATTCTCAAGCTGCTGCAATCCGCCGACGGTGATGTCGGCCGGACACAGACAGGTATCATCTACATTGACGAAGTGGACAAGATTGGCCGTAAGGACGAGAATCCGTCCATTACTCGCGACGTTTCAGGCGAGGGCGTGCAGCAGGCGCTTCTGAAGATTCTGGAAGGAACCATAGCCAATGTTCCTCCTCAGGGGGGGCGCAAGCACCCCCATCAGGAGTTCACCCCGGTTGACACGACGAATATTCTCTTTATCTGCGGAGGAGCATTCGTGGGGCTGGAGAAGATCATTGGCCGCCGGATGGGCAGGAAGTCCTTAGGTTTCAAGGCGGGAGAGGATTTGGAGCAGGAAGATTCAGCTGCGACCAACCGCAAACGGAATTTTGAACTTCTAAGTGATGTTCAGCCGGAAGACCTTATCAAGTTCGGGTTGATACCCGAGTTTGTGGGCCGCTTGCCCGTGGTAGGCGTGCTGGAGGACCTGGATGAATTTGCGCTGATCGAGATCCTGACGCGCCCGAAAAACGCTATTGTCAAGCAGTACCAGCGCCTGTTCGAGTTCGAGAATGTGCGGTTGAAGTTTAGTGAAGAAGCTTTGAAAGCCATTTCCCGACAGGCCATGGCTCGGAAGGTAGGGGCGCGCGGATTGCGGATGATCCTGGAAGAGCTGATGCTGGATTTGATGTATCATCTGCCCAGTCAGAAGAAGGTAAAAGAATTTGAAGTGACCCGCGAGATGGTTGAGAAGCGCAGTGTCTCGCTGGCCATGATGGAAAAAGCAGGATAAGAAGAACCCGTTAGCACTTAGCCGTTAGCTGGAAAGCTGGCGGCCAACCGCTGATTTTGGAGTCCAGGTGACCACAAGCAAAGAGAAATACGAGAGCAAGAAGCTTCCGATGATGCCCATTCGGGACGTGGTCATCTTTCCGTTCATGATGACTCCTTTCGTCGTCGGTCGCGAGTCAAGCGTGCGCGCGCTGGAAGAGGCTCTGGCCGGCGACAAGAAGATCTTTCTCGCTACTCAGCATGACGCCAGTGTCGATGAGCCCAAGCCGAACGAGATTTATCAGGTCGGGACAATCGTTAACATTGTCCAAAGTCTTAAGCTTCCAGACGGAAACATAAAGGTTCTGGTCGAAGGCATAGAGCGCGGCAAGATTCTTCAGATCGGTGAGAATGAAGGTTACATGCAGGTCTCGGTCAGGGTAGCCCGGTACACCACCGAGACAAATCCGCAAATCGAAACCGGAATGCAGCGGGTCACCACGCTTTTTGAGCAGTATGTGAAGCTGTGCCAGTCTCTCAATTATGAAACCATGATCGCGGCCGTGCGCATGGAGGATCCTGCCAAGCTCACGGATACCATCGCCGCCAATCTGCAGCTTTCGATTGAAGAGAAGCAGGAGTTATTGGAAATCTTCGATCCGGCCGAGCGCCTTACTCGCATCGGGGACGTTCTGGATATCGAAATCGAAAAGCTCAACATGGATCGCACTATCCAGTCGCGGGTCAAGCGGCAGATGGAGCGGGCGCAGAAAGAGTACTACCTCAACGAAAAGATCAAGGCAATTCAGAAGGAACTGGGCCGCGGCGAGAAAAGTGAATTCGACGAACTGAAGAAAAAGATTGATGGCGCCGGCATGCCGAAAGAGGTTCGCGATAAGGCAGTGCAGGAGCTCAAGAAGCTCGAAGCTATGCCGCCAATGTCAGCCGAATCCACGGTTTCGCGTAATTATCTTGATTGGCTGCTCGCGGTGCCGTGGAAGAAGCGCTCCAAGGAAATCCGTAATATCAGCCGTGCCGAAAAGGTCCTCAATGAAGACCATTACGGACTAGAGAAGATTAAAGAACGCATTCTCGAATTCCTTGCCGTACGTCAACTCGTAAAGAATCCCAAGGGATCCATTCTCTGTTTTGTCGGGCCTCCTGGAGTTGGCAAGACCTCCCTGGGAATGTCAATCGCCAAGGCTACGGGGCGCAAATTCGTGCGTATGTCGCTGGGCGGGGTGCGCGACGAAGCTGAGATTCGCGGCCATCGCCGCACCTACATCGGTGCGCTCCCCGGGCAGATCATCCAGATGATGAAGAAGGCCGGCACAAAAAACCCGGTGTTCATGCTGGATGAAGTGGACAAAATGTCCATGGACTTTCGGGGCGACCCCTCGGCTGCTCTGTTAGAAGTCCTCGATCCCGAACAGAATTACATGTTCATCGACCATTATCTGGACGTCGAGTACGACCTCTCGCAGGTTTTCTTCATTGCCACGGCCAACGTAATGCACACCATCCCACCCGCCCTCCAGGACCGCATGGAAGTATTGCGCCTGCATGGCTACACCGAGCCTGAGAAACTGGAGATCGCCAAACAATTCCTGGTGAAAAAGCAGATGGCTCAGGCCGGTCTGAGCGAGAAGAACCTCAAGTTTTCCGATGACGCAATCATTTCACTGATCCGCTCATATACCCGCGAGGCTGGTGTCCGCAACCTGGAGCGCGAGATCGGTAACGTCTGCCGCAAGGTCGCGCGCAAGGTGGTGAAAGAAGGCGAAAGCTACAACGTCATCATTACGGGTGAAAACGTCAACGACTTCCTGGGCGTGATCAAGTTCCGCGACACATTGGCCCACGAGAAGAGTGAAGTCGGCCTGGTTACCGGGCTGGCGTGGACCGAGGTCGGCGGCTCTATCCTCAGCACTGAAGCTACGGTGGTCGATGGCAAAGGCAAGCTGACGCTGACCGGGAAACTAGGCGACGTCATGCAGGAATCGGCACAGGCTGCGATGTCCTATGTCCGCTCACGGTCGCACCGGCTCGGTTTGTCCCGAGATTTTTATCGTGGAATTGATATTCACGTCCACGTTCCAGAAGGCGCGATTCCGAAGGATGGCCCCTCGGCTGGCATTACCATCGCCACAGCTATCGCAAGTGCCTTAAGCAGAATTGCCGTGCGCCGTGACTTGGCAATGACGGGCGAGATCACGCTGCGCGGCAAGGTGTTGGCTATTGGCGGGCTAAAGGAAAAGCTGCTCGCCGCTCATCGCGCTGGCCTGTTCGAGGTAATTCTTCCTAAGGACAACGAGAAAGACCTGGCCGAAGTTCCCGAAAACCTGCGCAATGCCATGAAGCTACATTTCGTCGAGACGATGGATCAGGTGCTTGCGTTGTCCTTTGAACAACCTTTGCCTGCTATAGTCGAAACAGTGACCGAGCCGATCGCGCCCATGCCACAGCCTCACCCAGAGATCCCCAGCGCGCATCAGTAGTCTTTCAAAGAGTGGGCATCTGCTACTTCAGCCCATCCACAACCCACAAATCAGACAGAATCCTGTAGTAGGAATAAACATAGGATTTTCCATCCGCGCTAAGTCGCAATCCACGCACTTCCTGGAGACCTGCTGGATCAGGGGGGATAAGCTGGCGGATTTCCTCGCGGCGATTCTGATCAAGATAAACGCGAAAAACCTTTTGCGGAACTCCTGCCTGCGCCACGATCAGGGCCTTGCCATCGGGCTCAAACTGAACCGGCACGTCTTCTTCCTCCAGGTTTGCCCGCAGCGGCAGGGGTTCGCCGCCGTCTACCAGAGGGAAAAGAAACCATTTTCCGTCCGTATCGGCGGCGAGCAGATACTTACTATCCGGAGTAGCGACAAGACCGGTTGTCCCTTCGGGGGTGACAGCGCGGGATTTTCCATCCAAGTCCATCCAGTAGGAACGAGGGGGGCGATTCGGCTTGGCGGCGTTGAAGATCAACGCCTTGCCATCCGGCGTCCAGGCCACGCGCGAGTGTTGCACTCCTTCGGTCAATCGTCGCGGCTGTCCGGCGCCGATAGGTAGCAACTGGATTTGCCCGGGAGAGTCATTGCTGGTTGCGGCCACCCACTTTCCGTCCGGCGCCAGAGCGGAAGTGCCCCCGTTTCCCAGGCGTACTGCCGGGGATCCATCAGTCTTCCGAATGAAAATGCCGTAGTTTCCTCCTACAGCTTCGCCGCTCTCCGAGAATACGACCGTTTTACCGTCAGATGAAAGATCGTTCACTACGGACCAATCGAACCAGGAAAGGTCCTTCTCAGTCTTTTCTCCGGGAGCGAGGCCAATGATGCCGTAGTGGCTGGTGTCTTCACCCAGGAGCACGCGGCCGTCGCGGCTGATGTCGTGAATGGTTAACGTTCCCGGAACGCGCAAGACCAACCGCTCTTTGCCGGAGAGGTCCAGCGCATAGAGCGCCCGCGCAGCGCCGCCCGGAGCGGCGGTGAACCAGACCTCGCCCCCATCACGCGACCAGGCCAAACCTTCTACCGAGGAATAAAACGAAGAGACTCCCCTTCGGTTTCCCCTGCGGTCGACTACCACTACCCGGCCGTCGTCGCCGTTCGGCACGTGATCAGCGAACGCCAGCAAATCTCCCGATCTCGAAAACCGCACGTGGCTGACCCAGCCTTGAGGCCGATAAATGATGTTCCCTACAGGGAATTCCAGTCGGTTCGACCGGCCCATACTTCCGCCATGAATGACGGCGAGATCAGAACCGTCGGCCATCCAGTCAGCTCCGCACACCGTATCGAGCATCTCGCGTGGCGCGCCTCCAGCCAGGGGCAGATGCGCCAGAGTGCCGCTTTCCATAAAGGCGCCGAATGAGTGCGCACTGAGGAGCACGGCCATTTCCCCCGTACTGGAAATGGCCAGGAGCTGTGTTCTGCGCAGATCCAATGGGCGAGAGTCGGTGCTGTCGAAGCGCGTGGTGAACAGTTCCACGGGCCTGCCCTCGACCGAATGACCATAAACGATGGTCTGCCCGTCGGGCGAGAAGCGCGCCGCCATAATCGTTCCTCGGCGGAACGTAAGCCGATGGAAGCTCGGCGTCGAATAGCGACTGTGACGGAAGCCCAGAACATATGTACCGGTGCAAGCAAGCACCAGCGCCAATACTCCCAGGGCGGGAATCAGCCGGGGACGCGGACCAATGGAAATTGGATGAACGCCGCTCTTGGCGGTGCCGGAAACGTCGGTCAAGGCCTCCAGAGCGAAAGCGACATCACTGGCTGACTGAAAGCGCTGTGCCGGGCTTTTTTCCAGGCAGTGATTTACAATGCGCGCCAGCGCCGGCGGCACGTTGCGACCTGTCTCGGAGAGTTCCGGCGGGTCTTCTTTCAAGATGGCGCTCATGGTGTCCGCCGGAGTCTCGCCATGAAAGGCACGCTTGCCTGAAAGCATTTCGTAGAGAATCGCGCCAAAGGCGAAGAGATCAGAGCGATGATCGGCTGGTTTTCCCCGGACTTGCTCCGGAGACATGTAGCCGACCGTGCCCATCACGTACCCGGGATCGGTAGCTACTTGCAGGGTGGGCGCATCCCCAGAATCTGTGGTCACTTCGGGGCGGGTAAATTTCGCCAGGCCAAAGTCCAGGATTTTGATTCTGTTGTCGTGGGTTATGAACAGGTTCTCAGGCTTGAGATCCCGATGAACGATCCCCTTCTCATGTGCCGCTGCGAGCCCGCGGGTGATTTGCAGTCCATAGTCCGTAGCCTTTCGCGTACTTAATGCGCCGGTTCGCAACCGTTCGCGTAAGGTCTCGCCTTCGAGCAGTTCTGAGACGACGTACGGTGCACCATCCGACTCACCAATGTCGAAGACGGCGACGATATTGGGATGATTCAGCGCCGCTGCGGCACGGGCCTCCTGCTCGAAGCGCTGCAATCTCTCTGGATCGGCGGAGAACGAGGCGGGCAGCACCTTAATCGCGACTTCGCGCCCAAGCCGCGGATCGCGGGCGCGATGCACTACTCCCATTCCTCCCGCGCCAATCTGGGCCAGGATTTCGTAGGGGCCAATCTTCTGACCTGCGACTACCGCCATGGCGGAGCATTATAGCGTCGGAAGCTGTGACCTGCAGGTGGATATTCATTTTGATGTGCTGCAAGTGGGCAGTGTGATGTGGGATACCTCCGCAATTCCTCAATCGTGAATGCACCTATAATCCGAGTTTGCACGCTGATTCGCAGAAACAGGGCTTGGGCGTTAGAGCGGCCGCTCTTTCAGTAGCAACTGGCATTCTGCTCAGCAGGATCGCTGGCCTGGTTCGCGATCGCGTGTTCGCGCACTATTTCGGCAATTCCGATGCCGCCGATGCCTTCCGCGCGGCTTTCCGCATTCCCAATTTCCTGCAAAACCTGTTCGGAGAGGGAGTGTTATCTGCATCTTTCATCCCAGTCTATGCCCGACTGAACGCTGAAAAGCGTCACGAAGAAGCGTCCGCAGTCGCTGAGGTAACATTCGCTTTACTTTTCTTAACCACCTCGCTTCTCGTTGTGCTGGGAATTTTTACCGCACCCTGGCTCATCGATGTCATTGCCCCCGGTTTCTCCGGCGATAAGCGCTTGCTGACAATCCGGCTGGTGCAGATCCTTTTTCCCGGCGCAGGACTTCTGGTTTTCTCCGCCTGGTGCCTGGGCATTCTCAACAGCCATCGCAAGTTTCTGCTTTCTTACACTGCTCCGATCATCTGGAACGTGGCTATTATCGCCGCATTTTTCTGGAAGGGCGGACATCAGAGTCAGCCCCGTCTGGCAGTCATTGTCGCCTGGGGATCGGTAATTGGCAGCGGGCTGCAGTTTCTGGTGCAGCTGCCATCCGTGCTGCGCTTCCTGTGGCCGTTTCATCTCCAACGGACACTCGGCTCAGAGCACGTCAACGCGGTCATAAGGAACTTTTTCCCAGTGTTTGTCAGTAGGGGCGTGGTTCAAATCAGCGCCTACATCGACGCTCTGCTTGCGAGCTTCCTGCCAACCGGTGCGGTGGCGGCTCTTTCCTACGCCCAGACTCTGTATTCCCTGCCGGTAAGCCTGTTTGGGATGTCTGTTTCTGCCGCCGAACTGCCGGCGATGTCCAGCACGTTAGGGACTCCCCAGGAAATTGCAGGCGTATTGCGACAGCGTCTCGCACAAGGCTTGCAGCAAATTGCTTTTTTTGTTGTGCCCTCGGCCGCCGCTTTTCTCTTCCTCGGAGACGTCGTAGTAGCCACTATCTATCGATCCGGCGAGTTCACCTCTCGCGATGTTAATTACGTATGGGCTGTCATCGCCGGATCAGCGGTTGGCTTGCTGGCTTCAACCTCGGGGCGGCTGTATTCATCCGCCTTCTATGCGCTTCGCAACACGCGCACGCCTCTCAAGTTTGCCTCTGTCCGGGTAGCGCTCACCCTGGCGTTAGGCTATTTTTGCGCGCTGCCACTGCCGCCGCTGCTGCACATCGACCGCCGTTGGGGGGTGGCCGGACTTACTTTTTCCGCTGGCATTGCGGGGTGGATTGAGTTTGTCCTGCTGCGTGGCGCCCTGCACAAGCAGATCGGGGCCGTGCCTTATTCCACGCTGCGCATGCTGAAGATGTGGGTTGCGGCGCTTCTGGCCGCTGCCGCCGGATACGCGATTAAGACGGCGCTACGCGCAAATTCACCATTGCTTGTGGGACCTTGTGTGCTTCTTCCTTATGGTGCGATTTACTTCCTGATGGCGTACTGGATGCGGGTTTCCGCTCTGGAAGGAATATCACGTTGGTTCCGGCGCCGATCTTGAAGGTCTCCATTTTAAAAGCACACTTCTAAATCCCCATATTTGCGCTGAACTGCCGCATAGCCGCATAACACTCGCAAGACGAACCTTCCAGACCCTTGCGATTCACGATCTTCACTGTCCCGCGTATGTTTTCAATCATCCCCGCCCGTTGCAAAATTCCTGCTGCAAGGCTGACGCTCGGCCGTCCGGTGCCGAGCATCTGAGCAAGGAACTCGTGTGTCATTGGGAACTCCTCTGATCCAATCCGGTCCTGGCACATCAGTAACCAGCGCGCCAGCCGCTGTTCCACTTCGTGCAGGCGGTTGCACGCCGCAATCTGCGCCACCTGCAAGCCCTGAATCAGAACATAGCGGTTCATTATCAGCCGCAGCTCCGGGGTGCGAGACAAGACTTCCCCCAACAACTCGGATTTGACCCTGAATCCGCTTGCCGAAATTTGAATGATGGCGCGGTGGGGTCCACGGTTCAGCCCCACAGCCAACGATGTACCCACCATGCCTTCGTTCCCGACGATAGCAACTTCAACGCTCCTGCCATCGCTGGTAAGAATAACCAGCGAAATCATGCCGTGATTCAGAAAGTAGGCATATTCAATTTTCTGCCCAGGCTCCTGCAGAATCTGGTGATGGGGTAATTCCAGATACTCCAGGTGGGGACGCAGTAAACCGAATTCTCGGTCTGGGATCGCTAACAGCAGTGCGTTCTTTACGGGATTGCCGGCAGCATCTGTGAACCCATCCGGACGGACAGACCCAGTTCGTTTTGCAAACCGACTCTTGCCAGTTTCCACAATTCTCCCTTCTTGCAGCTTTCACAGAGACATGTGGACGAAGTGCGTCGAGGCTATTGGTCGGCGCTAAGGCTTGTCAGTTCGGCAGCGAACGGAGAGATATGGCAAGAAGCCTTTTGAGCGGATTATTTGAGGCCTAGACCGCCGTTGAAGTGCTGAATCACGTCATAACATTCGCACGCGGCATCTTCGAGATCTTTTCGGTTCAGCACCCTGATGGTGCCACGCAGATTCTCAATTGCACCAGCTCGTTCCAACATTCCGCAGGCTAGGGTAACGCTCGGACGGCCGCTACCCAGCATCTGTGCCAGAAAGTCATGCGTCAAAGTGAGCACCTCTGAATCCACCCGATCCTGGCACATCAGCAGCCAGCGCGCCATGCGCTGCTCCAATTCATGAAGCCGATTGCATGCCGCTACCTGCGCCATCTGCAAGCCTTGCATCAGGACATAGCGGCTCAATCGCTGCTGCAAATTCGGAGCGGCGGGCAAAATTGTTTCCAGCACGCTGGCGTGTATTCGCAATCCGCTGCCCGGGATCTGCATGATCGCGCGGTACGGCGCGCGATTCAACCCCGCGGCCAATGGCGTTCCCATCATTCCTTCTCTGCCAACCACTCCCACTTCTACGCTTCTTTCGTCCTGGGAGGCGACCACAAGCGATGCCATTCCTTCATTCAGGAAATAGGCGAAATCCAGCTTCTCTCCTCTCTGATGCATGACGAAGTGATGCGGCAAGGCCATGAGTTCGAGATTCGGACGCAACAAGTCGTACTCGTGATCGGGAACCGAAAGCAGAATGACATTCCTGACCGCCTTGCCCGTGAAGTCGGTACGCATGCCGGGCATAACGGCAGTCAATTTTTCCTGAGCAGCTCTCGGGGTCGCCATGTTGCTCAGCGCCATTAACTTGCCTCCACGGCGGTTTGATGCAACACCCCTGCTCTGGTTGTTCGGAGAAAACCTGTAAATAGGAAAGGGCGTTTACCGAGAAAGGAAAATCCACAGACACGCGGGCGCTGCGTTAAGCGCCCGCCATGCCGCGAGAAGAAAAACTAAGCCCGAGCAGCTGTTGCAGTTTCTGCTGCCACAGCAGTCTTCACTTCTTCGCCATTGGGCTTCTGGCCGGCTTTGCGGATATCGATGCCGCCCTTGAAGAAAGCGCCGTCTTCAATCGAAATGCGCGCCGCTACTACATCGCCGGTGAGCGAACCGTCGCTGCGGATATCGACCCGGTCACTGGCCGTGAGATTGCCACGAACCTTCCCGAGCACAACAATCTCCCGCGCGTTGATGTTGGCCGATACAACTCCATTCCGGCCTACGGTGACGCGATTGCCCGCGAGATTGATGGAGCCTTCCACGCGACCGTCGATGTAAAGCGACTCGGAACCGGTCACTTCGCCCTTGATCACCAGGGACTTGCCGATCGTGGCCTGATCCGCGGTCGTGGTGGTAGTGGTGGAAACCGGACGTGCCACCGCCGGGGTTTCAGTTATCTGTGGTGTTGCCGGAGGCGTAGCAGGGCGCTCTGGCTCACCCGGTCGGGATGTAGTCGTAGGTTGATTTGTGGGTTTCCACATGTGGCAAAAAATCCTTTCTTCAGTTGAAAATTGAGGTCAGCTAGCTTTCAGTGACTACTTGCATTTTACGCCCCGCCCGGACGAATCGTCTTGTGGAAATCGCGACAATATGAGGATTTCCACACACGCGGTTCGTTAGAGTTCCTTCCCGGATGGGTTGTTTTTGCACTGATTACGGATTGCCTTTGGCTCCGAATATGGACATCCGTCTGCGTCGAGTTGTCTGAGAGGCCGCTGAGGTATGCTGGAGAGGGAGTCTGAATAGTCTTTCAGCGTTGCGATCTTTGTGGTTAGCGGTTAAAGGTTGAATGCAGCCGTCTCAATGGGATTTGCATAAGAGGCGTTGTTGAACCGTTAATCTGGAACATGGTCTCTGATTCTGTCATCCTGCGTAAAATCGAACGCCAGCCGAAGCATGCTGCGGGGTTCAAGCAACTGGTTCGCGAACTTGGACTGCATGGCGATGACAGGCGCGAACTGCGCGAGCGCCTTGAGCACCTCTCCCGAAGCGGACAGCTGCGGCATGTAGATTCCGACCGTTACGCGATGCCCCAGGCCGCCTCGGGAAAGAACCTCATTGCCGGTCGACTGAGCATGCACCGCGACGGTTTCGGTTTCGTTCTTCCTGACCCTACTTCGCTGGACGAACGCTTGAAGGCCCGTATTCAAGGCGACATCTTCATTCCGCCGCCTGCCGTTGGCTCGGCGATGCACGGAGACCGGGTATTGGTCGAAATCGGTGCCATCCGCCCGGACGGACGTGCCGAAGGCCGAGTCGTGCGCCCGATTTTTCGCGCACATCCTACGGTCGTTGGAATTTTCCACTATGGCAATCGCCGCAACTATGTCACCCCCGTCGATCAGAAGGTTGCTCCGGAGATCGTGATTCCGCATGGGATGGAGCATCCGGAGGCCCGCGCAGATCATAACGAGGACTCAAGCCGAGGGAAGCCGAAAGCGCGGAAGTCGGTTCATCGGGTGCTGGGCAAGGAGGCTGCGCGTCGCGATGGCTGGGACGATTTGGAAAATGTAGTCGTCGATGTTGAGATCACCGATTGGCCGACCGCCACCCAGACCCCACGCGGCCGGGTCATCGAGATCATAGGTTATGAAGATGATTTCGGGGTGGACGTGGAGATCGTTATCCGCAAGTTCCACCTCCCCAACCGTTTTCCACCCGAGGTCCTTGAAGAAGCGGAACGCGCCGAGCCGATTATTTCGAGCCGCGAACTGCACGGGCGGCGGGACTTTCGCAGCTTTCCCATCGTCACAATTGATGGTGAGACTGCCCGCGATTTTGACGATGCCGTTACGGTTCGAAAGCTCGAAAACGACAACTTCGAACTGCAAGTACATATCGCGGACGTCGCTCATTACGTAACTTCCGCCTCCGCACTTGATCAGGAAGCCCGCCTCCGCGGCACCAGCGTGTATTTTCCCGATCGTGCCGTGCCCATGCTTCCACTCGAACTCTCTACCGATATCTGCAGCCTGCGTCCGCAGGTCGACCGGCTGGTGATGTCGTGTGTCATGGAGCTCGATCATCGCGGTGAAATTCTTCGATACGAATTGTGCGAGGGTGTTATCCGTTCCGCCGAGCGCATGACCTACGCCGATGTGAATGCGGTGCTGGAAGGGAACGCGAGCCTTCGAAAGCGCTATGCCCCACTCGTAGCAACGTTCGAGCTGATGCGCGAGCTGGCGACGATTCTTAACCGCAAGCGCGAGCGCCGCGGATCGATCGATTTCGACCTTCCAGAGCCGGTAATCCAATTCGATGAGTTTGGCCTGATGAAAAGCATCGCCCGTTCCGAGCGCAACATCGCGCATCGCTTGATCGAAGAGTTCATGCTGGCGGCCAATGAGTGCGTGGCGCAGTACCTGGAGAATAAGCGGGTCGCTTCCCTCTACCGGATTCACGAGAAGCCGGACGCCAAGCGCGTGTATGACTTTGAGGTGATCGCCGCCACTTTTGGCTACTCGCTTGGAGTGGGCGCGCTACCGATTCAGCGCATGCAGCTTAAGACGGATCGACGGGCGAGTTACGGTACCGGTAAACGCGTGCGCGAAATCGAATTGCCGAAAGAAGTCCACATCACTCCGCGCATGTATCAGAAGCTCACTGAAAAGATTGCCGGCAAACCCGAAGAGCGGATCCTCTCTTACCTCATGCTGCGCTCGCTCAAGCAGGCGCGATATTCGGAAGAGAACCACGGTCACTTTGCTCTGGCGGCCACCACGTATACACATTTCACCTCGCCGATCCGCCGGTATCCTGACCTGATCGTCCACCGAATCTTGAAACAGGTGTTGCACGATTCGCCTGAATATCGGGATGGAAATGTTACGGTCGGAACACCAGCTACGAGTGGGCGTGATGACACCGACGACTCGCCGGCGGCACGCCCGCGCCACACGGAACCTGCTTCTCCTTGGTCCACGCGGCGCGCGCACACGCCAAGCGTGCCCTTGAGCGGGGCTCTCTCGATTGAGGAACTTCATGACATCGCCGAGGAATCCAGTCAGTCCGAGCGCCGCGCCGACGACGCCGAGCGCGAGCTGATGGAGTGGAAAAAGGTCAAGTTCATGCAGGACCGGGTCGGCGACGATTTCGATGGACTGATCGTAAGCGTTACGAAATTCGGCTTCTTCGTTGAATTGACTGATCTGTTCGTGGAAGGGCTCGTCCCCTTAGACAGTCTTACAGACGACCGTTATTTCTACCACGAGAACACGCGCGAGATCATCGGCCAGCGCAGCCGCAACACCTATCGGCTCGGACAGAAAGTCCGGGTTCTGCTGGACCGCATTGATCCCGTGGAGAAGAAAATCCAGTTCGCAGTCCTGGAAGAAGAGCGAAGAGCAAAAAACAAACAGAAACAGAGGCGCTAGCTTCTGAGGATGCGCAGGGTATTGTAAAATCTCTAGGTAACCCCACTCGCCGGTCAGCGGCGAGTTCCTCCCGTCGGGACGTGGCTCAGCCTGGTAGAGCACTCGCTTGGGGTGCGAGGGGTCGGCAGTTCAAATCTGCCCGTCCCGACCAATTTCTCCCAGAACTACTTTTTCGTTGCTGGCGCCGCTGCCGGCTTGATCTCGCCTGCAGACTTCTGCAACTCTTCGACCGCGCTTGAATCCAGCGCATACAGACTGGGCTCGTTCTCCCGCTTGGCAACGTAGCTACCACCACTTTTTGAGATGAGCACTTTCTCGGTGCGCTTGCTGTCGTTGGAGGCGACGGTCATCTCGATTACGGGTGTGGTAAAGCCGGATTCAACGAACTTGCTGGCTTGCAGGTCGCGCAGTTTGCTGACTAGAGAATCCACACTGCCAGCGTCCAACTTCTTTCCGTCTGTGCCCCACCAGTCCTGGCCGCCTTTGGTCAGGAAATACGCCTTAGATCCATCGTGGATCTCAACTTTGTTCGGATCATTGAAGCCGAAATCGAACACCTTCTTGTTGCGGAAATCGTCGAGTTTCTTGTTAACACCCTCTCCGACTGCGCTGGTAACTTTGTACACGCCGTCAACAACACTCGATTTCGCGTAGTAGTCATCTTTGTTCTTGCGGACCTGAAGCTCCTGGGTGCCGGAATCTGTAGTGAGCTTTGCGGTTGCGACCGGCGTACCGGAAGCGAAGCCCGCGGCAGTCTTCTTTGCGTCACTATCGGAGCTGATTTCCATCTGCGCATCCGAGAGTTTGCGGACGAGTTCATCCACCTGGAAAGCGTCCGCACGCAGCGGCTTGGGTTTCAGAATCTGCCATTGGTCTTTGTTGCGTCCGAACTCGACGTCTTGTTTGTTCGCATTAAGCTCCACGCGGCTGACCTTGTCGGGATCCACGGTGAGCAGCCGTTTATCACGCAAATCGTTCACGCTTTTATCGATGCTGCTCTTGGTGTAGCTTGCAATCGTAAAGACTCGCGGGTCGCCGTCGAGACGAGCGAAAGCGCCGCCACTTGTAGGAGTCTCGTCGCCGACCAGCAGCTTTTGGCTCTTGTTGTCCTTCTCGGTGATGGCAACCTGGAGCGCAGGTTCAGCCAACCCATATTGATTAAGGTCGCTGGCTTTGTCTTCCACCAGGCGATCGGAGCTGAGCGACGAGAGAGTCGATACCATGCTCGACACACTGGATTGATCCGCACCCAAGGTCTGAGGAGAAGTGATTTGCCACTTCCCGCCACTGTCCTTTGCGAGGACAATGCTGTCTCCAGGTTTCTTCTTGAGGTCGACCTTGGTGATGTCGCCTTCCTTTAACGTGAGAATCTTGGGCGGGGTGTCGGCGGAAGCCTGTGTGGTTTCCTTCGGCTTGTGCCGGTTCGACCAATAAAGTGTTCCAGCCAGTGCCGCCAAAACTACAGTAGCGATAGTTAGACCACGGATTTTCATCGACTCTTTCCTGAAGGACTGCAAGCGAGATGACAAATTCTAATCAGAATCCATCGGAATCGAGCGCAGGAGCAATTCCCTCACATCCAGCCCGCAAAAGCGTGCAAAGTGCCAGTATCCCGGCGCGCCGGGTAAAGTGGAACAAGATTGCCGTATGCCGTAGGCACGACTGAAGTCTCACGCGCAGCTGAAAGGCCCGCCAAACCCAAGTCACAGCTTGTGGCGCCTCGGTCTTACCTTCTCCTCCACCACACCGCAACTCCCGCCACAACCACTACCAGCGGCAGCATGAACTGACTTGTTGTGCGAACCCAGGTCAACTGGGCCCGCGTCATAGTGATGCGACGGTCGTCCTGCTCCTTGGGACGAATCGAGATCAAATCTTCGTCCGAGGAGAGCCAGTTCATGGCATTCAACGCCAGATCGCGGTTCCCGTTAAACCTGATGAACGAATTCGCAGCCCAGGATGAACTGCCCAGCACGACGAAACGTCCCTGCGAGTTCTCTTTCCCGGTGGTATAGCTGCCTGCCGCGGCGATGGTCATCGGGCCCTTCTTGTTCTTCGGATCATTCGGATCGACGGCGGGAGAACTCAGATTGGTCGTTGCCAGGCTGCTCTCCGAAGAACTGAACAGCTTTTGCACCGTCGTCTTATCGCCATTCTTGATTTCCATGGAACGGGAGAGCGGGAAGCCGGTAGCGGTTCCTTTCATCTCGCTGACAATCGGATGGGAATCGTAGCTGGTGACAAGCGCGACCTGCGGACCCAATCCTGCCAACTGCCCGATCGGATTCAGATCGAGGATCAAGTCTTTGTTTAGGGTCACACCCCAGCTCTGCAGCAGACTCGCCAGACCATCGTTTTCGCCAACCTCAGAACGCCGCAGCTTCAGTGGGGGATCGAGCATAAACAGCGCTCGACCACCATCCTCCACATATTTCTTGATCGCGTCGACCTGCGGCTGCTGGTAATCACTGGTTGGGCCACCGACTACAAGTGTCGTGCAGTCATTCGGAATCTCTGCTTTCTGCAGCAGGTTGATGGATTTTGTGCTGTACTCGTCCTTCCCAAGAAGATCTTTCAACTGCGAGTAGCCGTTGCGATCGCTGTCGTCGATCTGGTGTTCGCCGCTGCCACTAACGAAGCAAACCGTCCGAGTATTGTTTTTCAGGTCGCGAATGAAAGCTCCGGTGATGCCTTCTTCCGTAGTGCTCTTGGCTTCTTCTTTTCGCGCGCCGATCTGCACGATGGCCGTGCCGTAACTCTTGATGCCGGCATCGCGAGCGAATTGCGGCTTCTTGTCCGGATCGACGTACTCGACGTGGACCTTGGGCGAGAGCTTCGCGTACTGATCAAGGACGTCTCGCGTCCGCTGAAAGCGCGTGCTCTGGTCGAAATAAGTGATGGTCGCGTCCTGCTTCAAGCCTTTCACAATCTTCACGGTTTGATCGGAGAGGCTGTAACGTTTGTTCGCCGTGCCGTCATACGACTTGTTGTAGCGGTCGCCAAGTATGTTCGCGACCATGATTGCCAGCACGACGAGAATGTAGACCGTCGCATATGCTGCGTATTTGGTTTGTCTGGCTTTGAGAAACTGCATGTTGAATTACGACCTCCAACGCAGAGATTCCATGGAACGGCTGGTAAAGAACAGTCCCAGGAAAATCACGGTTACGTAAAAGATTGCGTCTTTCGAATCGATCACCCCTTTGGCAAACGATTCGAAATGGTTAATGACCGACAAATATGACAGCACACGTGCCCACGTAGCAGTTTCGTATCCGCTGACCCACTCAAGGACCCAGAGCAACAGACAAACGCCGAAGGTAGCCGCGCCGGCGATGATCTGGTTCCGCGTCAGCGTCGAGATGAATGTCCCGATGGCCAGCAAGCCGCCCGCCTGCAGCAGTAGCCCTAAATAGCCGATAGCCAGCGGCTTCCAATCCGGATTGCCATACTTGAACAGGAAGGCAAAGTTCAATGCCGTGAAAAGCAGCATGCCGGCATAGAGCGACACAGCCGCCAGCCATTTGCCAATGATCACTTCCACGTCGCGGATGGGCGACGTCGTCAGGAGTTCGATCGTACCAGTGCGCTTTTCCTCTGCGAACAAACGCATGGTGATCATCGGAATGAAGAACAATCCAATCACGCTGGCGTTCGACAGCAGAGGCCGGATGAGTTGCTCGTTGAGATTCATTGGGAACGCCTGGCCGCGCATCTGCGATTCCATGCCCATGAACACAAAATAGCCCAGCGAATTCCAGAAGAAGAACCCGAAGATCACCGCGAACATGGTGAGCAGCAGATACGCAATCGGCGAAACGAAATAGCTGCGCAGTTCTTTGCGGAAAATAATCCAGACATTCCTCATCACTGGCCTCCCTTGGCTGCAGCTTTGTCCGTCACTTCTTCACCCGTGAGTTGCAGGAAGATCTCTTCCAGACTCATGGCCGTCGGCCGCAATTCATTGAGGTCCCAGCCGGCTTCGACCACCGCACGGGCGAGGTCACCGCGCAGGAAGCCCTTTTGGCTTTCCACCTCGAACATGTTTCGGTTCTGATGGGTTTCCTTGAAAATCACCCGACTGACGCCCGCGATCTGCTCCAATCTGCGCTGCACGGTGGCGGAATCAAGATTGCCGTTGCGTCCGGCGACTTCGACAAGGACCAACTCGGCCCCCCGCGCTCGGCTTTGCAGGTTCTGGACGGAATCCGTAGCTACCAGTTTGCCCCGGTTGATGATCATCACCTTCTGGCAGGTCTGCTCAACTTCGGGAAGGATGTGGGTGCTGAGAATGATCGTGTGGTCGCCGGCGAGGCCCTTGATCAGATCGCGAGTCTCATTGATTTGCTTGGGGTCAAGACCGGCGGTGGGTTCGTCGAGGATCAGAACGTCTGGGTTGTGAATAATCGCCTGAGCCAGTCCGACGCGCTGGCGGTAGCCTTTCGACAACCTGCCGAGAAGCTTGTGCCTTACATCCGTGATAGCACAGCGTTCGCAGACATAATCAATTCGCCCCCGCAGCTCACTACCGGAAAGACCCTTGAGCTTGCCGACAAAGGTCAAATATTCCGTCGTGTCCATCTCGGGATAGAGTGGTGGAGTCTCAGGCAGGTAGCCGATGCGCTTCTTGACTTCCAGCGGTTGCTCCAGAACGTCAAATCCCGCGACCGTGGCACTGCCCGCGCTCGGCGGCAGGAAACACGTCAGCATCCGCATGGTTGTAGTTTTGCCCGCTCCGTTTGGCCCGAGAAAGCCGATGATCTCGCCTTTCTGGACCTCGAAGGAGATGTGATCCACCGCAACATTACGGGCATACTTCTTCGTAAGCTCTGTGACTTTAATCATAGAAATTCGCTACAGGTAACAAGGAAAAACGGTTAAACGGTCCCCGGGGAAACCGTTCGAAGGTATTTAATGTTAAAAAGTCTGGACCGGCCCTGTCAAATGGCCTCCTCTGATCAGCAGGCAAGAAAGACACACGGCCCAAGTATTGGATTCCCAAGCTTGATCATGCGTGGGTAGGCACCACCGGTGCCGGTTTACCCCAGACCTCCCGGGCCGTTTCCGCTACCAGGCGCAACTTCGCTTCCTGATCCGCAACTGTCACCTGGTTCCCTTCCATAGTTGAGGCAAACCCGCACTGGGGGCTTAAAGCCAGCCTCTCCAGAGGAACAAAAGCAGCAGCAGAATCGATGCGGTGCTTCAACTCGTCCTTGCTTTCGAGTGCGGCCCGTTTCGAACTGACTAGTCCCAGTACGACAATGCGCTCCTCGGGAACTTGTTTCAGTGGTTCGAATCCTCCCGAGCGCTCGTCGTCGTATTCCAGCAGGAAACGGTGGAAGCGAGTGTTACGGAAAATCTTCGTAATAGGGCCGTAGTCCCCCGCCGCATAGAACTTGCTTTGATTATTGCCGCGGCACAAGTGCAAACCGAAAATGATTCCCGAGTGGTCCCCGATGACGGCGTTGTCCATTTCGATCGAGAGATCGAGAAGACGGTCCGGGTCATTGCCGCGCTGCCGGTATCCCTCACGGAGCTTAGGATCAAGCAATGCCGTGTACTGCGGAGAATCAATCTGGATGTACGTGCAGCCAAGACGAATCAATTCCTGCACTTCGTCGCGAAGGATATCGACGAGATCAGCCAGATAGGCATCAATCTTGGGATAAGCGCCGGCTGACTTCTTTTTGTCGTAGTAAGCAGCCGCCTGCTGCGCGCTGATCATCGTGGTCTTGCCAGGAAGGTTGGCGCGCGCGCGCAGATACGTGAACTCCTCCGCGCACAGCGGACGCTTGCGCCGCAGCTTGGAAACGACCACGGGCCGCGGCAAAACCAGTTCTTCGCCCTTCTCATTGCGAAAAGGAATGGCCCATCCCCCGAATTTATCGAAGCCCTCAACCGCGTCGATCAGATGGCCAAAGAACGCATAGCGGCGCATTTCGCCGTCGGTGACAACCTCGACTCCGGCCCGCGTCTGAGTTTCAATAGCTTCATCAACCGCCCGGTCTTCTACTCGCTTAAATTCTGCATCACTGAGCGTCTTGGAATCATGCTGTTCGCGAGCTTCCTTCAGGTACTCGGGCCGCAAGAGACTTCCAACAACATCGCTTCGAAACAAGGGGCACCTCCTGCTTCAGGGCGGCACTTCGACCAGTGCTCCCGGAACTCATCAGATTAGCCGAGAGCGGATTTCCTTCACAAGACTCACCCTCCACAAAAACTTCGAACACTAGAGGCCCAAATTCATCCCAGATCATTTGCCATAAGTAATTTAGAGGGGCAAACCTTTCTCTACTATTTTTTTCGGCTAGAAGAGTTTTTCTCTCACTCCGCTGCCAACTCCGCTGTGGCGCGGGAGTATCATGTTTGGCTCCGCAACTGGCTGCGAATAGTAAAAGGATTCACCATGACAAGGCGAATCAAGACCACAGTGGTTGGCAGTTACCCGGTTCCTTCATGGCTGATTGGCAATAGCTCCAGGCCCGTGCTCCGAGATGCGGTCATGGCAGTACTGAAGACGCAAGAGCTCGCCGGACTGGACTTGATCAGCGACGGCGAACTCATGCGCTTCGACCCCAGCCATCCCGAAACCAACGGAATGGTTGATTACTTCGCCTCGCGAATGGATGGAATCCGGAAGCATTTCTCACTTTCCGATTTCGATCGCTTCCGTTCCGATCGAGCGTCGGGATATCGCCTGCTGACCGCAGGCATGGTTGTAGGCAAAATTCAGGATGGCACCCTGAACCTGCCACGCGATTTCGAACTCGTCAGCACATTAACCAAGCTGCCCTTGAAATTTACCTGCACCGGTCCGCACATGCTGGCGCGGGTACTGACCAACTGCTTCTATCGGGACCTCGCGGATCTGGCCATGGACATAGCGGTCGTGCTGCGGCGGCAGCTCGAGTACATTGAAGCCGGCACGATCCAGCTGGACGAGGCCTGCATCGCCGGCTATCCCGAGGATGCGCCCTGGGCCGCCGAAGCCATCAATCACGTCCTCGATGGGCTGCTGAACGAAAAAGCTGTGCACATTTGTTTTGGGAACTATGGGGGCCAGCCCACACTAAGGGGATTCTGGCGAAACCTGATCCCTTTCCTGAATTCATTGCGCGCAGATCACCTGGTAGTGGAGTTCGCGCGCCGAGGCTATGACGAACTGAACGTCTTTACCGAACTTGATCCGCGCCTCCGCCTGGGTATCGGTTTGATCGACATTAAAGACAACGAGGTAGAGAGCCCCGACCTGATTGCCTCACGCATCGAGCAGGTGGTCAAAGTTCTGGGGCCGGAACGTCTGCAATACGTAAATCCCGATTGCGGCTTCTGGATGCTGCAGCGCAGCGTCGCCGATCGCAAGATGCGCGCCCTGGTCGAGGGAAGGGATTTGTTTGAAGGTCAAGCTTAGAGCTTAAGGGTACGATTCAATGCCTGCGGCAGCGATTCCGGATCAGGAGAAAGCCAGCGTTCGCGCTGTTGTTTTCGATCACCTGTCAGGAGTCGCGCTGGCCCCTACGGTGAAGGCTCTTGCAGACCGAAAGGTATTCGAGCTATTTGCTGGCCAGGATTCCAAAGTAACGCTTGATGAAGTCGTCAATTGGACCGGAGGCAACCGCGGCTACTTACGGGTTGCCATGCGTCTCCTGGCCTCCGCCGGGTGGTTGCAGCAGACGATCGGAGAGGATGGACGTAATCCGACTTACTCCTTAACTGCCGAAGGGAAAGCTGCCCTCGCGATCGCGCCGCCGCTTTATGGTGAAGTCCTCTCCTTTGTTCCCAAGGCGCTCTTTCTGGAAGATTTCCTGTTCGGAGCATCCGATGGGCCGCTGCTCCCATCGTTGCGGTATCTCGCCTCCAGGGCGAGGGAGAGGTGGGGTATCTCTCCGCAACCAGATCCCCTCGCGGCCAGAGTCTGCGATCAGATTCGCAGACACATCGACGGTCTCGTCATCGGCCCTGCCATGGTGGCGCTTGCGCGCGCGGGAGTTTTGGCACAGCTCGAAACCGAACCCGCGAGCCTGAGCGCCCTCTTAGGAAACCGCGCGAGTCTGACATCCGTTTTTGAGCTTCTGGCAACCCAGGGCTGGATTGCGCTCGATCAGAATGCCGTTTCTCTCACTCCCTGTGGCCGCTACGCCGCCCAGATCGCCACTTCGTATGGCGTCACTGTCTCTTACCTCCCTATGTTCAATCTTCTAAGCACACTGTTGTTCGGCAATCCCCGCATTCCGCGAATGGACGAGAGCGGCGTCGAACTGCTGGTGAACCGAGGCATGAACGTTTGGGGCAGCGGCGGAGCCCACAAGACCTACTTCAAAAAAGTCGATGAGATTATCGCGGAGATTTTCAATCGTCCTCTGCACGAGCAGCCTCAGGGAATCTGCGACATGGGCTGCGGTGACGGCACTTTTCTGGAGCATTTGTATTCGGTAGTCAGAAAGCACACTGCCCGCGGCCAAGTTCTCGACAAACATCCATTGGTGATTGTGGGTGCAGACTTCAACAAAGTGGCACGCCGCGTGGCCAAGCAGACGCTTCGCAAAGCGGGAATCCCGAACGCCCACGTCATTCATGGAGATATCAACCGCCCCGCTCTGCTTGCAGGAGATCTCGAGGAACTGGGCCTGGATATTCACGATCTGCTGCACGTGCGCTCCTTTTTGGACCACAACCGCCCGTACGTTCATTCAGCAAGTTATGTGAAGGGTCACCGTGCGGGAAGATGCAGTGGCGCATTTGCTCACTTTGGCGAAGAAATTCTTCCGGACGAGTTGGAAGACAATCTGGTCCGCCACCTGCGCCGGTGGGCTCCGTATGTTGGACGATTCGGCCTGCTGGTGCTTGAGCTCCACACTCTTCCGCCAGAGCTCACGGCTGCAAATCTGGAAAGAACGCCCGCCGTCGCCTACGACGGCACCCACGGATTCTCCGATCAGTACCTGGTCGAACTCCCGATTTTTCTCGACTGCGCCAAAGAGGCAGGGTTACAGGCTGATCCGCGCTATCAGGCCAAATTTCCACCGTCGGAGTTGGCGACGGTGAGTATTAACTTCTTTACTCCTACAGGCTAGTGGCTTCCTTCGATGCAGGCGCATCGCCGACACAAACGAATTGGGACGAGGCAGAACCCCGTCCCGTTTGGCTGTTCGAAACTATACGAGGTCTTCTACTTTCAGTGGCGTGCTTCCGCCCTTCCAAGAAGCCTGGAATTGTTTTTGCACGAAACCGGCGTCATACTCGCGCTTCTGGGCCTTGAGTGCCTGCTGCAAGCCGTAAAGGGACCGCGGATTGCGAGGATGTCGTTCGATATCTTCACGAAATACCTTTTCCGCACCCGCAGCGTCGCCCTTCATTAAGAGAGCTGCTCCCAAAGATTCGCGGACGGGAAAGAACCAGTCCTCGGGCTCGTTGTATTTGAGCGAGTCCTGAACGGCTACGGCGCTTTGTAGTTTTTCGATTGCACCCTCGCTATCTTTCTTGGCCAGGGCAATTTTTGCTCCCAGCACCTCTCGGGCGATCCTCAAAACGTCTTTTGCTTTATTGTTCACTGGCATAGTGAAGACTACATCCGGCTGGGTAGCCTCCACGGCATCGGAAACAATCTTGTATTCAGCCTCCGCCTCGCTGGCTTTGCCCGTCGCTGCCAAAGCCATACCGCGAGCAAAATGGGAGAATACGCTCGCAACCTTCATATCGGGATCTGGCTTTGGCGCCTTCAGGATGTCATCCCAGCGGTGAAAGCGAACGTCAACCGCCAAAGGAATTGTCATGAAACCTTCAATCGGCGGCATCTCCTTCACGTGTGGCCCAACGTGAGCGGCCAACATGTCGGCAGTTCGTTTCGCCTCGGCATAGTTCCCATTCATTGCGGAGCACATGGCGATGAAGTGCAGGTTATGACTGTAATACATCATCGGATAAATGCCCTGCGCGCCACTCGCCTTCAAATAAGCACGATCGACAGCAGCGGCTTCCTCATTCGTCTTTACGGCTGCTGCATAGTCCCCTGTGCGAATGTAGATATGGGCCGGCATATGAACGATGTGCCCCGCAGCAGGAGCCAGCGCCGCGAGACGATTCGCGCCGGCCAGCGCGCGCTCCGGAGAGCGGGAACCTTCAACCGAATGGATGTAGTAATGAACCGCTCCCATGTGGTTGGGCTCGCGCTTGATCACGGATTCCAGGGTGGCAAGGATTTCATCTGTGCCTTCTTCGGGGGTTCCATCCAGGTGCCACAAGCCCCAGGGATGCAGGGTCATGCCTGACTCTGCAAACAGCGTGGCAGCGTCCAGATCATCGGGAAATTTCTTTGCGACTTCCCGCATGGCGTCGTGATAAGCCTCAGCGGCCTTGCGGCGGTCGGTGTTGTCTCCGGGAAAGCGTAGCGCCGTAGCTTCGATATAGGCCTTCTCGCTCGGCGCAGCGGCAGATGAAAGGTCTACTGCTTTTTGAATGGCTTCGTGCGCCTGTTTGAAGCGATCGTCACTTGCGGGATCGTTATAGTTCGGGCCGACCGCCTCCGCAATCCCCCAGTAAGCCATGGGCATCTTGGGATCGAGTTCGGCGGCGCGCTGGAAGGAGCGAGCTGCTTCGTCGTGATTGAAGGCGTAAATCAGGCGCAATCCCTGATCGAAGAATTGCTGGGCCTGCGGATTGCTGGCCGACACCGGGTGATGCCAGTCGCCGAGACCAGACATCAGCGTTGCCGGATGGTGAGCTGAATGGTCTTGGGCGATTCCCAATCCGCACATCAACAAACAAATCAGCATGAAAATCCAATACCTCATGTAAATGGTCCCTCCTTGGATTTGAAGACGAGAGAAGTATGGGCCAAGAAAGAAATTCTTCGGCAGTCGAACAGCTTAATCAAAAGTCGGCATGGGCGCAATTGGGCTGCATCTTAACTGTCAAAGCTTATTAGAAATGTCCCCATCGTTAACTTATTAGAAATGTCCCCATTTTGTATCGGCGTGTTCTCATTGGAATGCGCACTGAAGCGAAGCCCTGCAGTTAGGGCGAAGCGTAAGTGCGTATTCCAATGAGCGGTACTGCGATCGTCGGCTTGGGAAACCAGGGCTTCATGTTTTGCCAGCCCTGGCGCCACGGATGGTCCTTCTTAGGCCTCCTCACGACCCTGACTCTGGGGGCTGGCGGAACTGGCAGAGAGACTCTCCGTGTCGGCTCCTTCAGTTCGGTAAAGCCGATTCGCTCCCCGCGGTAGTACACCTTCATAGTCCCGTCTTGCCATTCACAAACCAGTGCCTTGCGTTGTGTGGGACCGTAGCTCTGCTGGCCAGGGTGCAGTTGTAGATAGTGCCCCTTGTGCTGGATCACCCAGTCGTTCGCGATCCTGCGCTCAGTCTCCAACCGAAAAATCGGATGGAGTTCGCGTGCTCTCCACTTCCGCCCGTGATAGTCCTCCGGCTTTGCCGCCGGCCGCGCGAAACGTCGGTTGTGCTGCAGCAGATATTCTTTTTCCAGATATTGGTTCGCGGCTTCGTAGCTGCCGATCCCTTTCCGCCGTAATTTCTTGATCAGCCGATCCTGATGGATCCCGTGGTTGCGCTCCACCCGTCCCTTCGCCTGCGGCGAACTGGCGGCAATGATGCGAATCCCCAGCTTCTGACACATGCGCCCAAACTGCGTCACCGCAACTTCTCCCCGCAACTGCTCGGCTTGGGTCGCCTTTCGCTTGTACACGTTCTTCCAATCGGTATAGAGAGAGCGCGGCACTCCATACTTCCCAATCCACACCCGCAACACTTCCACTGCCGCCCAGATGGTCTCTTCTTTGCCCAAACGGGCCTGCGTCATGCTCGTGGCATCGTCTACCATGTCCATCAGGCAACCCCCCGGACCACGCCCTTCCAGCCAATCATGGAAACTCCCGTCCAGTTGCACCAGTTCGCCAAAGTGCGACTTACGCTCCCTGCGTTGGCAGTGTCGCTGGCGCTTCCGTTGCCGGCTCCACAGGCCTTCCTCCAACATCCAACGCCGCAAGCTATCGTGATCCATCACAATCCCGTCTTCTGCGGCCAAGTGCTCGGCCGCGAGCGTCGGCCCGAATCGCTCCTCCTCCGAACCGGAATATTTTTTCTGGATTAAATTCAGAACTCGGCGCCGAAACTTCGCGGGTTTGCTGCGATTCGAGGGCCGGCCGGCATTACCATGCTTCAGCCCTTGGCTGCCCACCTGTCGATACCGCCGCCACAGTCTCTTCGCCTGGCGATAACTCAGTTCCAGCATGATCGCTGCACTGGTTAGCTTCAAATCCCCACTAGCCACTCGTCCCATGACTTCCACCCGCTCCAGCTCACGACTGCTCATGGCTGTCCTCTTCAACCAGACCTCCAGTGGCTGGAGGTCTCAGTCTAAGGGGACATTCCTAATAAGTTCGGAAGGG
>QIAA01000190.1 GCA_003224905.1 Acidobacteriota bacterium
GAAGAAAGTGAAACCGGAGTTCGTCCAAGCGCCCGGCGCGCCGCCAGTAGCCGTTCCAAACGTGCAGGCACAAGACCCGCAAGCCGACGTGGTGCTCGGAGCAGAGCCCGCAGCCGTTCGAGGAGCAGGAGCCGTTCCGCGAAAGCCGCGAACAGCAAACGATCTTCCCGCTCGACTGGACGCTCATCGCGGAGCTCGCGCAGCACGTCACATTCCAGCCGCAGCACACAAGCTCGCAGCGCCAAACGGCGCGGAGCCCACTCAAGCCGCAGTAGCGGATCGCGCAGAAAGGCAGCCTAGCAGGCTGCGGAAAAACTCTGGTTTGGAACCTATTTGGGAAGAGCATCAGTTTACTGGTGCCGGTAACCCTTTACTTTTGTCATTCCGAACCGCTTTAGCGATGAGGAATCTGCTTCGGCGAGTTTTCCAGCAGCCTGCTAGAACGCTCAACGGGTGATGGGAATCAGACGCACGGCTGGGAAATACTGAGTAGTCTCCGGTGAGGCTGTGTCTCTGCACACAAAATGGCGGAGGGAGAGGGATTCGAACCCCCGGTACGGTTTCCCGTACAGTGGTTTTCAAGATGTGCCCTTTTTCTCCGCGCTCCGTCGTCTCAATTATTTACATGCGGGGTATGTGGTTGTTTTTCGGGCTGGCGGCGTCTCATTCGGCGCCAATTGTGCTCCGTAATGTGCTCCGCTTCGCACAACATCGCGCCAAGCATGGCATGTCTTCCCTTTGCTCGAATGTCAGCAAGTTCCATACCCTCTCGATCGGATGCAACTCTGGGATTGCCGGGCTTTGTATTTTCTCTTCCGACCCGATTCGGAATCTGGAGTTGAATTGCTCGGAACGGCTGGATCTTTTCGCATGAGTTTTTGCTCTTCAGAACATAGACCTTGTGGACTGTCCCCGAAACTCGACTATGCGGTTGTTCTGATTTCGGAACCAGGGAACTGACGATTTTTGGGCTTGCGGTTTCCTCCACACTTCAGAAGTTCGCGCCCAAGAATTCGTTGCGGGCTTCTCCCAACCGCCAGGCCGAAACGCGCTTCCCACTAAGCGCTCGCTCGTTACAGATGGATTCACCGAGACGAGCGGGCCGCGCGCAGCCCGCGAGAAGCCGCTCATCTCGGCTGGCTGTACCTTCGTAAGTTGAAGTTCCACCGCAGTCGAACGTATCTTGCAGAAAAGCAGCATACAGCGCACACGATGGTCGCCCGCCTAACACCACGCCGTTGGCGACGATGTCCAGTCGAACTACCGGTCCGGGTCGTGTTCCGTGACGGAGCAGAGAAAGTGGTGGTGCCAGGGCGTGGCACAGAACTCAGCCAGGGTGGCATGACGCTCTATGCAGGCCTACCTCTAAAACCCGGCGATCTGATCGAAATTGAATTTCAAATACCGAGTAGGCTACAAGTTTCCGGCATCATCCGGGACCGCAACGGCTATTGCTTCGGACTTGAATTCTTGATCCCGCTTCCGTAATGTCGCGCTAGGAAGAACTCACGAGACATCTCACACGCCGATATCTTCATTCCACAACTCGGGATTATTCCGTATGAACTCCTCCATAAGCCGGAGACTCTCCCCGTTTTGAAGGACCCCGACCGATACGCCGCGCGGGAGCGGAGAAGCTCCTCTTCTCCCATGAAGGTCCGGTTCTCGCCCACGATGACGCGGGGAATTCCGTACGGCAGAATTGCCCCCGAGCACCTGGAACAGGGTGAGAGCGTCGTAAACGGAGTGCACTGCCGCTAGACAGAGGCGGGCTGACGGTGGGCGTTTTCGAGAGCATCCATTTCGCCGTGCAGGATGGCGCTAAGCTGAACGCGGCGATTGTGGCCGCGCCCGAGAATCGTTTCGCGGTGCACGATCACCGATGGGAATAAGAACGCCTTTCCCCGTGTGTGTCGTAAAATCAGCATTCTTGCCTGTTCCGGCTGAATTCGACCGTTTGCGCGTCGTCCTGGTGGCTACGCGCAATCCTCTTAACATTGGCGCGGCCGCTCGCGCCATGAGCAACTTCGGTTTCCTTCGCCTACGAGTGGTGATCCCATACGAAGTGGCATTTCGTGAAGCACGTTCCGCCGTCGGTGCGTCAGGGCTGCTGTCGAACGCAGAGGAATACAAGAGCGTGGCCGAAGCCGTGGCGGACTGCACGCTTGTAGTCGGAGAACATCACAGGACATGTGCGGGCGAAAAGATCCTGAGGCCCATCCACGAAACGCGCTGCGTAGTGGCACAAGGTAGGGCCTATTGTAGATCGAGCCTATTCACGGCGTCGGCGTGGAAACAACGCCATCCATGATGATTTCTGAGAGGACTGCCAGAGGGCAGTGACAGTGCTTGTTGGAACGTTGTAAAAGAATACGTTGAGGCCTCCGGGATTACCGTACCCGAGCAGTCTGGTTTCGATCTTTTTAGCTCCCCATCTGTCTCTCTTGTCAGCTAAAGCTTTCCTTCCCGCCCATTCAAACGCCTGCCTCGCCTTGGCCATTGAGGCATTATCTTCAAAGACGCCAGCCGCGGCACGGAAGCATGACATCTCATCTGGTGCGACGATGTGCCCCTGCACGTTTTCGTGCCCCAACAGCCCTGTTACGAGTTCGGTCAATGTCGTCAACCCGTCCCGACGGCCAATGACGAATAGGAAGTAGACCCTGGCCTTTTTCAGTATGCTTAGTTTGGTTGCTGGCAGCTTCTGCACATGACTCTCATTCACGAACCATTTGTTGCGCGGTACCCCGAACCATTGTTGGAAGACTGTTCGCGACTGAGACGCAGAGTAAACATTTTCGTCATAAAATACGATCTTGTCGCCGGGTTGTAGCTCGCTTGCGCTACCGAGGACGTTCTTCGGACAATTGCCTAGCTTAGCCAGATCAGGCAGGAGGTAATTTAACAAATGTGAGCTGGTGGTTGCTCCCCCCAAAGGTACCCATTGTGCCTCCAGCACGTCCTTTCCCAGATGTTCCAGTCCAATCGAGAAGGCGTCCATTATTGCTGTCCTGTCCCAGAACCGGACGTGTTCCAAAATACGAAGGGTGGACGGAACGTCCTCATTGTTAAACTGCAGCAGCCACTCCACAATTTTTTGTTTCGTTATTTCCCCGCCCGAATCCGACCGGTAGCTCCGAAACCTTGCCTCCAGCTCCCCAAGCACCGAGTCATAAGCGCTTAACGTGATGGCCTTCGGTGCGCGAGTATTCAAATACTTCTGCCGCTCCAACAGGGCCTTAGGAATGGGAGCCGCTAACGTCTCGATACGACGACTGCGTAGTTTGGCAGCAAACTTTTCTATTTCCTGTGGGTTTATTTTCGCGAGCTGAGAAGACAGTGTTCCGAAAGACAGCTTGCATTTTTTCCTGACTACGTCACGAAACGCAAGGTGTACTGCGAGACGATACTCGATTGGACAAAACACGTACCCAATTAGCTTCTGACTTTCGTAGGCCTCCGACCACTTTTCGACCCGGAACATTTGGTTGTAGGGAACTACTCCCGTGTCTTCATCTCCAACGAAGAATTTTGTCTTCTCTGCGATTCCTTGCACGTCGGGAAGGTCGATGACTATGTGAGCATCTCGCAGCTTTTTTGCCAGCGGAGGCTGCCCGGATGTTTCCATGTACAACTGCGCTGTCTTCCGAACCTCGGCCCTGAAGGCCGTCGAGTCGCTGGACAAGCGAGTCACAAGCCGAGACAGCTTTCGCCACGGTAACGTCTTTTTCTTTGGCTTGCTAATGAGTTCTGGTCCGAAAGCGAAAGCACGGACAAAGGTGGTCCGCAGTCTGATGTTCGCGATAATTCCTTGCGAAACCTCAATGTCATCTGTTGGGTTAGCAGCCCTTGGCCAATCGCCCTCTAAGAACGGTGATTCCGAGAGCTTTAGATAAGTTGATATCTTGCGGAATTCGCCATCATCTTTTTGGAGAAGCTGCAAAGCATTCAAGACCGCCCCTTCTGCGGCTCGCACTTTTTGGTGGTTATAAAGTTTCTCGTATAGAAGCACGCGGCTTACCACGAGGTCTTCGAATGCTCTTGCACCTCCGCGTTGTACAGCCAGAACTTGAACTGCTTCATCTGGAACCACACCAGGGGACTCAATGTAGTCCGGTACCGTCTTCGCAGGAACCGTAACGGTGCACATTTTTTCAAGCAACCGCTCGACATCAATCGGAACGGCGAGTCCAGCCATATAACAATCACGTGACATGTAATCGAGTTTGTCCACATCCAATGCTCCCGAAATAATTTCGTTCATAAAAGGCCGATCGTGAAATCGACCGCGCACTATCAGTTTCGCGACGGCCTCGACGAGGTGGTCCGTCTTACTCTGCCAAAAGGGCACTTGGGCCATATCGAGGACTTCACCAAATTCAGGGAGCAGCGTAATCAGCGCCGACAGCAATTCGCCGACCGACGGTCTCTTTGATGAGCCAAAATATTCTTCGGCATCCCGAAGAGCCGTCTCCATTTTTGTCGGCCCGTCATCAAGCTGCAACTGATGCATCGCACGCTCTGAGACATGGCTCAGAAAGCAGTGGCCAACGTCGTGCATTATTGCGGCGATGCGCAGCAATACTTCATCACTCTGAGGAATCGGATCTTGGACCAATTGCTGTGTCCGCGCACGACGAGCACGAGCGTTGCGGTTGATGGATTCAACTACCCGTTGGGTTTGGTAGAGGGTTCCTATCGTGTGTTCGAATCGAGAGTAACCCGCGGCTGGGTAGACCAATCCAGCGAGGCCGAGCTGGCGGATGTTCCGTAGGCGCTGGATCAATGGGGAGTCAAGAATCGCCAATTCCCATGATTCGACACGAATCGTATGCCAAATGGGGTCATTTATGATCTTAGGCTCTTGTGGCAACCCGCGAACCCGCAGGTATTCGGCATAATCGAGGAGAGGCCCCTCGAAGACCTTCTGAACCTCAGCTCCTAGGCGAGCTAAGCTGACGGGCAGCCCAGGCCATAGGGACCGCGACATCTAACTCCTCTGCGATTAGGAATCTGAACAACTAGGCCCGTAACAGCTCTCGAAGAAACATCGCTGCAAGCTTCTTGAACGTCTTCTGGTTGCCGTGCTCCTTCAGGATGGTCCTACCTTCTGCGGGCGTTAGGTTTATAACAATTCGCCCGTAGGAAGGATTCGGCGAACTGATAATCAGATCGCGTTGCGCGCGCGCAAGGAACTTGTCTAGCCAACCGCTCAGCTGATAGAGCGGATCGTAGTCGACGTCACGGGAGTCTACGCCAAGGGTCTTAGGTTTCTGCGCCTCCGAGAGCACGTGCCTGAAAGCGCGGTGCAGTCGATTCTGGCTAACCGCAATCTCGGTCTTGTTGTCCGCAGCTAATGTGGCCAGCAGGCCCTCCGCAAAATCATCCGGCGACATGACTTTTGGCGAAGTCAACTCGTGTACTGTAGGCATAAAGTTTCTCCGAGGGAGGATGCGACGGGTTGGCCGCCGAGCGGAAAAACGCTACCAACCTTAGCACGCGCCAAGCGATCTGGCAAGGGGACCCTACGATTGCCTCCATCAGGAGATTGTACGGCACGGTGGGGCACCGACGAGATCGCAAACCCAACAAAATCTACTGCAACTCTGGCGCGACCGCTGGTGTTACTATTGGACATGTAAGGTTTGCCTTTACATCAAGTATTACTTGACAGTCCCAGAGTGTCAAGCAAAACTTGTCAATCTGGAGAATGGAATGAACAGAGTAGGACAGGCCTTCGCGCAGGCACTCAGGCAGATGTTGAAAGACAAGAAGGAGCCCAACATTGCGAGTGCAGCCAAGCGACTAGGCGTAACTCGCCAGCAATTTCACGCCTACCTGAATGGAAAACTTCCGCGGCAGGAACGTCTCAACAAAGCCATGCGAATTTGGTCGTTGAGGCTCCATCTCGGGGAGCACTCATTCCCTCAGAGCGCTTTCGCGCAGAAGAAAAACGAAGGCGCCGAATGGCGTCAGTTGACTCTATTCGAGGCACTGGATTCGATCTCCAACGACGATCTTAAGGTCAACGTCAAGCGGACAGGTAAAGTCTTTCGAATTCATGTTGCGGTTGAAATCCCTGCCTAACGGAGGCTCGCAGCCACCCCATTCACAAGCGCCATCGTACGCAATCACTTACAGTCGCGTCCGAGTGTGAAAAGTGACCCAATGTGACCTCATTCGGCAGTTTCAGGACACTGCTCAGGACAGTAAAAAAAGCCAGTCTTCGCGTCGGACAGCGATGCTTATCATCGCGCCAATTGTGCGGTGATTCATCACCTGGGGCTTGCTGTTACTGATTGGAATCCGCGTGCTCTTCATGCTAAGTTCCGCATTGCAATGCGATTTGACTGGACAGAATACATCGTCATCACAGCAGCCGACTTAACCGCAGTCGCATTAGCTGCGATTCCAGCATTGCTCGGACGTAAGTGGATTGGGAGAAAAGCCGCGCAAGTGCTCTCGGAAATTCAATGGCAGCACTCTGGGCATCTGTACTGGCTTGCATCAGACCTGACGTGGACAGAGATGCAAGTGAAAGACGGGAACGTGTCGAAGATGCTTCATGGATTAAAAAAATCCATACACCACGCCACAGAGATGAGGCTCGGCGACCCGCTACTCGCTGAACTGCGTAAATTGTATGAGGTTAACGTTGGAAAGGAACGGCTCAGTGAAGCCGACAAAGCCGAAATCATCAACAGGCTTGATGAAATAATCGGGCAAGCTGGCAGACTAGCTGAGCGGCATCAGGGGAATTTCAGACCAGACCCGCAGACGTAATTCTGATTGCGCCGAATGCAAAATGGAAGATTTATGCCAAAAGTGCGGCAAGCCAGTCCAAACCAAAATGGTTGCGGAGGAATGCTCCGTCGGTCACGTGGACCGCAAGGTCATTGCTACGCTGCGCAACTTCCATGGTCACTGTCTGCACTGCGGCTCCCCATTCTGGCGCGGGAAATTCGGACATCACGCGACTCTCTCGGTAAAACAACTGAAAAG
This sequence comes from Acidobacteriota bacterium, assembly GCA_003224905.1. Taxonomy (GTDB): domain Bacteria; phylum Acidobacteriota; class Terriglobia; order Terriglobales; family Acidobacteriaceae; genus QIAA01. The sequence goes on from QIAA01000190.1 coordinate 7,003, forward strand.
TAAGTTTCCGAAGAGCGCGGTTCAAAAATTGCGTTCTGCTCTACCTGCAAGCGAACGGCAGCTTTCAACCAGACTTGGAAAGGATTGCGGTTACCGAGAGAAGGCGAAGTGGAACGCTGGCTTGCTCTACTGCGGGGCAGCTCATCTCGGTGGTGAACTGATGGGCGGAACGCGAAGGCGCAGAACGCAGCTCGAAAACCAGCATCAAGATAAATGGTCGGCCCTAGAGGACGATTTTCGAACTTTTCTCCTAATCGGCGATGGTTCTGAGACCATTTTTCAGCAGTTTACAGCGTGAAGCGCGCTTTCTTTTCGGGTCAATGAGTGTAATGGCGATTTTTCATCACTTGAGACGATTTCCTGCCGGGTGGCGGCTCCGATAGCTTCCGGTTGGCCGACTAATCGGGCGCTAGCGGCGGATTAGCTGAATATTGCGACGTCCCATGGGACCCTACAACGCCCAAAGCGCGGTTTCTTTTCGCCATCGGCATCTTGAAAGATGGTTCCCTGCTGTTGGTTGAGGGCGGGCCGAAGTTTCCCCACTAAGTTGCAAGGCGGGCCGCGGCCAGGGACGATAGCGGGGCGGAAATCCTCGAAATTTCAACCAACTCAGTCGCGGGGCTTGCGAATTTGCGAGTTGGTGACGTCATCAACTCAGTTGATGGCAAGCCAATTCATTCACCGACTGAGGTTGCGGCTGAACTGGCAAATCGCGTATCGGGAACGAAGGTCCGAATCGGGTATATGGTGCGCGGCTATTGGCAAAGCGAAGCGATAGTCATCCTGCGCTGAGTCTGCAATAGGCAGCGCTCGGCATCCTTCCTCCGATAACGGTTTAAAACTGTGAGCCATGCGTCGCAAGAGAACTGATCCAGAGAAGCTTCGCGCCTCACTCAGTACTCCGTGCCCATCTTGTCGCCATTCCATTCCGCCGAACGAATTGCGGAGAATTGACTTCACACACGTTCTCTGCCCGAAGTGTAGAACGGAGTTCGTTCCTAAGAAGCTTAATTAAAGCACTGTCTCTGTTAGGAAGCCGGGCTTCCCGGGATGACATTCGTGTGTCGCTGCGTTGCGGATTCCATTAGTTGAAATTTGAAGCGGTCGGGCCTAGCATTGCTTGCCGAGAGGCCATCTTGAAATGATCGGCCAGACTGTTTCCCACTACCGCATCATCGAAAAGCTCGGCGGCGGCGGGATGGGTGTGGTGTACAAGGCCGAGGATACCCGGCTTCAACGCCTCGTCGCCCTAAAGTTTCTTCCCGAAGGGCTTGCCAAAGAACACCAGGGCCTGGAACGTTTCCGACGTGAAGCTGAAACCGCTTCCGCGCTCAATCACCCGAACATTTGTACGATCCACGACATTGACGAGTGCGAGGGGCAGCCGTTCATCGCGATGGAGCTGCTGGAAGGCGAGACGCTCAAGCAGCGTATCGAGGGTAAGCCCCTGAAGACGGATACGCTGCTTGACCTGGCGATTCAGATCGCGGACGCGCTGGACGCAGCGCACTCGAAGGGAATCATCCATCGGGACATCAAGCCTGCCAATATCTTCGTCACTCAGCGCGGCCAAGCGAAGATTCTGGACTTTGGCCTGGCGAAACTTGCACCTCAACTGCATCGTGTTGCGGAGGGGGTCGGACTCTCAAGTATGTTAACTGCGCCTGCCGAGGAATTCTTAACCAGCCTCGGCGTGGCGATGGGGACGGTTGCCTATATGTCTCCCGAGCAGGTGCGCGGCGAAGCGCTCGATGCGCGTAGCGACCTTTTCTCCTTCGGCGTCGTCCTTTACGAGATGGCGACCGGTCGG
>QIAA01000042.1 GCA_003224905.1 Acidobacteriota bacterium
CGAGAACAAACGGGAAATCAAAAGTCGAACCTCAGGAACTTGACCTCGAGCATGAATTGCCGGCTTCGGACGGCGAGGGTGAGGAGAGCAACGCTGTCGCGGCGGCGGAACCCACAAGCCAAAGTGCAGGTGCCGGCCTCGACTCCGAGATGGAGAAGCTGCGGGCAGAGCGCGACATGCTCCTCGACCGGCTTGCGCGGTCGCAAGCCGAATTCGAGAATGCGCGTAAGCGAGCCGCAGCGGAGCAGCAGAGATTCCGCGATTATGCCCTGGCGGATGCGATCAAGTCCTTACTTCCCACTTTGGACAGCTTTGAGCGCGCACTTAAGACCTCAGAGGAGAAATCAGAGTTCCGCAATGGGGTCGAGCTCATCTATAAACAATTGCAGGACGCGTTGCAGAAGCTCGGTCTCACGCCCATTACAACTCAGGGAGAGATGTTCGATCCGCATCTCCATGAGGCTGTCGAGATGGTGGAGACCCACGAGGCCGAAGACCACAAGGTTCTCGAGGAACTGCAGCGCGGGTATAAGTTGAAGGACCGGCTGCTGCGTCCTGCGATGGTGAAAGTAGCGCGAAACCCGAATCACTGACCGAGAGATTCATGCTCATACGCATTGGGGAAACCTTATTCTGACCAGTAACGTAAAACGCGATTATTACGAAGTGCTCGGCGTGGCGCGGGGGTCCAGCGAGCAGGAAATCAAGAGCGCATACCGGAAGCTCGCGCTGCAATTCCATCCCGATCGTAATCCCAATAACCCGGACGCGGAGGAGAAGTTCAAGGAAGCAAGCGAGGCGTACGCGATTCTCGCGGATGCCGAGAAGCGCGCCCTTTATGACCGCTTCGGCCACGCGGGTGTGAGCAGCGCGGCTGGCGCCGCGGCGGGTTTTGACGCGGCCATCTTCCAGGATTTCAGCGACATCTTCGGAGACTTTTTTGGTTTCGGAGATCTCTTTGGCGGGGGCTCGCGGCGCCGCAGCCGCGCACAACGTGGCGCCGACCTGCGCGAAGATATCCAGTTGGAGTTCGAAGAGGCTGTATTCGGGACCGAGAAGAACGTCACAGTCCGGCGGCATGAGACCTGCGAAGAATGCCGTGGTTCGGGCGCAGCACCGGGCAAAGCGCCTGTGACGTGCCGCTCATGCAGCGGACGCGGCCAGGTACGTTATCAGCAAGGGTTCTTCAGCATTGCCAGGACTTGTCCAACATGCCAGGGCACCGGCAGCGTGATCACAGATCCCTGTGCGAAGTGCAAAGGCGAAGGGCGCGTGCTGCGGCAGAGAACGGTGGACACGAAGATCCCCGCCGGCGTAGAGGACGGAACCCGCATCCGCTTTAGCGGACTCGGAGAAGGCGGAGCGTTCGGCGGTCCTGCTGGAGACTTATATGTAGTGCTGCACGTGAAAGAGCATCCCTTTTTTGAGCGCGAAGGCAATGATCTGCATTGTGTCATCCCGATCTCGTTTACGCAGGCAGCCCTCGGGGATGAAATTCAAGTGCCCACACTGGAAGGCGAGCACAAGCTGAAAATTCCCGAAGGAACGCAATCGGGAACCACGCTCCGCATTCGTGGTAAAGGCGTACCGGTGTTGAATGGGCATGGCAAGGGGGATCTGTTCGTATCAGTCCGCGTACAGACACCGGGCAAGCTGAACAAACGCCAACGCGAATTGTTGCAGGAGCTAGAGGCCATGACACGGGTGGAGAACAAACCCGAGCGGCGAAATCTGATGAGCAAAGTGAAAGATATCTTCGGATAGTCTTAGCCCCTGCAAGCCAATGACTCGCCGCCGCTGGCTCGCCGATGAGGTTTCCGGCAACCGAGCTTTTCTCCTCGGTCCTCATGCTGAACATCTTGCACGCGTTCTCCGTGCGCGTGTTGGGCAGGAATTCGAAATCGCAACCCCGGAAGGCGTCCATTCTGGAAGGATCATCGCCATCCATCCTGATCGCGTCGAATTCCAACTGGGCGACAGGATCGAAACCACCAAACCTCTTCGACTGACTGCTGCAATCTCGATCATCAGGTTTGACCGGATGGAATGGGCGATCGAGAAGTGTATAGAACTTGGAATTGTACGGATCGTGCCCGTCATTGCCCGCCGCACTGATAGTCATCTCGCGAGGGCGGCGGCGAAGCGGGTTGAACGGTGGCGGCGTATCGCTCGTGAGTCCTCGGAACAATCGCGAAGAGGTTCTCCTCCAGAAATCTGTGAGCCGATGAAGCTTACGGATATTGTCAGCATTCCGGCGGGGACGCGGATTGTGCTGGATGAGTCCGAGCATGGCATGTTGCTGAAGGAAGCGCTGCAGGGAGGGGCCGGCTCTGGTGATCTCCTGCTGGCATTCGGGCCAGAGGGCGGATGGACGCCTGACGAAGCGCAGTTGTTTCGTAAGTCAGGATGGATCGCGGCTTCCCTCGGCCGCACGATATTGCGCGCCGAAACCGCTGCCATTGCAGCCGTGTCGATCGCCGTATCGGAACTGCAATAGCCACCTTTCCACCGAAATATCCCCCATCATCTCTGATATGCTCCTGAGCAATGCCGTCTCCCAAGCGCATGACGAGTTCCTCATCGCTTGAACCCGATGCCCGCCAGCAGGAAGCCATCGAGCATGTCTTCGGTCCGATGCTGGTGGTGGCGGGCGCTGGTACGGGCAAGACTACTGTTCTCACCAGACGAATTGCGCGGCTCATTCAGCAAGGTCAGGCCCGGCCGGAAGAGATTCTTGCTGTCACCTACACCGACAACGCTGCCCGCGAAATGCGGGAACGAGTGCGAAACGAACTCGGCGGCGGAGATATCTCTGGGCTGCAGGTTACGACCTTCCATGCGTACTGCAATAACCTGCTGATCCGTTGTGGCAAGAATTTCGGCGTTCTCGACGACAAGGATCTCTGGATCTACACGCGAAAACGGATTCGCGAACTGCACCTGAATTATTTCGTGCGGGCCGCGAATGTCAGCCAGTTTCTCGACGACTTGCTGGATTTCATTCGCCGGTGCCATGACGAGCTCGTGGGGCCGGGGAAATATGCGGAGTATGTCTGCCGCCTTGAACGCGGCGAATTACCGATCCCGCGGGTTAGTAAATCGAAGGATGCGGAGAGTCTCAGGGATGAAGAGGTAATCGAGCGCTGCCGCGAGATCAGGAATGTCTTCGCAACGATCGAATCGATGCTCCGCGACGAGAACCTGGGCACGTTCAGCCACATGATCACGCGTGCTCATGCACTGCTCACAAGCGACGCCGAATTGCTGGCCAGGGAATGTCAGCGCGCGCGTTTCATTCTGATCGATGAATTTCAAGATGCAAATTTCGCGCAGGTCAGAATTCTGCAGAAGCTGACGGGGAGTGAACGCAACGTATTCGCGGTAGGAGACCCGGATCAGGCGATCTATCGATTCCGCGGAGCGTCGAGCGGAGCTTTTGCCCTTTTTCAAAGGCATTTCCCCGGAACGAAATTTGTGGCACTGGAAAGAAATCGGCGCTCGACAGCACCTATCCTGAAATGCGCGTTTGCGCTGGTGGACAAGAATCCCGAGGTTCAGGATTCGGGATCGGGCTATCGTCGTACACCCCTGCTTTCCGCGCGCGACGAAGCCTCGGTCCGGGCAGGGACAGAACAGCAGACCTTCCCGGTCAGCGCGGTCCTTCTAACAGCCAAGCAGGTTGAATCCTCGGATTTGGTAAGCACCCTACGCGAGCAGCAGCGAAAAAGCCATTGCCGATGGAGCGACTTCGCGGTGCTGTATCGCCAGCATTTGCATCGCGACCAGGTGGCAACCGAACTGGCTGTGCAGGGAATCCCCCTTTCCATTGAAAACATGGACGTGCTGGATACTCCCGAGGTGCGCGATCTTCTAGCGTGCCTGGGTGCGGTGGTTTCCATAAACGACAGCGCCAGCCTGTTCCGGGTGGCGGCGTTGCCCCAGTTCGCAATCGATCCGGAAAAGTTGCGCGCCCGGCTGAAGGCGATTCCGAAAAATGACGAGAACGCGAACCTGGCAGAAGTGCTTCGACAAACCGAAGGCGGCGACAAGGTACTCGAATCATTGCAGCAGACAGCGGGAGAGATTACTCGCACGGCAGCGAAGGGCCGCAGTGCGGTCGAGATTGTGATCTGCCGGTTTGCTCTTAATCCCAAATCGCAGGCCATCACTGCAGTTCTCAAGTTCGTCGATTTTTGGGAGAACAAACCGGTAACCAAGACCGGCGACCTTGCCGAGCTTCTCGAATACCTCGATTACTTTCGTGAGGCTCGCGGCGTGATTCCTCTGCCGACGGTTGATCAGAACGCGGTGCGGCTGATGACCGTTCACGCCGCGAAGGGGCTCGAGTTCAAGCAGGTATTCATTCTTCGTGCCAATTCCGGTTCGTTCCCGTCCGCTTACCGCGAGCCGCTGGTTGAGTTTCCCCGTGAATTGAGAGATCCCGATTCTGTGGGGCAGTGTGACGACAAAACGTTGCATCAACAGGAGGAGCGTCGTCTGTTCTATGTTGGGATGACAAGGGCTCGAGATTTTCTTGCTATTTATGCTCGGAAGGGAAAGGGCCAGGACACCACCCCTCCGGGAGTCCTGCGGGATCTGCTGAAAGATAAGACTCTGAGCCAATGTCTGTTGAGACGCAACGCTCGCGGGTTTCAGGTAGACCTGTTCGGTCAGGCTCATGCACCTGCGATTGCATCGCGCACCTCGGAGTGGGTTTCGATGCCTCCCGCGACGGCTTTGAACACAAGACTGAGCGCAAGTGCGATTCAGAGCTACGAAACCTGCCCTCTTCAGTTCAAGCTAGAACGCGAATGGAGACTTCCCGGAGAAATACCGGCAGCCATGCAATACGGCGCTGCCTTGCACCGCGTGCTGCGGGTCTACTATGACTCGCTGCGATTTAACCGGCCGTTGTCAGATGAAGCTCTGCTCCAGCAACTCCACGAAGACTTGTCCCAAGCGGGTATCAGCGATCCCTACCAGCACGATCTCTATCAGCAGAAAGGAGCCGGGCAACTGAGGGATTTTCTCGGGGTAGCGCGTCGAATGACGGCTGCTAAGGTCCTTCATACGGAGGAAGTATTCGAAATACGGCTTAAGGCGACAACAATTGCCGGACGCATTGATCGCATCGACCAACTGAAGGACGGAAGCGTTGTCATCATCGACTACAAGACCGGAAAGCCGAGAACTCAGGATGACGCCGATGAGAGTCTGCAACTCTCCATTTATGTATTAGCAGCGCGCGAGAAATGGAACTATCGCGTGGATCATCTGAGCTTCTACAACCTGGAGGATAACGCTCCGGTCATCACGCGACGCACCGAGCAGGAGCTTCAGCAAACGGCGGAGAAGGTGGAAGAGATTGCTGAAAACATTCTGGCGGGTAAGTTCGAGGCCACGCCTGGACGGCACTGCAGTTTTTGCGCTTACCGCAATCTCTGTCCGGCGACCGAGAAAATCATTCACGAGATCCAGCCATCTAATAAGCGCGTGAACTGAGTAGGGCGTGCGTGCAGAAAAAAGCAGGGGACGCATTGCGCGTCCCCGATTCTGCTTTGCACTAAAAAGTTCTTAGTGTTTCTTTTTCTTCTTGGCTTTCTTTTTCGCTGCCATGGATCTATTCTCCCTTCCATTTTTCATGGACTACGCAACGTTGTTCTGTTGCAACTGATTGAATGTATAGAGTCAATAAAAAGTGATGTCAAGAAAAAAATGATGCTCATCTGCGCGCTTGAGCGATGCACCAAAGTCACAAGAGGACAAAAAAGAGAAAATTGCGTCACGCAGCAAGAGCAAATTTCGATTTCCAGGCAGCAAAATTTCCTGCAGCTTCACTTGAAACGGTTGCGATCCGGGATATTTTTCGCCGATCGTTGTAATCAGCTCCATCCGGCGCTCCCTGCCGGTTGATTCGTCCGAAGAAATACAACATCTATAATAGCGAGGGCAGAATTCATCGCAGGAGCACGTCAATGGCTGGTTTTGACGAAGTTGTCATCATCTCCGGTTGCCGTACGCCGGTAGGGAAATTCCAGGGGAGTTTGTCCGAACTGAGCGCTCCACAACTTGGAGCAATCGTAGTTCGCGAAGCGGTGCAGCGGGCCAAGTTCGATCCTAAGCAGGTCGATGAATGCATCATGGGCAATGTGGTCTCAGCAGGGCTGGGGCAAAATCCAGCGAGACAGGCTGCGATTTTCGGTGGACTGCCGCCGGAAGTGGGTGCCATGACCATCAACAAGGTTTGCGGTTCCGGACTGAAAGCGGTTGCTCTGGGCGCGCAAGCCATCCAGACCGGCAACAGTTCTATTGTTGTAGCTGGCGGAATGGAATCGATGACAAACGCACCATACCTTCTGCCGAACGCGCGCAAAGGATATCGTCTGGGCAACGCAAAGATCATCGATTCCATGGTGCACGATGGTCTTTGGGACATTTACAACGACTACCACATGGGCATCACCGGCGAGCATGTTGCGGAGAAATATGGCATCACGCGAGAAGAGCAGGATGAGTTCGCGTTGAATTCGCATCGCAAGGCGCTCGCTGCGACGAAGGAGTGCCGCTTCAAGGCGCAGATCGTTCCGGTCGAGCTTTCGCCCAAGCGGAAGGGGGACGCACCCGTGATCTTCGATAAGGACGAATCGCCGCGCGAAGACACTACTATCGAAGTCTTGCGTTCACTCAAACCTGCGTTCAAGAAAGACGGAACAGTAACTGCGGGCAATGCTCCAGGCGTGAATGATGGCGCTGCAGCGGTCGTCGTCACCAGTGCTGCACGCGCAAAGCAGCTTGGTGCAGAGCCGATGGTTCGCATCGTCGCTCAGGCCACTAGTGGCGTTGATCCCAAGTGGGTGATGATGGCGCCGGTGGGAGCAGTCCGCCAGATCTGGCAGAAGACCGGATGGAAGAACGAGGATGTTGATCTCTACGAACTCAATGAAGCATTTTCGGTGCAGGCACTCGGCGTGATGCGAGAACTTGGCCTGAGTCCCGAGAAGGTCAACGTAAATGGCGGTGCTGTGGCGATTGGTCATCCCATTGGCGCCAGCGGCGCTAGGGTTCTAGTGACCCTGATTTACGAGATGATCCGTCGTGATGTTCATCGCGGCATTGCCGCACTTTGCCTGGGCGGAGGGAATGCGGTCGCTATGGCTGTGGAGCGCTAACGGCAAGTTGAAGAGGAAGGATTATCAGCGCTCACCGGATTGGGATTGCATCCGCCCCTGCCGCCGATGACTGAAATCAGAATCCCGACGCCTGCTGCTCCCCCGGCAATTGCCGCAACTTTCGGAGTCAGGATTGGGTTACTTCCTGTGGGCATTGCCGCAGCCCCACGCTTCTTCTTTTTCTTCTTATCAACCTCAAGTTGTTGCCCCTGTACGATCATGGTCGTGACCGCGCCGTCATTGATACTCAGATCCCCTCGGCGCGCGATAACTTGAACAACATTTCCTTTATCGGTGACTTCAAACTCGGTTGGCTTGCTGGACGCAGCCGGCCTCACTGTGATTTCGCCAACATTAGTGTTCAGCTGCTTCGAGGTGGCTACGGTAACGCCGCCGCGTTCAATCGAAACCGCCGAACCCTCGTATTTCAGCACGGAATTGGGGAGGACCACGACATTGGAGCCGGGGGCGTTGATGTTCGCCAATGCATCATTGTTGGTCTGTACCATGTCACCGGGAAAAATCGCTGAGGAATGGGGTACAACAGCGCCGTTCAGCCATGTCGTACCTTTCGCATACAGCATGGCTGCTGGGGTATCGCTGGCCACCAACAAAGAGGATGGCAAAGCAGCGATCATCAACGAGCACACCGCTTTACGCGTACGAATCCACATTTGCATGATCGTAGCCTGCAGTTTCCAAATCCGTCAATTGCATCTGTGGTTCCCCGTTTTGTTTAGGGCCGCATGCAAACAGCGCTTCAGCACCGGTACTGAAGTAATCGGCAACAACTCTCCTCCCCAACAGAAGCCTGCCTGAACCATGCTAGAATTTTTGTTCGCCAAGTAATTCTCATGTCCGACTATTCCGTTATTACTTCTTCGTTTTCTGAGCTAAAGAATAGGATCGAGACTCGCGAGTCGCGGGTGGCTGTCATCGGACTCGGTTATGTCGGACTACCACTCGCCCTGCTTTATGCAGAGCAGAAGTTTTCGGTAACCGGTTTTGATATCGACGAGCGGAAGATTTCGACGCTGGCCAAGGGCGGGTCTTATATTTTTCGCATCCCTGCCACCGACATCCAGGCAGCGCAAGCTCAGGGGTTTCGAGCCACTTCCGACTATGCGCTCTTGCGGGAAATGGACGCGATCATAATTTGTGTTCCCACTCCTTTGAATGAATACCACGAACCTGATCTCAGCTTTATCACTAATACGACGCACGCGATCGCCCCTCATTTGCGAGCCGGTCAATTGGTCGTGCTGGAGAGCACGACTTATCCAGGAACCACGGAAGAAGTGATGGTCCCAATCCTGGAAAAGGGCAATAAGACTGGTCTGAAGGCGGCACGGTCGAGTTCAAAGAACGGTCAAGAGTTTTACGTGGCTTTTTCACCGGAGCGTGAGGATCCGGGGAATCAAACAGTGGCGCGTCGTGACATTCCCAAAGTAGTTGGTGGACTCGACCCCCAGGCTTCCGAATTGGCAGCAGCATTGTACGGCTCCATCTTCAATCGAGTGGTGCGTGTTTCGTCGCCCGCTGCAGCAGAAATGACAAAGCTGCTGGAGAACATCTATCGCTGCGTGAATATCGCGCTGGTGAATGAGCTTAAAATGTTGTCGCTGCGGATGGGATTGGATATCTGGGAAGTCATTGACGCGGCCGCGACCAAACCATTTGGATTTCAGCCGTTCTATCCGGGGCCCGGCCTGGGCGGACATTGCATTCCCGTAGACCCCTTCTATCTTTCCTGGAAAGCGAAAGAATGGGACTTCCGCACCCGCTTCATCGAGTTGGCCGGAGAGATTAACAGCAACATGCCATATCACGTGCTGGATTCTGTTGCCAAGGCATTGAACCAGCACAAAAAGGCACTGAACGGCGCAAAAGTCCTGGTGCTTGGGTTGGCTTATAAGAAAGATATCGATGATCTGCGCGAATCTCCTTCATTGACCATCATCGAGCTTCTGCAAAAAGAGGGCACACAGGTCAGCTACAACGATCCGTACTTTCCAACCGTGGGTAGAGGACGCAAATACGACTTGCAGATGAAATGCACACCCCTTGAAAACCTCGGGCAATATGACTGCGTGCTGATCGTCACCGACCACTCCGATTACGACTACCAGCGCATCGTGCGCGAGGCGCAGCTGGTGGTCGACACGCGAAATGCCACCCGCGGCATACAGAGCCCTAAGATCGTGCGTTGCTGAACAACGGCTGTGATGTGGGTAGGTGATCGCACTACCTTGATTCGGCCGGTTCAAGGCTGCGTTACGAGACGATCAGCCCACGTATTGCACAGACGTATTCGCCTGATTTGCCTACGGGCGTAACTCAACCCTTCAGGAATTCTGCACGCTGGAGTGACTAATCCCGAGTGGCTGGAAATTCGGGATTACTGGATCGAGCTGCTAACGGAAGAAAATACGTTGTTGGCGTTTCCGCCGATTAGCCGGATTGTGCCGACGACAATCACCAGAATAACTGCCAACATCACGGCGTATTCCGCGATGTCCTGGCCCTGCTCGTTTGACCAGAGCTGTTGTAGAAACTGTGCCACACTCTCCTCCACTTGGTTCTTGCTGTTTGGTGCCAGTAGGCAAAGCAACTTTGTAAATCGGTGTAAAGCCTTGCAACTCCCTGGCAAATTAACCTAGGTTACATGCTAGTTCCATGTATCAGGGAAGCAATGGCACTATGGTGCTGCAGCATGGCACGAAAGTGCCATGCTGGGATGCTGGGGGTCAGGCAATGGTCTTCAGAGGCAAGCCCTGATTCACGGCAAAAAGCGCTAGTTCCAGTCGTGTGGAGACGCCCAACTTGTCGAAGATGTTGCTCAGGTGGTGTTTAACAGTGTCTTCACTTATCTTGAAGTACTCGGCAATTTCTTTATTAGAATAGCCGGCGACGACGGCAGAAACAATTTCCAGTTCTCTTGGCGTGAGGCCAAACTTCTTTTGCCTGGCCTCCTCGCCTGAAGACTGAACCAAAGTCCTGAGGTACTGCACGAGGTTGGACACGCTCTCGCGACCTACCCAATATTCCCCCGACATGACGGTATGAATGCTCTTGAGGAGCAGCTGCGTGGCCGAGTCCTTCAGAACAACTCCCCGCGCGCCTAACTGCAGGGCTTCGACGATCTGCTTCTTTTCTGCCGCCGCCGTAAGCAGAATGACTCGCACGGAGTTCGGCCCTGTCCCCGAGTTCATCTCGCGCAAGGCTTCAAGCCCTGGTTGCCGGGGCATGGCAAGATCAAGCAAGAGGATATCGGGGCGTAACTGCCGCGCCAGTTTCACTGCCTCGTTGCCATCGCAGGCTTCACCTACTACCCGAAGATCGGACTCCGCTTCCAGGAGGCGGCGCAAACCGTCGCGGAAAATCGGATGATCGTCCGCAATCACGATGCGAATAGGCTGCGAGCGTCTGTTATCCATAAGCTGCTTCCCGTTTGTGGGGAATATTGATCTCGAGCCGCGAACCTTGACCCGGAACTGATTCTATCGTGAGCTCACCCTTAATCACACGAACCCGTTCCTTGATCACTTGTGGTCCTCGGCCCAGTGTATCCAATTCGAGATGCGAAAGACGACCGGCAAAAGGAAATCCGTTACCATCATCTTCAATGACCAGGCTCCATCGATCGCTATTCGAACTCAAACGAACCAGCGCTTGCCGCGCGCCGCTGTGCTTGCGTACATTCACGAGGCTCTCTTGCACGATGCGTGCCACCTCTCGGCAAACCGGCTGTGGCATTTCCAGGTGGTCCAGATCGGAGAGAAATCTGGCCGAGATTCCGGTTTCGCGCTGAAATCTCTCGACCGTATCAGCCAGGAATCCGAGCAACCGTCTGGAGTCCACATCCAGCGACTTCATCTGCTGCATCAGCTCCCTGAGTTTAAGCACCTCTTCACGGAGCAGCCCCTGTATGCGCCTCAGTTCGTCTGTGATCGGGCCCGACTTGCCCGATTGCCGGCGCAAGACGTCAACTTGCATCTCCACTGCGATGAGCGACTGCACGGCTCCATCATGCAACTCGCGGGCAAAGCGGGCCCGCTCCACGGCACCGGCTCGCAGCCGCAGCCGCCGCAAAAGGTAGACGTTGTAGACCGCGGGGCCAACCTGGCGCACTAATTCCTGTAAAAAACGCAGCTCCTCTTCGATCTCGCCAACTGAAGATGGATCCAGAAGAAAGATTCGACCCCACCATTCACTCCCAAAGACAAATGAAATGACGAGCAGGTTTTGAAACTGCCGCTGTTTTCTCAATCGGTCGAGGAATGCAGCCGAGTTTGTGCGGATTCTCTGGCCCACCTTATCCAGGCCACGCAGCACTACGTGCTCGGCACCGTTCTGGCTCACATAACACGTCTCCGCCTCGGAATCGAATAGATAAGTTGTAGTGTCCGTGGGCAGCGGCTCGAGCCAATGCAACGCGGACGGACCGGAACCGGCAACTCCCAATTCACCTACAAAAACGCGATGGCTATTTGCTTCCTGGGAGGCCACGAGTCCGCGGCGGGCGCCGTACATGCTTAGCAACTCCCCGAGGATTTCCTGAAGTGTACCCGTGAGGCCCGCTTCAACGCGTGCTTTTCCAGCAATTCGCGCAATCACTGCCCTTTCAGCGCGTAGCTGCTTCTGCTGTTCTGCCAGATAACCCAGCAGAAGAGCCATCACCAGCAGATACGCGGAGCGCATGAAAAGATGTTTTGGTTCGAAATCGGTAGGGTCCACGCCTAGAGGGGAAAGGTTATTGCGCAGGAGAATACTGTCGAGCCACTGAAAAAAGCCTAAGTGCAAAGCCAGACTCTCGATCCACAGTAACACCACGGCCGAAGTCGCGGTCCCGATCGTTTCCCATAACCCCCAGCGATATGCAGCGGCGGCCAGCACAAAGACAAGAAACAAAAAAAACGGACTACCACGGCCAGTGGCGAACAAACCTATCAGTGCCGGCCACACGACGTCAGCAGCATGAACGAGTAAACGAAATGACGCTGTTGACTGCTCACGCTGCCGAAGCAACAGCAGAATGAGCACACCTTGGGAGATGTAGAAGGCAAAGAGCCCGTAAGCCCAGGGGGAATAGCGGATTTCTCCCGGATCCAGCCTGATCGCAACCAAGGCAGAAACTGCGAGAAAAACTCTGGCAGTGGCCAACCATCGTTCAATTCGGCGCACTTCGCCGGGACCGGTTGGGGCCCTGAGTCTCCACAGAAATCGATGTCGAAGCGTTCGCAGCAACAATCGAGCACGACCGGGAATTCTGGTTCGCAAAGATTTTATTGGCATAACCAAATAAGAACAAGCAAAGCAGCTGGCGCCTGCATTGACTTTCAAGAAGCCCGCGAGTAAATTTGCCGCACCATTCGTTTTGCTCTTTCACAATTGTTGGTTCGCGCATCCTCGTCATCGCTGACGAGGAGGGAAGCGGGTGAGAATCCCGCGCTGCCGCGCAACTGTAAGCGAGGAAAATAGCGATCGGCCACTGGGAGACTGGGAAGGCCGATTGCCGTAATCGGACACTGAACACGTCCTAACTCGCGAAGCCAGGAGACCGGCGCGACCGTCAACACCAAACCCCTTTCGCGTGTAAAGGAGGAGTGCCATGCGGTTCACTGGATTTGTTCTCCTGATCATTTGCGCCGGGATTCTGGGCGCATTATCACTGGCTCAGACTAATTCCACGATATCGGGCATCGTTCGCGATCCCAACCATGCGTTCATTCCGCGGGCGACTGTGCGATTGTCCGCCAATACGGTGGAACTGGCTCGCACATTGACGGATCAGCAGGGCCGATTCCGGTTTGCGCAAACGTGCAGCGCCGGTTGCTCGGTAGAAATTCAGTTGTCCGGCTTTCAGGCGAAGAGAGTGGCCGTTCCTCTCGTAGATCAGGAAATTCAACTCGACGTTGCTCGCATACAGGAGGAAGTCAACGTCACCGCTAACCGGACGGAAACGCCAACAGGGCAGATTGGAAGTTCAACTAGCACCATCAGCGCCGACGAAATAGTAGCTCGGCAGTCTCTAGTGGTGAGCGATCTCTTACAGGTGGTTCCCGGCGTGACTGTGAACCGCAGCGGTGGGCTTGGGACGATTACGTCATTGTTCATACGCGGAGGCGAAAGCGATCACACCAAGATTCTGGTCGATGGCGTGCCGATTAACGAACCCGGCGGAGCCTTCGATTTCTCGAATCTGACGCCGGACGATCTGGAAAGGGTGGAAATTGTCCGCGGGCCGCAGTCGGCTCTGTTCGGGTCGGATGCGATGACGGGGGTTGTCCAGTTCTTTACACGACGCGGTCAGGCAGAGGACAGCAGGCCACATCTCCGGCTTAACTTCGACGCCGGGAAGTACAACACCTTCCACGGCGGAGCGGGAGTGGGAGGGCAGTTTCAGAAATTCGATTACGACGGCTACTGGTCGCGAATTGACACCGATAACCAGGGGCCAGACGCGGATTTCAGCGACTCGACCGGGGGAGCGAATCTTGGCCTGGGGCTAGGCAAGCACACGCAATTGCGATGGGTTATTCGCGGTGATTCTTCTCACGCGAGCACGCCCGGCCAAACTGCATTTGGGCCGCCCGATACCGGCGCCTTCCTCAGGCGGGCTGACGGATACACCAGCCTCGCAGTGAAGGATCACACCACTGGCTCCTGGGACCAGCGTCTCATGTATACGTATGACCGGTCGCGCCAAGTATCGCGCGACGAGATTGAAGATCCTCCCTTTACGCCGGTTTTCGATGGGCATGTCGGACAGTTCGAATTGTTTGATTTCATTTTCAATTTTGTAAACGATACGCGACGTCACCACATCGGCTATCAGAGTGACCTGACATTGGGATCAGGTGGCGAACGTTGGGGGCAACACATCCTTACGCTCGCTTTCGACTGGGACGTCGAACAGGGCTTCATCGGTGACCCCAGCTTTCCTTCTGGGGCCACCAGCGCCGAACGCAACAACTTCGGCGGCACCTTTCAGCATCAGGCTGTGCTGGGCCGATTGTTCCTCTCTAACGGAGTTCGGGTCGAGCAGAACGGCAGCTTTGGGCAGGCGCTGGTACCGCGGAGTTCCGCTGCATTCCTGATCCGGCAGGGAACCCACGGGCTGGGCGCAACCAAACTCAAATTCAATTTCGGTATGGGAATCAAGGAGCCGAACTTCACCGAATCCTTCAGTCCGGAACCCTCGTTTCGCGGGAACCCGAACCTGCGTCCTGAACGAGCTCGCAGCTTCGATTTTGGAATCGAGCAGCGTTTCTGGGGAGACCTCGCCAAAGTCGAGGTGAACTGGTTTGATAACCGCTTCCGTGACCTGATCCAGTTTGAGAGCCTTGGCTTCGACCCTGCAACTCAAATGTTTCTTGGATCGTTTTTCAACGTAAACCGGACCAAGGCGAACGGATCGGAAGTGATCGTCGAAGCTGCTCCAGTGGCTGGGTTACGGCTGACGGCAGCGTACACTTACTTGAATAGCAGGATTCTCGAAAGCAGCACGCCTTCAGACCCTGTTTTTGGCGTTGGCCAGAGTCTGCAGCGTCGGCCGCGTCATTCCGGATCATTGGGCATCAGCTGGAACTGGCGCCGCCTTACTCTAAACTCCACCACTCTGTACGTCGGACGACGTGTGGATAGCGACTTCGTGTCCCTGAATCCACCACTAACCAGCGCGGACCCTTACAGCAAATGGGACCTTGCCTGGACTTATCGAATTACGAAACAGCTTTCGTATCTCGGTGTGATCGAGAACATGCTTGATCGCTCCTACATGGAGGCATTGGGATTTCCGGCACTGCGGATTACCTATCGAACTGGCCTACGTTTCAGATTTTAGAGGTTCTGCATGGAAAGCACTCTGCGAGGAGAATATGGTTTATCTAATTATCGTACTTTCAGTGTTGGCTCGATTCATTCCACACCTGCACAACTTTTCTCCAGTGTATGGCGCCTTGCTGTTTGGTGGTGCACATCTGCGGAAACGGGATTCTGTGTGGTTTCCGGTGGTTCTGTTGGTCGCCAGCGACGTCATTCTCACCAACTTTGTATACCACCTGAACATTGGCTGGTTGGAGCTATTCCAGGCGCCGGCGTTCGCCTCAATCGCGCTGGCGGGATGGTGGTTGCGCCGGCGTGCCACCGTTCCGCGATTTTTCCTGGCCAGCTTTGCGGGACCGACTGCGTTCTACCTCATCAGCAACTTTGGCGTCTGGTTTGGCTGGCAAAGTTTTCCGCATACGTGGGCCGGACTAGTCGAATGCTATATCGCCGGCATTCCCTACTATGGGCGCAGTGTCGCCAGTACGTTGCTGTTCGCGTCGGTTTTGTTTGGAGCATATGAGTTCTGGTCATCGAGACATTCCTTGACCGAATCACATACGAACGGCTGAGTTGTCACAACAGGACGTAACACAAATGCGCATCTGTTCATTGCTACCTTCAGGAACGGAAATACTGTTTGCACTCGGTTTGGGCGACTCGGTCAAGGGCGTCACCTTTGAGTGTGACTATCCTGCCGAGGCCCGTACCAAGCCCGTAGTGGTGCGAAGCAAACTTGCTTCTGGCTTGTCCCCAAAAGAAATTGACCGAACTGTAAAGGAATTCTCGGCAAGGGCTGAGAGTCTCTACCGTTTGGACATCGAGAAGCTGCAGGAAATCAAGCCTGACCTGCTCATCACTCAAGATCTGTGTCACGTTTGCGCGGCGGCGCCGGGCGACCTCGGGGCAGTGCTCGGTTTGCTTTCGCCAACGCCGAGTGTGCTGTCACTAAGCCCGCGAACTGTAGCTGATGTCTGGAGCGACATCATTACGGTGGGAGAGGCGACGGGACGCGCTGTTGCCGCCAGCGAATTGGTTTCTCTGCTGGAACGGCGCATCACGCAAGTGAAACATCCGCGATCTTCTCAGCCACTACGTGTGCTGTGCCTGGAATGGATGGAACCGCCGTTTGTGGGTGGTCACTGGGTGCCGGAGATGGTCGGACTGGCGGGAGGCATTGACGTTCTAGGCCGCGCCGGAGAACCGGGTTACGAAACGGACTGGCAAACCATCGCAGCAAGCGATCCCGATGTGATCCTCGTCATGCCGTGCGGATACCATCAGACTGAAGTCGGAGCAGAGCTGCGGAAGTTCCAGTTTCCCGCTGAATGGCATTCGCTGCGGGCGGTTCGCAACGGCAGCGTGTTTGCCATGGATGCCAGTAGTTATTTCTCCCGTCCAGGACCTCGCATTGCGGATGGGGTCCTGATCATCAGTGAACTTTTTGAACAAGTGAGCAGGAAGCAAACAAAAAAATCGGTTTCGGGCGTGAGCTTGTCACTGGATCGAATTCCAAAGGCTGACCAGTCGCGATGAAGCGCATTCTGCTCTCCTGGAGCAGCGGCAAGGACAGCGCCTGGGCGCTTCATGTCCTGCGGCAGCAGGGAAAGTATGACGTCGTAGGACTGCTCACTACTCTCAACCAGGAAGCGGATCGCGTCGCCATGCATGCGGTCCGGCGCGAGTTAGTGGCACGCCAAGCGGAACTAGTAGGCCTTCCCCTGTGGCCAGTTCTCCTGCCGTGGCCATGTCCCAACGAGCAATATGAATCGCTGATGGCGCAAACGTGCGCCAAGGCGGTATCCGAAGGGATCGAAGCCATCGCATTTGGTGACCTCTTCCTTGAGGATGTCCGCGCCTACCGGGAAAAACAAATGAGGGGAACAGGGCTGGAACCGATATTTCCAATCTGGGGCATGCCGACTCTGGAGCTGGCCCGCGAGATGATCGCTTCCGGATTACAAGCCAAGCTGACCTGTGTAGATACGCGCAAATTGAGCGGGGACTTTGCGGGCCGGGATTTCGATGTGGATTTCCTCGCATCGCTGCCGAAGGGCGCTGATCCTTGTGGCGAAAACGGAGAATTTCATTCCTTCGTTTACGCTGGCCCGATGCTGCAGTCGGCATTGCCGATCGTTACCGGAGAAACTGTCTCGCAAGACGGCTTCAGGTTTGTTGATCTGATGGCTGCGGAATGAGTCCCTCAGTCGTGGCGTGGCCCGGCAGAACGTTGGAATGAGAAGCCCAAGATTGAGTTCAGACCTGCTTAACTGTGGCGGGTCACTCTTCGAGGTTTCACCTGGACGGGTGTGGAATCGGGACTTCGGCGAGATTCATGATTGTCCTCATCATCCTGTCCCGTCACACAAATCGGAAGCGCGGCCGACGATTTTGACCCCTGGTACTTACTCCGGGCTACTAGTAGCTTTTCCAATTCCGCGCTGCCCAGCGGCTGTTGATGCCCGAGAAGATGAGTAACTAACGCGATCTGCGCGAAATGCTCCACGGTTTCCATTTTCATGTACGCATGGTGCAAGTCGACGCCATAGGCAACAACACCGTGATTTGACATCAGTAGAGCGTCATAGTGAGGCACCAATGGTTCCAATGCCTCAGTTAATTCGGGCGTTCCCGGCGTTCCATATCTCGCAAGGGGGATCGAACCCAACCCGATGACGACTTCGCAAACCAACGGCTGATTAAGCGGAATGCCGGCCGCTGCAAACCCGGTCGCGGTCGGGGGATGGGCATGCACGATGCCTCGAACGTCCGGTCGCAGCCTGTAAATCAGAAGATGCATTGCGATCTCGCTGGAGACCTCGCGCCGCCCTGATATACGGCGGCCATTCTGGTCCACGATGACCAGGTCTGAAGGGCGCATCATTCCCTTGCACATCGCGGTGGGCGTAGCAAGGATGCGATTTTCATCCAGCCGGACGGAAAGATTTCCGTCCATCGCTGCCACGTAGCCGCGATCGTGCAGAGATCTTCCGAAGAAGACGATCTCTCGGCGATATTGGCGTTCGCTGGGCATAACAGTAGGAGGGAGCGCGCCCGGTTCCGCGTATCCTAACGCATTGGCTCGCATTCGGACAATGTCAGTTTACAGACTATTACAAATCAATGACCATCTCTCTGAAGCCGAGGGCTCTCCCTAAATCCTATAATCGAATTGCGTGCTGGTCTCAGATTTCAATTATTTCCTTCCCTCCGAGTTAATAGCCAACGAACCGCTTCTGGATCGTGCTAGTTCAAGAATGTTGCATTTACGCCGTAACTCGGGAGCTTTGCAGGATCGCCCATTCCAGGATTTCCCTGACTTGCTGCGGCCGAATGATCTGGTTGTGTTCAATAACACTAGGGTGTTCCCAGCGCGGCTGTTCGGCAGGCGAAGTGGAGTAAAGGCACAACCTCTCAGCCCCGGGAATGCCGCTTCACGTCGGTTTTTGAAGGGAAATATTGAGGTTCTACTCACTCGGCAGATTTCTTGTCATCCATACGAATGGGAGTGCCTGGTGCGTCCAGGCAGAAAGATTGGAATCGGTGAACAGTTGTTCTTTGGCGACGCAGATGAATTGCAAGCGGAAGTAGTGGCTCGCAGGACATTCGGGGAGAGAACAATTTGTTTTGCTCCCGTGACTGACTTCTTCGGAGTGCTTGATCGGCTCGGGCATGTGCCCTTGCCGCCTTATATCAAGAGACCCGACCGCGCCGAAGATCGAGAGCGTTACCAAACCGTTTATGCCCGCGAACGCGGGTCAGTTGCCGCTCCCACTGCCGGCCTTCACTTCAGCACTGAGATCCTCGCTCGCATGCAGAAGAGTGGCATTGAGATGGTAGACATCACGCTCCATGTGGGTCTTGACACCTTTCAGCAGGTACGCGTTAAGAATGTTGAAGAGCATCGATTACACGGCGAATCCTATCTCATTTCAGAAGAAGCGGCGGCCCGGATTAATTGTGCGCTGGATGGGCGAAGGCGCGTCATAGCGATTGGCACCACGACGGTCCGCACCCTGGAAAATTCGTCGCGAAGTTCGGGACGAGTACAGGCGGGCAGCGTCGAAGCCGAGATCTTCATTTACCCGGGGCACAAATTTCAGATCGTCGGCGCGCTGCTCACTAACTTTCATCTGCCGCAATCCACTCTGCTGATGCTGGTCAGCGCATTTGCCGGCAAAGACACGTTGTTCCAAGCATACCACCATGCGGTGAAACAAAGATACCGCTTCTATTCCTATGGGGACTGCATGTTTATCGAATGAGACAGCGCTATACTGGGCGGCGCGGGGTGCGGAATGAGTACACAAACGATGTCCAAGAATGTCTCGATACAGGACTTTGTCGCTGCGTTGCGTCGGTTTCCTGAGTCGGCATTTAGCGGGACGGAAGAAATTCTCCGCTTTGTTGACAAGACTCCTGTTGCGCCAGATACGCTTGGCGCTTATCTGACCTGGGATCGCCAGCACTATACGCGGAATCTGATCGACAAAACGCCGCTTTACGAGCTAGTTGCGATCTGCTGGGATGTGGGTCAGTCAAGTTCTGTACATAATCATCGCGACCAGAACTGCTGGATGGCCGTTCCCATCGGCAAGCTTCTGGTGGAGAATTATCGAGTCATTAGGCAGAATCTGGATGATGGCAAATGTCAGCTGGAACCTACCGACACTGTGGAGATGAACCCTAGTCATCCCTGCGCAGTGGACCCGCTTGAGCCCGTGCATCGTGTCGTAAACTCACGGGATTTCAACCAGCGTGCTGTGAGCCTGCACGTTTATTCGCGGCCCTTTGACACCTGCGTCGTTTATTCAGCGGAGCAGGGCACCTGTGGCGTGATCAAGCTTCACTACAACACCGAATACGGCAAAGCGAAACAACTGTAACCCACTAAACCGCCGCCGCACCAACGGCTACGGGGTAGGCAACATCCCGCCCCAGTAGTAACCCACCGGGGGTTGAAAGCTTCGTCTCCCCTACTTAACCAGCACACCGACTGCGCCAGCGCCAACGACCAGTTGTGTTTTGAGCGACCAGGAGGTCGGACGTGTTGTCACAGTTTACATCCGCAACTTCAATGGAATTGCCTACTGCTGGTCAACGGCGAATTAAAAGGTTCCACCTTCTCCATTTCCGCAACTAAGTCATTTGTTGTCTATGCCTTATAAGCAAGTCCTTTCAATCCAAGATTTTGCACGTATCTTTCCGCTAAGCTAATGACTTCCCAAGAACACACCGGGAGCGGTATATAACAAACGCCAGCGTAGAAACCTACTCCAGCACGCTATCGTCAAGTTTTTTTCTGGCCCAATCGGCGGCGGCTTGCACGAAGGCGAGGATGATGGGATGCGGGTTGTCCGGCTTGGAAGAGAGTTGGGGTTGGAAGAGCGTCGCTAGGAAGAATCGATGTGTGGGGGATTCGATAGCGCGAACTTCGTTTTGCGCACCACGAGCAACCACCGGGAATCCCGCTTCCATGGCCGCATATTCGTACTCCGGATTCACTTCATAGTTGCAGAAAAATTCCTCTTCAACGGTGTCCTTCATATAGAACGTCTGCAGGTACGAGCCGGGCCTGAGCCGAATTTCGGGAACGACACCCGAGAGTTTTGGAGCGGACCGATCGCGGTTGGGCACAGCACACGCGACCGGATAAATCACGATGTTCTTCGAGCCGGGATTGTTTTCGGCGGTGTCGGCGTCCTTGATCCCCAGTACGTTGCGCGCACACTCTACCAGAGTGTATTGAAAGCCGCCTCAAGTGGCGACGAACGGCCAGTCACGGCGGCGGGCGAACTCAATGCCTTTCAGCATTCCCTCGAAGCTCTTGTAGGGACTGCCGGGCGAGGCCCAGAGTCCATCGAAGCTTTCGAGAATCTTTTGGGCTTCGGGTTCGAGGAGCGAGGGAGTGGGAATCCAGCTGGATTCGACAGGCATGTCTAGTTTTGCCGCAGCGTGTTGAAGGGAATCATTGGTGGCGTGATGAGAGCGAAACTCAGGGTTGAAGTCGCCCAGGATGCCGATGCGCACGGGAACCGCCACGGCAGCATTCTACCGTGCGGGGTTGAATTTGATTAGTACAGCGAATTCGGCGCTCCAGTTCCGCTCATTCACCAAGTCGCCGGGCCACGACGGCCAGGGTCATATGGCGAAAGAACCATTGGCCGTTTTCGAAATAAGGACGCCTGCCGCTCAGATCTTCGCGAGCGTCCCGCTCGATCAAAACGCGAACTTGTTTGGCGCGGTCCGGCGGAGTCTGGCTGTTGGCCAGCCAGCGCTCCACGTTCTGCACCGTCTCGCCAGAGTAGAACCGCTCGATTTCAAGTCCGACGGCGGTGAACAGTCCCATCATCTCGGAAGGTGAAAGCGTGCGGGTGTGGGAACGATCGCGCAAATGTTCGAATCGGTTCTGATAATCAGCGCGTGCGCGATGTTCACTGCTCACCAAATCTTCAACGGCTACCTTCCCCTGCGGCCGGCAGACCCGCGCCATCTCGCGCAGCACGCGCAACGGTTCTTCGACATGATGGAGCGCGAGGCGGCACACGGTCACATCAAATTCCCCATCCGCGAAAGGCAGCCGCTCGGCATCGCCGCGCTGAAAACGGACATTCGCCAAGCCGCGCTCCTGCCGCTTCCTTTCAGCGATGGCCAGCAGCGCGTCTGTGAGATCGAGCCCGACCGCTTCACGGCAACGCTGACCAAAAGCCAGCGCCAGGTACCCGGGACCGCAAGCGACCTCGAGCACGCGCGATTCTGGCGCGGGAGCAATGGCTTCGACCAGCCGTGCGATGCGGGCCGGGTCTGCCACCGTCGGGCTCACCGCATACACTTCGGCTTGTTGCGTAAACGCTTCCTGCACTACGGCCTTGTGTGCGGAGTCAGGCATTCCATCCCTCAATGCCAAAACGCGGCGAGAAACCCGCGTTGACGCTCCTCCTAGCTGCACCTTGTTCGTGGGCAAGAGTGTCAGTGCCAGACAGTCTATAGCCAGCCTAGCTGTGCCGCCAGAATGTAGAGGCTGCCGATTGCCAGCAGCGGGCCGCACCAGATCATCAGCACGGATTTCCAGCCCAGGGACTTTACTACTTCACGCTGACTTCGCCAGGAGATGAAAAAAGTGGGGTCTTTTGTGCCTTTCATCAGCACAGCGTTTGGAGTCAAATCAAATCCTTGGGCTGGGGCTGCCGCGGTGGGCTGAGCTTCCACGGTAGACACTCTTGGCGGATATTCCAGGCCGGCAGCCTCCCAGGCCGCGGGATTTGTAATGCCGGCCTTCATCATGGCAGCCGCGATCTTGCCCTGCTGTGTGAGGTCACCGGAATTCTCGGAGGTGCTGGAAGAGGAGAGGCGAATCACTTGCTTCTGAATAGTGCCATCGGCAAATCCTAAGTTAAGCGTCTTGCTGACACTTACGCCCGGCATGGATTCCATCGCGGCTGCGACTTCCGGGCTGATCGCTCCCTGTAGTTTCAGGGTTAACGTGTGCTGACCGGCGGAACTATAGGTTGGACTTGCGCTCACGTTCAGACCGGGATTTTCTGTCAGAGTCCCCAGCACAAACAGGGCGTTTTTCGGCTTAATGCAGTATTCCTCAATTTTGACTTTGCGATCGTCAGTGATCGCGTGACGCGCCAGGAAGCCGGAAACCGTCTGCGGAATATCCTTGCTGGTCGAGAAAAGCGAGCTGCCGTTGTATTCCTCTTTGAAGTCGCAATGGATTTCCATTTCTGCGCCTTGTGGATCGATGAGCATGCGGCCGGTGTTATCGTCGAGATAAAAGGGGACGTGCCTGCTTTCGTCTGCGAATTTCACCCATTGTCTGTTCTTGCCTTGTTGCTTCCATTGCCAGCCTACGGTGCGGGCGTAATAGCAGGGGATGGCGGTAATCGGTGCGGGCATGGTGTACGGACCCGTTGCCAGTCCACTGATCTCTACCAGGCCAAGGGATGCGCTGCGGATTTTGGACGTGGGTGTATTGAGGATGAGACGCTTGCGCTGCAACAGCCGGAAACCGCGATAGAAGAGATATAGACCCGCACCCACGCCGACAATGGGCCAGAATAACTCTTTGCCATTCGTTGCCAGGAATAGAGAGGTCACGGTCCTCGCCCAGATACGCGAAGGGCTCGCGTCGAGCATAGGCAGCAGGGAAGCAGGTCCGCAGTAGAAAAGGAGGGTTGGGGCTTACGTTGGTAATTGCTGCAAAGGGAAAACCACAGAGGACACTGAGGTGCACAAAGGAGTGTTGCGCTAGCGAGCGGCGACTGCGCGGTAATTCAGAATTTCTTCTACCGCGCTGATCGCAATTTCCAACTCTTCATCGTTGTTGTAGAAATGGGGCGAGATGCGAACGCCGGCTTTGGGACGCCAGTCTACAAGTATGTCCCGCTTCAGTAATTCGCGGCAGACTTCCTGGGAATCAGGCATATCGATGGAAACTGTTCCTCCGCGCTTCTCGGGATCGCGTGGGGAATTTACGCGCCAGCCATGTTTCTCAGCCAGTTGGATGAGACGAGCTGTTTGCCTCTTCGACTTCTCGCGGATTCGATTGATTCCAACTTCGGCGATGATCTTCAAGCCGGGACCGGCGGCTTCCAAAGACGGAATATGGGTTGTGCCATTCATAAAGCGAAAAGGCGTATCGGTGTATCGGATAGGGCCTGTCTCGAAGGCCATCGAGTCCTGATGCGCAAACCAGCCGGTAAACTTTGGTTCAAGCTTTTTCGCGAGATCGGGGCGAACGTATAAGTAAGCGACACCGGGACCGCCGCAGAGCCACTTCAGAACGCCACCGCAGGCGAAATCAACGTTCAGATCCTGGACGTCAATTGGGACGGTGCCGAGAGATTGGAAGGTATCGAGCACCACGTGAGCGCCGACTCTGTGCGCCTTTTCGATAATCGCGTTCGCGTCGTTAATGTAGGCGCTGCGAAAGATCACGTGGGAAATGGGCACCAGCAGCGTGGTTTCGTCGATGGCATCGAGCAGGCGCTCGGTGGGGACGGTTACGCCGTCGTCAGTCTTGACCATATGGACACGAGCGCCATAGGCGCGCTGGGCTTCCCAGAAATACATCACTGAAGGGAAATTCAGGTCGCTGTAAACCACTTTGTTGCGCTTGCCGGAAAAATCAAAGCACGAGGCTACCACGGCCTGGCACGTAGTCACGTTCTGATGAGTGGAAACGGAATTCTTGGGCGCATTCATCAGGGCGCCGATATTGTCGCCAACTTCGATGGCCAGCATCCACCAGCGCTCTTCCCAGGCTCGCACACCCCGCGTGGCCCACATATCGGCATACGACTGCATGGCGTCATAAACCCCGCGCGGCATCGCGCCCAGGGAATTGCTGATCAGGTAAGTGGTGCGCTCGAGGATGGGGAACTCGGAGCGGTAACGGAGCAGATCGTCCATAGCATCATTCTAATTCTTGGCCAACAGCAAAGCTCGTCGCGGGCGGATCCACCAATATGCCAGCGTCACCACGATCATGAACACAGCGCCAGAGATCAGAGCGACGCGCGAGTTGGTCTCAAATATCGAGATAATGATCAATATGAATCCCAGCGCCGATCCCCAGGCGCCCAGGGGAGAACGCAGCGGCAGGCTGGCGAGTTGTTCCGGAGAAATCCGGCGGCGGAAGCTTACGTGGGCGGCCAGCGAAACCAGCCACGAGAGCAGCATTCCGACCAGGACTACTCCGAGTATTGAGACGAACGCGGTTTTTGGCGCCCATTTCTCGAGGACGAAGGCGACCACGGTTCCGTAAGACGAGCAGAGTACCGCGAGCCGCGGCGAGCCAGCGGCATTTAATCGCCCCAGGGCCGCGGGAGCCCAGCCGGTCCGCGCCAGGGAGAACAACATCCGGGAAGAGATATACAGAGCCGCGTTCGCTCCAGAGAGCGCAGCAGTGAGGACTACGAAATTCATGATGTGGGAAGCGGCAGGAATATTTGCCAGGCGAAACACCGTCACGAAAGGACTCTCCGTGACGGCAACGCGGTTCCAGGGCATCACTCCGGCGAGCACGATGATGGCGCCCACGTAAACGAAACACAACGTCAGGAAAGTAAGAAGCACAGCGCGAGGAATCTCACGCGGGTTCCGCGACTCGCCGGTGGTGACTGCGACCATTTCAATTCCGCCAAAGGTGTAAATGGCGAAGCCGACGGCCAGCAACGGCGCCAAGGTTCCGCGAGGAAGAAATCCGCCCTGGGCTGTGTATTGCGGCGCTACGCGGCCGCTCGACAACAGAGCCGTGCCAACAAGAATAAAAGCCCCGATCGTTACCACTTTGATCATTGCGAACCAGTATTCGAAGGCGCCGTAGCGGCCTACGCTCGCAGAGTTGATGAGCAGCAGCAGCACCGAAAGGCCGACGATCCAAACCAGTGCGGGGACAGTGGGAAACCAGAATGCCAGGTAGCGTGCAGAGGCCACCAGTTCAGCGCCGATAGAAATGGCGATGGCAGCCCAGTAGCCCGCGCGAGAAACGAATCCTGCCCAATCATTCAAGTAGATATCGCCATAAACACCGAACGACCCTGCGGCGGGGTGGAGGCTGGACAATTCACCCAAAGCCATTGCCACGGTGAAGTTGATGAACGCGGCCAGCAGGTAACTTAGGATGACGCCCGGCCCGGCAATTTCCATGGCGGCGGCTGATCCGAGCAGCAGGCCGGTGCCGATGGAGCCGCCGACCGCCACCATCGCCATTTGGCCGGCGGAGAGCTGATGGCGAAGACCTTCTTCATGCGCGGTTTTCTCGGCCATAGGTATCGGGCACGTATATCACACAATACGCACTGGAGGCGTGAATGGCCAACAGCCGCAAACCAGATGCGCGACAAACAATCGATGCATTATTTTTGGTGCAAATGATGCTTCGGACCGTCGTACAATCTGCGGCAGCCGTCTGGGGGAGTAGCGCGAATGAAATCGTGGTGGAAGGTTGCGATCGGTGTTTCGTGCCTGGCTCTGATTTGCGGAACGGCGATCCTTTGGAGAGTGCACAAACAGAAAGCGATTGAACAAAAGAAAGTCGCTGAGGTTATCAGTGCTTACCGTGCACGCGCGGAGGAGGGAGACGCGGGAGCTCAGTACCGCCTCGCCTACATGTATCACGAAGGCGAAGGAGTGCCGAGGAACTACGGCGAGGCTGTACGTTGGGCACGCAAGGCCGCCGACCAGGGGCACGCAAAGGCCCAGTCCGTGCTCGGCTACGCGTATTCCAATGGCGAAGGCGTGCCACGAGACGATGCGGAGGCGGTGCGTTGGTATCGCAAAGCGGCGGAACAAGGTTACCCATTAGCTCAGCAGGGTCTCGCCTACATGTACGCCCATGGCGAGGGAGTGCAGCAGGACGATACCCAAGCTGTCGTTTGGTACCGCAAGGCGGCTGGACAAGGCGATGCCGTAGCTCAGCAGAGTCTTGGCTACATGTGTGCTAATGGCCGAGGCGTACCGCAGAACCAGGCTGAAGCTCTTCGCTGGTACACCAACGCTGCGGACCAGGGTAACGCGTCCGCTCAATACAGCCTCGGCATCATGTATTACTACGGTCAAGGAGTGCCGAAGAATTACGCCGAGACGGTCCGATGGTACACCAAAGCCGCAGAACGGGGTCACGTGGAAGCGCAGTTTCAACTGGGGGAAATGTACTATCACGGGCGAGGCGTGCTGCAGGACTACGCCGAGGCTGTGCGGTGGTATCGGAAAGCCGCCGACCAGGGTTATGCGATAGCTCAGTACGACCTCGGAAACATGTATGACCAAGGGAAAGGGGTGCCGCAGAACTATGGGGAAGCTCGCCGCTGGTACCGCAAAGCCGCTGATCAGGGTTACACGAATGCTCAACGCGCCCTGAGCGCACTGGATCGCCAGCAACGACGAGAGTACGAGACCGCCCCCTTACGATAGCCTTTCTCTCTGGCTACAAGCGCAAATTGCTGGACGGGCTTGCAATCGTGCTCCCGTGTGACCTTCGTAACCAGCTTTGCCCTCCCTGCGTTGTCGGTGCTGCGCCCTGCCGCCTAGAATTTCAGGTGGGTTACTCCGCCAATTAACCATTTCTCATGGCAGAAATTACCAAACGGCCGGATCGGGCCGAGATCGCCAAACGTGTCGAACGCGCGGAAAAACTCCTGCAAAAGGGCAAGACCGGCGATGCGCTCGAGGAATACATGCAGATCCTCACGGTCGATCCGCAGAACGATGGCGTCCGTCAGACCGCCGCCGATCTTTTCCTTTCTCTTCAGCGCACCAATGAAGCAGTAAAGCTTCTATCAGAGTTGTTTGAGCGCCAGGTTGCCAATGCCGACAACACGCGCGCGAGTCTCACTTACAAGAAGCTCTCTCGCTACATAAATCCGAGCTTCGATCAGAAAGTCCGGTTTGCGCAAATCCTTGAGACCTCTAACCGCAGACTCGCGGTTGAGACGTATGAGAGCGGCCTCGTAGACCTGATGAAACAGGGAAAGACTGCAGAGTGTCTGCCCTTGCTGACGCGAATCGTCACTCTGGAACCTAGCGAGAAGAATTTACAGCGATTCGCCGAACTCTCTTCCGAGAGCGGGGACAGCAAGGCATCGGCCGCCGCCTTTCTCAAACTCGCAGAGTTCGCGCAGGGAGGGAACGCCGGCCAGTGGTTCGAGCGCGCATACGCTGAGGACCCCGGTGATCCGCAGATTGCCCTGGGTTATGGGAAGAGCCTTTTAACGCAGGGGCAGGCCGGCGCCGCGATATTTGTTCTTGAGCCGCAGATTCGAGCTGGAGCGGCCTCTCCGGAAATGCGGGAGACGTATGCCAAGGCACTCCTGGCCACCAGCAGGCTAACCGAAGCGGAGCCGTTGATTTGGCAGATGTTCGAGCAAAACCCCTCGCGGCTGCAGGAAGTGACGAATCTGATCGCTGCTTTGCTGGACGCGAAACAAGACGCTGAAGCCGTTGCACTGGCACGCAAGCTGGAAAAGTCGCAACGTGGGCGAACCGACCGCCGGGCGCTTCTGGCCTCGATGCAGGACCTGGCGGCGAAGCATCATGCCTCGGCGGAGATGCTGGAGTTCATGAGTGAACTGTTCAACACCGCCAACCGCGAGGGCGATTATTGCCAGACTCTGCTCAAACTCTTCGACGTGCACTGCAATACAGGGAATTATGCGAAAGCAGCTGAATGCCTGGATCGCGCGGCTGACGTGGATCCGTACGAAGGCGGGCACCAAAAGCGCCTGGAAATGCTTTGCGGAAAAATTGATGACAAGCGATATAAGGTCATTTCCGCCAGATTCACCAGCTTCGGCAAAGTGGATGCAGAGCCGGTAAAAACGAGCGGGGGCTCGACGCTCGGGGCCGGCACTCTGCAGGACTTGATGCTCCAGGCCGAGATTCTTGTGCAATACGGAATGCGCTCGAAAGCGACTGAGCGCCTGCACCGAATTCAGGAGCTGTTTCCGCACGAAGAGGAGCGCAACCAGGAACTACAGCAGTTGTATCTTGCGGCGGGAATGACTCCTCGTTATTCGGATTCCCACGCCGCTCCAACTCCTCGCGTTGCGATTGCGCCTGCCAAACCGGCATCTACTGTTGAACTCAGTACGCCGAAACCGCCGGTACCAGCGGAGTCCAGCGATGTCAGCGACTTCACCCGAGTAGCGGAAATTACGCGCAAGCTTTACCGGCAGGGCAATGCAGATGCGGTGATGACGACCGCAGTGAACGAAATTGCAGCCCAGTGGAAAGTGACCCGCTGCATTGTGGCAATGCGCAAGCCCGGGCTCATGCTCAGCGCAGTCAAGGAGTGCTGCGCGGAAGGCACTAAGAAGAGCGAAACAAGCGCACTGGGAAGGGTGATCTCTGCAGCTCACGACTTGGCCATCAGCCGTGGAAATCTGACCATCTCCGATGTTCCCGCCTCCACTGAGCTGCAGGAAATCTCCGACGTTCTGAGAGATCTGAATATTAATTCGCTGCTCGTGCTTCCGCTCAGCGATGGTCAGGATCAGGTTGGGTTACTGATTCTGGGGCACACGGCTTTCCGAAGCTGGCCCTCAAGTGACATTGTCGTGCTCAAAACCATCAGCGATCAGATCGTTATTGCGCTCAACAATGCCGGTCTGCGGCGGCTGGTTAAGAGCCTGACGGTTACAGACGAGCAATCCGGCTTGCTGAATCGGGCTTCCTATTTGGATCTGCTTATGGCGGAGTCCAGGCGCGCCGTGCAGCAGAGTACTCCCGTGACTGTCCTGCTGATGCAGTTTGGCGAGAGCGCCAGGATGGTCAAGGAATACGGCGAGAAGGCAGCAGAAGCAATCATCCAGCAGATTGGAAGACTGTTTGCCGCCAATGTGCGGCAGAACGACCTTGCCTTCCGTTACGAGATGACTACGATTGCGATCGTGCTCGGAGAAACTGCCGAGAAGGAAGCCACAATGGCAGTTGAGAAATTACGTAAGCTTCTTGCAGAGGTCAAGCTGCCGGATGGGGAACCGCTTCCCTTCAATGCAGGTATGGCTGAAGCCGTGATACGTCAGAATTTTGATGCAGTCGACATCGTCACAGAAGTGATCAACCGCGTCGAAGGGGCACTTGAGAAGTCTCTTGCAGATGGACTAGGCACAACCGTGACTCTGAGTGCCAACCTCTCCGTGGCAGCAGTCGCCTAGCCTCGCTTGCCCTAAATCCCTGGCCCTAGACCTCAGGTGTCACTGTGCGGCAAACGGCTGGTTTGCCACAGGTTACTTGTACAGATGTTCGGTCCTCTGTGGATCTCCGGCCGGCTGGACATCAATGCACAGAAGATAAGTTCTCCGGGATTTCAATCGTCTGTTTGAGTTGACCACAGGCGGCGAAGATGTCGCGTCCGCGCGGTCTGCGGACAAAAGCGGGCACTCCGGCCCGGGTCAATATTTCTTGAAATCGGAGGACTTGAGCATCTGACGGAGTTCGAAAGTCAATACCTGGTCCCGGATTGAGCGCGATCAGGTTGACCTTGGCGCGTAACCCGCGCATCAGCTCGGCAGTCTGACTGGCGTGTTCGGGCGCATCGTTCACTCCGTCCAGCAGAACATACTCAAAGGTTAGCTTCTCCCGGCTGCGAAGCGGAAAATCGCGGGCGGCTGTTATCAGCTTTGCGATGTTCCATTTTCGATTGATCGGCATTAGCAGATCGCGCAACTCGTCATTGGCCGCATTGAGCGAAATCGCAAGCTTTGGACGAATGTGTTCCGCGCCCAGGTCATAGATCCGAGGAACAATCCCAGCAGTGGAAACCGTCATGCGCGATTCCGGAATTCCCACCCCTTTCACTAAAAGGCGTACAGCCTTGATGAAGTTGTCGTAGTTAAGAAACGGCTCCCCCATACCCATGAAGACCAGATTAGTTCGGTCTTCCGGTGGGAAGACGCGTTGATCGTTCAGCACAGCACAGACCTGGCCTACAATTTCTCCGGCGCTGAGGTTACGCTTCATTCCCAACAGCGCGGTCAAACAGAATTGGCAATCGACCGCACAGCCGATCTGGCTGGAGACGCAAATCGTGGCACGATGCCAGGGACGAGTTGAGAACTCCGTGGGAAGATCAGACTCGGTTCCGTCACCGGCCTCGCCGCCATCGCCTTCCGGCATCCACACGGTTTCTACGGTCTGTCCGTCGGCAAAGGAGATCAGGTAACGAATTGTTCCGTCGGAAGAAGTGAATTTTCTCTGGATGTCCGGTGAGCCTACAGAATATCCTTGTCGATCGAGGCCGCGCCGCAATTCCCGAGACAGGGTTGAAACCTCTTCGACCGATTCAATCCGCTGACGGTAAATCGCCTCGAAAAGTTGCTGCCCACGAAAAGAGGGTTCACCCATTTCCTCGACAATGGCGGTAAGTTCCTGCAGGTCAAAGCCTAAAAGTGAATTTTGCCACGGAGGCTTCATGCATGTAAGCTGCTTGGGTCCTCGTCGATTCTAAAGGAATTTGCCGGCTCTAAGGGTCAGGAGACCTACCTGGCTGATCTCTAGGCGAATGGTTCCGCTAAGTTGCTGATTTAATTGCGCAATCCCTGCAATTAGCGGGCTTCGGCAGCGTATGTAACAATACAGGCTCCGGTCTTTGGACAGAGTCTTTGTAGAACCATGGTGGAAGAGACCCGCAATATACATCGGGAAGTGCTGCCTAACGGCCTCGTGCTTATTACCGAGGAGATGCAGCACATTCGCTCGGTCTCTGTGGGAATTTGGATCAAGACCGGATCGAGGGACGAAGATCTGCAATGGAATGGGATTTCCCATTTCATCGAGCACATGGTCTTTAAGGGAACGCAGCATCGCTCCGCGGAGGGCATTGCGCGGCAGGTCGATTCCATCGGCGGCAACATGGATGCATTCACGGCCAAGGAGTGCATCTGTTTCAACGTCAAAGTTCTCGATGATCACCTGCCGATTGCGATGGATGTGCTCAGCGATCTTGTGCTTAACCCAATATTTGATGTTCAGGACATCACCCGCGAGCGAGGCGTCATTCTCGAAGAAATAAAAATGGATGAGGACAACCCCGACTATCTCGTGCACGAGATTTTCACTCAAAACTTCTGGAAAGATCACCCGCTGGGCAAACCAATATTGGGGACCAAGGAGACTGTGAGGCGATTCGAACGTCCGCCCGTAATCGAGTTTCATCAGGAGCGTTTTGCCCCGGGCAACTTGATTATCTCGGCGGCGGGGAACCTGCGGCATCAGGAATTCTTTGACGTGGCAAGCAAATATTTCGCGCAGATGAAGCCGGTGAAAAACGGCTTCCTGAGCTCGAAACCCCAGATTGTGCCGCGCATCATCATGCGGAACAAGAAGTCGCTGGAGCAAGTACAAATTTGTGTGGGAGTGCCTTGCCATCCTATCGCGCATGAGCGCCGTCACGCTTCATACATCTTGAATACGCTGCTCGGGGGCGGAATGAGTTCGCGGCTGTTTCAAAACATCCGTGAACGTCAGGGCCTCGCCTACGCTATTTACAGTGATCTAAATCCGTATCGGGATACCGGCTGCCTTTCCGTTTATGCCGGCACCTCGCGCGAGTCCGCCGGTAAGGTGGTGCAGTCAATCGTCTCGGAGTTTAAGAAGCTGAAAACTGCAACGGTGCCGGACGACGAATTGCGGCGATCGAAGGATCAATTGAAGGGCAGCCTGATGTTGTCGCTCGAATCCTCTACCTCGCGCATGTCCAATCTTGCACGTCAGGAAATGTATTTTGATCGCTTCTTCAGCCTCGACGAACTGATTGAAAAAATCGAGAGCGTGACCGTGGAAGAAGTCCAGGAACTTGCCAACGAGTTCTTCCGTACCGACTCTATCGCTGTAACTGTGTTGGGCAATTTGAACGGTCTTCGGCTCACGCGCGACCAACTCGCCTGCTGAAACAATTTAAGCTGGAGTTCAGCTTCGCCGCTCCGCGTCGCACACGTCGCCAGCAGTGGCCCTCCCGCCAGCATCTAAATAGATAACTGACGCAGGCACCTATTTTCGAAGATGATTAGCAACAGATGGGTGGCTGCTATGGATCGGAGGGCATCTATGGCACAGGTGATTGAATTCTATGTTCCCGCCCGCTTTCACCGGAAAGTAAAGTGGGTACCTTCGGAACAGCGAGGCAAGGTCATCGAGTTCCCGAGCCGGATACGCAAATCGGCGTAAGTTGAACAGTTAGTTAAGGGCAGAGATTCGAAAGCGGCGCCTGAAAGCATGTTCTGGCGCCGTTTCTTTTTTGGCGAGTATTCGAATGAAGCTCCTCAGGTTCACCAGCTCTCGGATAATGGTCCGCCGCTTTGGCTGGATTCCGCGGGGATTTCGAGGCATACTAGCGGAAGGCCCGGCTCCCCACGGGCAGGAGGATTTCGGTAATGCCCCTGTTGGAGGAGAATACCCAGTCCGAGATTGAGGTTGACCCGAGTGTTCTTGAGGAGGGGGGCAATCAGCGCCAGCGCAGGCAAATGTTGTTCGCACTTGCGTTGCTGCTGGTAGCGTTGATTCTGGTGCTGCTTAAGGACCGCGAGTTTTGGTTCCCGCCATCCACTGCGAGTGAAGCGGAACAGGCCGAGGAGACGGCGACTGATGCCGATACAACATCGCCCACCGAAAAGCAGCCTACTGGCACGCCGCCTGCCGCATCAGTACGACCTAAGCCGAAGCAGCATCCCATCCCTTCTGGTGGAGCGCTGTCCGCGGCGCAGGCAGCGCCACCTCCGGTAGTCGCAACACGTGCTGTGCTGCCTCCGCTCGAAGTGGAGGTAGTTGCCGGAGACGAGCATCGCACGATCCCAACCGCAAGTGGTTCGGTGAGAGTTGACCTGCAGGCGCGAGCACCCTTCAGCGGCGACCAGACATCTGCACGGCCTAGCAGCCCGGTCGCAAGTAATGCTGGCGGTGCGATGCCCAGCACTACGGGTCGTGTTCGGATAACTCCCAGCGCCGCGGAGATCGTTTCACGGCCGGTCGAGCCGACGTATCCGTTGCTCGCCAAGCAAATGAAGGTACAGGGTGCGGTGGTTCTGGATGCGCTGATCGGGAAGGATGGAAACATTCAGGCGCTGCAGGTGGTAAGTGGTCCGGACATCCTCTCCGGTGCAGCTCGCCAGGCGGTAAAGCAGTGGCGCTTCCGGCCGCACCTGCAATCCGGGGAGCCGGTTGAGACGGCAGCTCGCATCACCGTGAACTTTACTATCTCCACGCAGTAACATGGTGCATATCGCGGATGGCATAAAGGATCGAGGGCGAGCCATGTTGATTGGTTCTGCTCTTTGGGTTCTTGCCTTTCTCGTTGTTGGACAATATGCCATTCCAAGCGGTGCGCAAGGAGCACGCCCCATGGCATTTTCAATTTCAAGTGATAGCTTTAAGAGCGGGAGTGAGATACCCAAGAAGTTCACGTGTGATGGAGCCGATGTCTCACCGGAATTGTCCTGGACGGCGCCGCCGTCCGGCACACAGTCGTTAGCCCTTATTGCAGATGATCCCGATGCACCCGCCGGGACCTGGACTCACTGGGTTGTTTTCAATTTGTCGCCCACAACAACCCACCTGACAGAAGGAGTGAACAAAGTGGATGAACTGCCGGGAGGCGCTCGCCAGGGGCGGAACGACTTCCGCAAGATCGGATACAACGGGCCGTGTCCCCCTCCAGGAAAGCCTCATCGATATTTCTTTAAACTCTATGCCCTGAACACCACGCTGCAATTGAACGCGGGATCGAGTAAGCAGGAGCTAGAGAACGCAATGCAAGGGCATATCGCGGGTAAGACTGAGTTGATGGGCACTTACAAGCGGTAGTGCAGATCCGCCAAATTTTCCTTACAAAATAAAACAGGCGTCCGACTCTTACGAGTCATTGGACGCCCGGGCAGCCCTCCCCCAGAACTGCTCGGGTATGAACATAAATCCTGGCCGTTCCCCTGCAAATGGCACGAATGTGCTACGGTCAGCCACCAATGTGCCATGAGGCGATCAGCCAGCTTCACTTCTCCGCAACGACTGTGTTTTCCAGCGTGCTGGCTTCGATGCGATTTCTACCGTTTGCCTTCGCCAGATATAGAGCTGCATCTGCAGTTCGAACCAGTTCCTCCCATTGCTCACGCCGTGAGTTGTTTGGTACTGATGCCACGCCGTTGCGCCGGCGATGAGCACCTCATCTAGGTAGGTTGCTCTTAGTTTTTAGGTGATGGAGTCTGTGACGTCATTGTGGCCGTTACGGAGACCGTCTCTGCGAAATGTTTGACGGACAACTGAAGTCCAGTGAGTTCCTTCTCGATCAGGCTGAGCATTTTCGCAGCGCCGGACAGGTCTCTGGCATGTCCTGAGGCTTCCAGTTGCCTGGCGAGGCTACACACGTTTTCTGCGCCGAGATAGCCGAGTTCACCTTTAAGGCTGTAGGCCGCCTTCATAATAGCTGTGGCATCGCCTTCCGCGATGGCTCGCTTCAGGTTTTCCAAAAGCTTCGGAGATTCTTCCAGAAATATCTGACATAGTTCTCGAAGGAGGCCTTCGTCGCCTTCGAGGCGATCCAGAGCTTCCGTTTTTTGCCAGACGGGACGATTAGTTATCACAGCTGTTGCGTAGTTTTGGGGCTACAACCCTTGCTTCGGCAAGAAGTCAAGGTTGGTTTAGTTGCTGCTCCATCCTCAGCGCGGGCATTTCCTCTTGGTACCGCGACCGAACGTACATACACGGATGGACGATTTTGAGCGGGCCTTTTGTCTACTTCACCCCTCACGAATGGCGCCCGTTGCACAGGCAATGACCTAAAGGGGGCTCAGGCTCCGCCGATTGTGTTGAATGACAGGTAGTTCGTGGCATGTGTCTGCCTGTTCCGATGCTACCCATCGGTGTCCAGAGATGGCGTCAGCGTTGTGGGTCAGTTCGCAACCGGCAGGATGTACAGACGCGGGAGGCAGAATTTTGGAGTTCTTGAGGCGGTTGCTTTCTCCTGAGTTTATGCCTCACGGCTATTGCTACCTGTGGGACCCATGGATCGTCTGGCTGAACGTGATTTCGGA
Source organism: Acidobacteriota bacterium (assembly GCA_003224905.1). GTDB lineage: Bacteria > Acidobacteriota > Terriglobia > Terriglobales > Acidobacteriaceae > QIAA01. The sequence goes on from QIAA01000042.1 coordinate 35,525, forward strand.
CAGCCTGATCACCCTCGCCTACTTCTGCATTCCGCTTGCTTTGGTGTACCTGGTTCGCCAACGTCGTGACCTTCCATTCAATTGGATCTTCTGGATGTTCGCGCTTTTCATCCTGGGTTGTGGCACGACTCACCTGATGGAGGTATGGACAGTCTGGCACGGTTCGTATCTGCTCTCCGGAATCATTAAGGCTCTTACCGCGATAGTGTCGGTCGTTACCGCAGTCATGCTTGTTCCGCTCATACCGCAGGCGATTGCCTTGCCGAGTCCGGAGCGATTGAGGGCTACAAATCAGGAATTGATGATACAGATTGCCGAACGGCGGCGCGGCGAACTCGCGCTCCAGGATAGCCTGGCGACCAGCCAACTGGCTCTCCACGAGTTGGCCAATCAGAAGTCTGCGGTTGCGGAACTCCGGAACACTGAAGAGGCGCTACGCGAAAGCCAGAATCGGCTGGGGGGAATCATCGATTCCGCCATGGACGCCATCATTACCCTAGATGACGAGCAGCGCATCGTGCTGTTTAATCTGGCCGCTGAGCAGATGTTCTGCTGCTCGGCGGCAGCGGTGTTGGGCCAATCTATGGAACGCTTCATTCCCCAAAGATTCCGGACCCACCATGGCGAACACATCAGGCGTTTCGCCGCGACTGGCGTGACGAGCCGCGCCATGGGAACCTTGGGCGCCCTTTGGGGTCTGCGAGCTGATGGCGAGGAATTCCCGCTTGAGGCCTCAATCTCGCAAATCGAACTCATGGGCAAGAAACTATTCACCGTCATTTTGCGAGACATCAGCGAACGCAAGCGCATTGAGGCGCAGTTGCACGTCAGTGAAGAGCGGTTTCGTCTGCTGCTGGATGGCGTCAAGGATTTCGCGATTTACATGGTTGACCCGGATGGCCGCGTACTCAGCTGGAATGCCGGAGCAACCCGCATGAAAGGTTATTCCAGCGAGGAAATTCTCGGTCAGCACTTCTCCCGCTTTTATACGCCTGAGGATCAGGCAAAGGGCAAGCCCAGCGAAGAGTTGCGCGAGGCCATTGCCCACGGGCGCTTCGAAGAGCAGGGATTACGCACTCGCAAGGACGGTTCCGTCTTCTGGGCCAGTGTTGTGATCACGCCCATGTACGACGACAAGGGCACGCTCCGGGGCTTCTCAAAAATCGCCCGCGACATCACGGAGCGCAGGCGGGCGGAAGAAGCACTGCGAACTCAAACCCTCATGCTGCAATCCGTGCTAGACAGCATGGGAGAGGGATTAGTTGCCGCTGATGAGCAAGGGAAATTTCTAATCTGGAATCGTGCCGCGGAAAACATTGTCGGCTACGGAGCGGCCGACCTCCCGGTTGCCGATTGGTCCGCCCATTACGGCGTATATCTGTCTGATCAAGTGACGCCCTGCCCCTCCGACCAACTCCCCTTGGTCCGAGCCCTTCGTGGCGAGTCATCCGAGGTCGAGCTATTCATGAGAAACGCGAAGCTGCCTGAGGGCGCATGGATCGAAGCAACTGCTCACCCGCTGAAGGATGAAAACGGCGAACCGTGCGGCGGCGTGGTCGCGTTTCGTGATGTCAGCCGCAAGCGAGCCGATGAACGCGAAATCCGCAGACTTAATAATGAGCTGGAACAAAGGGTGATCCAACGCACCGCCGAACTCGAAGCCGCGAACCGCGAACTGGAAGCCTTTAGCTACTCGGTTTCGCATGACTTGAGAGCCCCTTTGCGACATATCGCGGGGTTTTCCGGAATTCTGCTTGAGGAGTTCGGGCCCACTCTTGACCCTCGGGCCCAACGCCACCTGCAGCGTATCCAAGAAGGCACACAGCGCATGGGAGTTCTGGTGGATGAGTTGTTGAATCTTTCGCGAGTTGGCCGCCACGCGTTGAATCTTCAGACAACCGCGTTGAAATCCCTTGTCGATGACATTGTTCCCGTTCTGCAATCCGAATGCGAAGGGCGCGAGGTGGAATGGAACATCGGCGAATTACCTCGCGTGAACTGCGATTCCGCATTGATAAGGCAGGTCTTCCAAAATTTGCTTTCCAATGCGCTGAAGTATTCCCGGCCGCGCTCACGTGCGGTGATCGAAGTTGGCCAGAGTCAAATCGAAGGCCAACCGGCCATTTTCGTGCGCGACAACGGTGTGGGCTTCAACATGAAATATGCGGACAAGCTCTTCGGTGTGTTTCAACGTCTACATCGTGCCGATGAGTTTGAAGGAACAGGTATCGGCCTGGCCACCGTGCAGCGAATCATTCACAAGCACGGGGGACGAATCTGGGCTGATGCCGAACTGGACCGGGGCGCAACCTTCTATTTCACGCTCAACGACATGGAAAAGAATAAATTGCAGGATACACAAGTGATGGTGAGAGCCACGGTATGAAATTCTCTCGTGCCGAAATTTTACTGGTCGAAGACAGCCAGGAGGATCTGGACCTAACCCTTCACAGCCTGGGCCACGAAAGGGTCGCCACCGATATCATCGTAGCCCGTGACGGCGAGGAAGCCTTGGATTTGCTTTTCTGTCGTGGGGCAGGTTCAGGACGATCGTTCGAAAATCCTCCCAGGCTTGTTCTCCTCGATTTAAAGCTGCCTAAAGTGGATGGCCTGGAGGTCCTGAGACAAATCAAGAGCGATCCTCGCACCAGGACAATTCCCGTCGTGATTCTCACTTCGTCGAAAGAAGAACGTGACTTGATACGCGGCTATGAGCTGGGAGTCAACAGCTACATCCAAAAGCCTGTCGATTTCGAACAGTTTCGCAAGACGATCAAGCAGCTCGGGCTGTACTGGCTCATTACGAACCAAGCGCCTGTAGCAGGAAGAACAGCGCGAGCAGCGGGGCAAAGCTCATGATTGCGGGCGAACTGATAGTTGAGGCCGAAGCGCAAAAGCTCCACGCCAAAGGCGAGAAGTTGTCTGTGCTGATGGTAGAGGACAGTGTCGCGGACACTGAACTCATCCGGCGCGAACTTGAGCACGGCGGGTTCGATCTCAGCAGCGAGGTGGTGCAGACAGCTGAGGAATTTGCCCGCCAGGTGCATTCGAATTCGTTTCACGTCGTGCTTGCCGATTTCAACCTGCCGCAATGGAATGGCATGGAAGCACTCGAACTGTTACGCCGGGAAGGATTGGATATCCCGCTGATCCTGGTCTCTGGCGCGCTTCCGGACATCACGGCGGTGGACTGCATCAAGCAGGGAGCTGCGGACTATGTGCTCAAGGATCGTTTGGCGAGACTGCCTTCCGCCATCAGAAGCGCTCTGCAGGAAAAGCAACTACGCGAAGAACGCAAGCGTGCAGAACACGAGTTGGCGCAAAAAGTTGAAGAGTTAGCCCGCTCCAATCGCGAACTGGAGCACTTTGCCTACGTTGCTTCGCATGATCTGCAGGAACCGCTACGCATGGTGGCAACGTATACCCAGCTTCTGGCGGAGCGCTATCGCGGCAAGCTCGATGCTCAGGCAGAGAAGTACATCCACTACGCAGTCGACGGCGCGAAGCGCATGCAGACTCTAATCCAGGATTTGCTCGCGTTTTCCCGGGTCGGACGTCAGGACACGACCTTTGCTCCGGTCGATTGCAACTTGATCCTGCATCAGGCCCTGGAATCGCTGCAACTGGCAATTCGAGAGAGTGGAGCCGTGTTGACTTATGCCCGCCTGCCAGAAGTAATGGCGAATAGTTCGCAGTTGCTGCAGGTGTTTTCGAATCTGCTGGCCAATGCAATTAAGTTTCGCGGCTCGGACAAACCGAATATCCACATCAGCGCAGAAAGGCAAGCTGGAGAATTCGCTTTTTCCGTTCGAGACAACGGCATTGGTATTGCTTCCGAAAACGCCCAGGACGTTTTTGTGATCTTCCGTCGGCTTCACACTCGCACTGAATACCCGGGAAACGGGATCGGGTTGGCGATTTGCCGGAAGATTGTCGAGCAGCACGGAGGCAAGATCTGGGTCACCTCACGTGAAGGCCGGGGATCCACTTTCACGTTCACACTGCCGGTAACCGAACCCGTTCCGGCAGCCCAAGAAAAGTTTAAACAGGAATATGTTCAAGCCTGAAATCTTGCTGGTAGATGACAATCCGGCCGACCTCGACTTGACCAGTGAAGTACTCGCGCGCAACGAACGTCCAAAGCGGGTTTCATCGGTCATGAACGGCGTAGAAGCTCTCGGCTTTTTGCGGCACGAGGGCAAGTACGCAGACACGCCGGATCCCGATCTCATTCTCTTGGATTTGAATCTTCCGAGGAAAGATGGCCGGGCTGTCCTGGCCGAAGTGAAAGCAGATCCGCTTCTCCGCAGGACCCCCATTGTGGTGTTTAGTACATCCCAGGCTGAATTCGACATCATGCAGAGTTACAACCTTGGGGCCAACAGCTATGTGACCAAACCCGGAGACCTTCCGGAGTTCGTGCAGGCTGTCGAGTCCATTGAAAACTTTTGGTTCGGGTGCGCGCGTTTGCCGCGCAAGGAGGAGCAATGAGTGATGAACCCGCACATGTATTACTGATCGAAGATAACCCTGGAGATGCGGATCTGGTTAGACTCCGATTGGTGGAAAGCAGCTCTGACCTGGATGTTTCCTGCGTCGACCGGCTCTCGGCCGGCCTGGAGTCCATTAATCAGCACCAGCCATCACTGGTGTTGCTGGATCTGAACCTTCCAGATAGCCGCAGAGCGGAAACTTTTCGCAAGGTGTTGAACAAAGCACCTGGAGTTCCTATTGTCGTGCTGTCTGGGCAGGATGACGAAGAGCTGGCCAACAAAGCGGTTCACCAGGGAGTACAAGACTATCTGGTAAAGGGCGACTTTGACAGCAAACAGCTGTCACGCGCAATGCGTTATGCCATTGAGCGCCAGTCGTTGCTCAGGTCGCTGGATATGAGCCGCCAGCAACAGCTCAAATTTAAGGACGAGTTTCTCTCGCATGTTTCTCACGAATTACGTACCCCACTCACATCGATTCATCAATTTGCCACGCTTCTGCTGGATGGATTAGCCGGCGAGCTCAACCCCGAGCAGCGCGAACACCTTGCGACCATTTACAGAAGCGCGAATCAGCTGCGAACCATGATCGGTGACCTCCTGGAAGCAACGCGGGCAGAAGGTGGCAAGATGACGGTTGAACCGCGCTGTGTTCGTTCTTCCGACATGATTCATGAAGCGCTTGCCATGCTGCGTGCTACTGCTCAGGAGAAAGGGGTCGGACTGGAGGCGGGCATCGATAGCAGAGTCCCCCTTCTGTATGCCGACCCGGACCGGGTTTCGCAAATTCTCGTGAATCTGGTCGAAAACGGAATCAAATTTACGGGACCGGAAGGCTCGGTCATGGTGAAGGCCTATCTGGTGGACGCCGACCCGGACTTCGTCTATATCTCTGTTGCCGACACCGGACGTGGCATCAGTCCAGAGGCCAAATCGCTCATCTTCGAGCGCTTATATCAGGACCCCAATTCGATTGACAACAGCCGGAAAGGCCTGGGTCTGGGACTCTATATCAGCAAAGAACTGGTTCGGCTCCACGGCGGTCGAATTTGGGTAGAAAGTGAACTTGGACACGGCTCCGTCTTTACTTTTACGTTGTCTTTGTTCTCATTGCCAAAGATTCTCTTACCTGTCATTACCGAAGCAGGCCAGTTGAAAGAGTCATTATCTCTGGTTGCTGTCCAGCTGACTCCTTTCTGCAACCCGCATGTAGGTAATTGGGAAGCGACCAGGCAAACGTGCTTGCAACTGATTCGAGCCTGCGTGCTTCCAGACAAAGACATCGTTCTGCCCTCGCCTAGCAGCGGCGCCCAGGGAGAAGTCTTCACCGTGGTGGCTTCGACGGATGAGCACGGCGCCAGGATCGTGGCAGAGCGTATTCAAGAGCGGCTCGAACTCTGCCGTCAGCTAAAACCTAGCTGCGCCTTCAGAGTTTCCTCTTTGGGATTGCAGCTTCCCACGGACCGAATCGGGAAAAGCCTAGAGAAGCTGGTGCAGGAAGTTGCCGATGATATTACAAGGTGGCTGGCGCAAGGATTGCAGCCAATACATATCTCTGGCGAGCAACCAGAGATGGATAAAAGTGAACGTGGAGCGAAACATAACAAGAGAGGACAAAATGAGTAAACAGAAAATCCTGATCGTTGATGATGATCCAGACCTGCGGCGCGGTCTTAATCTGCGTCTGCGAGCAAGCCAATTCGAAACAGCCTATGCTGCGGATGGCTTTTCAGCGATCGTGATGGCACAGAAAGAGCATCCTGACCTGATCATTCTCGACATCGGATTACCTGCAGGCGATGGCTTCGTAGTGCTTGATCGGCTCCAGCAAAGTGCTACCCTGGCTACCATTCCTGTAATCGTGCTGACGGCTCGCGATCCACAAAGCAGCCGTGACCGCAGCTTAAAGGCGGGGGCATCAGCATTCCTGCAGAAGCCGGCAGATAACAACGAATTGCTGAGTGTGATCCGCACCACTCTTAACCCGCCCTGGCCGGGTACGATGGGTACGTCTTAGCCATGCCGTGAAACAGGGTTTTGGCCGCGAGCATGTGGACGCCCCGATCTCCACTATTACTACACTCTCGCGGCCGAACTCTTGTTCCTCCCGGGATGAATTCCAGGTCTGATCAAGCTAGTTCTGTTAGAAACTGCAACTCTCGATTCGATTGCTGAAGGCCCAGATGTCTTCTGCCGATGGAAAGGCGGGAGTACATGTTTTCGCTTCCTGCATGTTGCAACTACACAATCCCGGCATTTTTCGAACCGTCTTGGAAAATCTCGAGACAGGCGTGTACATGATCGGACGGGACTGGAAGGTTCTGTTCTGGAATCAGGGCGCGGAAAAGATCACCGGATACCAGCGACATGAAGTGTTGGGCCGCTCTTGTCGAGAAAACATCCTGGCCAACTGCAACGAGCATGATTGTATAGATTGCGGCAGCGCTTGCGCTTTCGCCTCGACGATGCATGATGGAAAAATCTGTGAGACGCAAGGCTTTCTTCGGCATAAGAGTGGCCACAGAGTCCCGGTTCATCTTCGGGTCACGCCAATTCGAGATCAGCAGAGGCAGATAATCGGGGCGGCGACCAGCTTCGATGAACAGACTTCAACGCCTGAACCGGCACAGCATCGCAGCACACTCGCCGCCCACGGCTGTCTTGATGTCGCAACCGGAGCGATGACTCACGCCTTCACCATCTCTCACTTGCGTGAGAACTTGGTCTTTTTCGGCGAACACAGCCTTCCCTTTGGCATTTTGCACATCCAGGTCAAAGAACTCGGCCACATTCGCTCCACTTACGGCGCTGAAGCCGCAGATGCGGTTCTTCATGTGGTCGGTCAGACCATGAAGCACACGATTGGTTCGGCTGGTTTCCTGGGCCGTTGGGCCGAAGATGAATTTCTCGTAATCATGCCGAACTGCGGGACCGCAGAACTGGAAAAAGCGGGAGACGATATCCGGAAAATTGTGAACTCTTCAGGGGTCCAATGGTGGGGGGATTCGCTCAGCGCTGCCGTACACGTCACACGAGCGATGGTGGAAACGGGCGACACAATGGAATCGATGTTGGATCGCGTTGGATGCTCCCTGGTTCCTCCGGCCAGCAGCAAGAGCCTCAGCGTAGAGCTGGGCAATAAAATCAAGGAAATTTCGAAGAGCTGACCCATCATGGTTGCGATTGTCGGACTCCTCGTCGTCATCGGCGCAATCATTGGCGGGTACCTGATGGAGCACGGCAACCTGAAAGTGCTCATGCAACCGGCGGAACTCCTCATTATCGGAGGGGCCGCAAGCGGTACGGTCCTCGTTGCCAATCCCATACACATTCTGAAGAAAATCGCATCGGGCGTGGCCGGCGTTTTTGGTAAACCAAAGTTTCCGCAGCAGGTCTACCTCGAATCTCTCAAAACCGTCTACGACTTGTTCAATAAAGCCAGAAGAGAGGGGTTGGTCTCACTGGAATCGGATATCGAGGACCCCGAAAAGAGCCCCATCTTATCCAAGAATCCTCTGTTTATGAGTAATCACCATATCCGAGATTTCTTCTGTGACACCATGCGCATGGCCGTGAGCGGAGTAGAGCCGTTCGACCTTGACCAAGTCCTCGAAGTGGATATGGACGTACACCATCACGAGGCAAGCCAGCCCGTGGCGGCTCTGAGCAGCATGGCAGATTCTTTGCCTGGGCTGGGAATTGTTGCCGCAGTACTGGGGGTAGTCATCACCATGGGAGCGCTCGGCGGACCACCGGAGGAGATTGGCCACAAGGTCGCGGCGGCTCTGGTTGGTACGTTTCTCGGGATTTTGCTTTGTTACGGATTCGTCGGACCACTTGCCGCCAATATGTCAAAGGCGGCAGACGAAGAGCGGGCTTACCTCCAGGTTTTGCGCGTTTTCACCTTCTCTTTTTTGAAGGGGACAGCCCCCATCATGGCGGTCGAGGTGGCGCGCCGGGCCATTCCCGGACATGTACGGCCATCTTTCCAGGAGTTGGAGAAGGCTTGTCGCAGTAGCGCTTCCGTTGCGGAGGCACCGGCTGCTGAGGCAACTTCCGCAGCCTCAGCCTAGGTGGCAGTTTATGGAACCGAGTGCTCGACCAATCATCATTGTTAAGAAAAGAGCCGGCCACGACGGTCATCACGGTGGCGCATGGAAAGTGGCATACGCCGACTTTGTCACCGCGATGATGGCACTGTTCATCGTGCTCTGGCTGATGAATGCTAACAAACCCGTGCAAGAGGCCATCGGAGGCTATTTTCGAGATCCTTCCGGTACTTCCGACAAAAAAGGAACCAGCCTCACTGGCACTGGCGCAAGCCCGGGAACGGGACCGGGAGAGAGTTTTCCATTGACCAAAGACAATATGCCGAAGCTGAAGGAGGAATTGCAAAATGCTGTGCAACAGCTGAAGGGGTTCGAGAAGTTCAAGGACCAGGTAGAAATAACTGTTACAAGCGAGGGACTTCGGGTGGAGCTTCTGGAAACTGCTTCCGGAACCTTTTTCGACAGTGGCAGCGCGAAGCCAAACGATAGAGGCAAAGAGTTGCTTACCATGCTGGCCCAGGAGCTAGGCAAACTGCCCAACAAAGTAAATATTGAAGGACACACAGACTCCAAACCATATGTGGGCGGACGGGATTACGGCAATTGGGAACTTTCCACCGATCGCGCCAATGCTGCCAGGCGTCTTATGCAGCAGGCCGGGCTGCGAGCCGACCAGGTTTCCCAGGTTCGGCTTCGCAGATCAGAAGCTGCACAAGCCAGAGAATCCTCTGGACCCTTCAAACCGGCGTATCAGCATGATCGTGCAATACACGCTCAAGGCTGACCAGTCGGATTCTGGGGAAAAATCCGCAGAACCCAAGCCGACCTCAGAAACGAAGCACGAATAAGGATCTTCCAAGTCCCAGCGTTCCTGGAATCTATTTCCACTAGTCCAGAATCGGGAGGTCTTTCAAGCTTCCCGCGATCAAAAATGTGGTTCTACTGGATTAGCCTTTTCGGAGTTGCTAAACTTCCGCTCGTGTCGGCTGTGCGCCAGGTCGTCATGTACTCCCGCAAGGGGTGTCATCTGTGTGAAATCGTCAAGGAGACACTGACAAAACTGCACCGGCGTGGGGGCTTCACGTGGAGTGAAATAGACGTGGATTCCGACGAGCAGTTACGGCGGCAATTCACGGACGAAGTCCCGGTAATCTTCATCGACGGCCGCAAAGCTTTCAAATACCGTTTGGATGAGCGCGAATTCCTGCGCAAACTCGCCAGCTGACCTGCCTCGCGCACATATTCGTTCGGATTAGTATCAAAATTGATGGCAAACTGGATTGTGCGAAACAAGAGCGCCACCGTAGAGTCAAAGATCTGCTCGAAGTTCGGGGCGTTTCCGAGGTTTCTCGGGTGTTCCGGCACCGTGGAAATCTAGCATAACAAGCAGCCAGGGCGTAGAAACGAAACAAATTACGCCCCTACCTTGAACGTTCCCATAACCTTTCCACAGGCTCCTCCGTTCTACATTCAGAGGAACGATGCCCGTCAGGAAACTGGCAGCGAAGGTATCCCCACTAGAGGCCGACGAGCGCCTTCTGGTGGAGGCTGCGCAAAAGGATCCCGGCCGCTTCGGTGATTTGTACGAGATTCATTTTGAACGCGTGTATGCGTTTATTTCGCGGCGAGTGGGAGATCGCGGAACCGCAGAAGACCTGACCTCCGACGTCTTTCACAAAGCTCTGGCAAATCTACCGCGATACCAGTGGCGCGGAGTTCCGTTCAGCGCCTGGCTTTATAAGATCGCTACTAATTCCATAGCCGATCGTTCCAGGCAAGCATCCCGCGAAATTCCGAGTTCAGATGATCTCCCGGAAGGCAGCACGATTCCGGACGTTGAAGAAATCGATCGCCGCGGGCGGCTTTTTCGGCTTGTGGACCAGCTCCCTGCAGACCAGCGCCGGGTTGTCTTTCAGCGCTTTGTCGAACAGAGGAGTATTCGTGAAATTGCGGAGCAGCTTAAACGGAGCGAGGGAGCGGTGAAGCAGCTGCAATTCCGCGCGCTGGAGAAGCTGCGCGCGCAAATGGAGGGTGCCTATGCCTAAGCGCTCTCTGCCGAATAAACACGAATTTGATCAACTCGATCGGGCCATACAGGTAATGCTTTACCAGCCTGATACCGAGTCGGCGCAAGTCGGCGCGGCCCTCGCGCCATTGCTGCGCATTGCCGGGGACCTGCGCGATCTGCCGACTGAGAGTTTCAAAGCACGTCTTAAATCTGATCTGGAAAGGAAATCATCCATGGCAACCGCAACTGAGTCCGCAATCCGTACGTTTGCCGCGCCGCGGCTGGCGTTCAAGAAAGCAGCGAAGGCCATCGAGTTCTATAAGAATGCATTTTGGGCAAGAGAGACATTCCGCTTTGAAAACGAACTGGGCCTCGGCCACGCCGAGATGATGATCGGCGATTCGGTCATTATGTTTGCCGAGGAGTGGCCGGAGGGCGGGCGTTACAGCGCCGAGACATGGGGGCACTCGCCGGTCAGCATGAACATCCAGGTGCCGGACGTGGACGCCTTTGTTGAACATGCCGTCGCTGCCGGAGCCAAGCTCGTGAATCCACCGACCGACCAGTTTTATGGTTACCGTGACGCAACGCTGCTCGACCCCTTCGGATACACCTGGGGGATTTCCACGGTAAAAGAGGAAATGTCGGTTGAGGAAATGCACCGCCGCTTCCGGGAGATCATGCCGCCGCCCAAAAAACCCGACGTTCCTCCGGTGCCCAAAGGCTACCGTACGGTCACGCCCTACATTGTGGCCGAGCAAGCCGATGCATTGATTAATTTCTTGACGAAGACATTCGAGGCCAAAGAGAACTTCCGCGCAATTGGCTCCGCTGGCGGTATCCATGCTGAAGTGCAGCTCGGCGATTCCATGCTGATGATTGGGGGCGGTGGGCCAGATCTTGCCTGGCGTGGCGATCCGCTGCCACAGGCATTTCACGTCTACGTTCGTGATTGCGACGCGACTTACAGGCGCGCCCTCGAGCACGGAGCGACTTCAATCGATAAACCGGTTGACCAGGAATACGGCGAGCGTTCCGCCAGTCTGAAAGATGCTGCCGGAAACTTCTGGTACGTGGCAACGTACAAAGGAGATACCTACAAGTGGGAAGGTGCGCCGGACGTCCAGCCCTGTCTGCATCCCTTGCGCGCCGAACCGGTGATCAATTTCCTCAAGCGCGCCTTTGGAGCCGAGGAAATTGCGCGCTACGCGTCCCCCGATGGAGTGATTCACCACGCCAGTATCAAAATCGGTGATTCGTACATGGAGATGGGCGAGGCACACGGCAAGTATCAGCCCATGCCGGCCATGTTCTATCTGTACGTTCCGGATTGCGACGCGGTTTACCGGAGAGCCTTAGCCGCGGGCGCCACATCGATATCCGAGCCGAAAGACCAGACCTATGGCGATCGCAGCGGCGGCGTGAAGGATATGTTTGGGAACCAGTGGTATATCGCGACCCATGTTAAAGATATGTAGGAACGCCTTTTGACGAGCAAAGTGGTAGTGGGTCAGTCTGACAAATCAGACTGACCCACAAACAGCAAAATTACTTGCTTGCCCCAGAAATTGCTTTGATGCAAAATGGCGGCTGCCCTCCCCGCCCAACTCTCCAAGGAGACATTGTGAAGCATTCCGGCTTGTTCGCCGTACTTCTTGTTTTCCTGTCGTCAATAGCATTCGCGGAATTGAGTTCAGTACCTGAAATTCGAGATTCCTGGTGGAGCCCTTCCGTGTCGGCTTCCGGCAAGTCCGCCGTGGCGGTCATTGCTCAACGCGGCATGGGTGAGGGGGATCGAATAATGGCAGCGAAGTGCCGCGAGTGGGAGCAAAACAAGAATGCGGCCCCCCCGTCTGCGGCCTGGACCTGCATCAACGGAAGACCAGCTACACAGGAGGAGACGAACGAGGCTATAAGCAGACTTCGGAAAGAGGGAGAGCGGACCTGGCAGAAGATGGCGGAGCAACAACGTAAGGAGCAAAGGGAAATCCAGAAAATTATTGGGAAGTACTCAGGCGCGGACGAGCCTCAGGACCGGAACACTATCATCGAACCCCAAGGGACAACGCGTTTGCGCGCAACCCAGCCGTCAACCCCGGCGCTTTCATTGCCAGCCGAGTGGAGTTTTGCTCATCCTCGTGCCGATATGCTGATGGCAATTGACGTTGCCGCATTGGGCCAATCCACCATTCTGCAGGAAATGCTGACGCGACTCCCCGAACCGGTACAGGCGAACGCGAAGAACTTCGGAAGGCAACTGAAGCAGGTTGGCGGGGTGGAAAAGGCCTGGCTCTCGGTTCGTTCCGGCGATTTCCTCGTCCTGCTTCAGGGACAGCTCACCTTTCCGCCCGGCTTCGTGCAACTGGCGAACGGAATGGCTTCGTATCGAATTTCGAGAACCGCGGTTGTATTCGGGCGACCTGCGTCCGTGACCGAGGCAGTCCAGCGTTTGTCCCGCGCTGCCGCACCTTCGCTGATTTCTCGGCGGATGAAGGCAATGAGCGTCGGCAACGAAATTTCTATCAGTGGCACGCGAGCGTTGCTGACCGCGCAATCCACCATGCCTGTCTCCAACATCAACGACCTTAGCGGGTTTTCGTTCGGATTGGCGCTTCGCGACGGGCTGAAGCTTCAACTCCGGCTAAACTCCGATACTGAGGCTGGGGCACGCCGTCTTTTGGAGGCCGTGCGTAAGGCTGCAACTCAATCAGATCCATCCGTCAATGCGAGTACACAGCTTGAGGGGACGTCCGTACGCCTGACGCTCGCGATTGAGAGAGCAGACCTTCTGCGTAATTTTGACAAAGCGCTGTCCAGTCCTATGGGTCAGCGTTTGACGGCTATGGCCTCCGCGCAGTCGAACAAGGTGGTCGTTCAAGGTCTCCCTGGCGGACCGAAGGAGATCCAGGCCTCCGGGCAGATGGCGCCGGCAGATGACAAACTCCCATTCAGCAAGATCGTTGTTCAAGGCATGCCTGAGGGGACGAAGGTGATAACGTCGCCGCACTGAATTCCCGAACCACTTCGTGCGAGTGCCCTCACCCGCCCAGCCGAGCGTAGCCCGGCGGAATCCTTACTGGCGCAGGAACCGCCGAGCTCCGCTCGCCCGCCCGGGTTCCTGAGCGAAGTCGAAGGAGGGCGCCCGGGTCTCCGTGGATTGTGTCTTATTGAAGTTTCGCGTACTCAGCCTTGGCGGCTTTGAGCAATGGGATGTCGGGATCAGCATCCTTCCAAAGCGCCAGGAAATCCTGATATGCCGTCCGTGCCTTGGACGAATCTCCCTCCAGCGCGTACGTGCGCCCCAGTTGCAGCCGAGTCACTGCGCAATATGTCGAGTTGGCGCAGAGAAATCGATGACTCAGAATTTTCTGAAACTCGGCTTCAGCATCTTTGGCCTTCTTCTGCTGCAGGTACGCCTGGCCGCGAAGGTAGTTCGGAACCACTGTGGCCGCAAACCCAAACTCATAAGCCTTTGTCGGCTCCAGCGAGTCAATTGTCTTGCTCGCATCCCCGTGGTTAAGTTCAAGCGCGGCCCTGATGATCGGCAGGAATATATTGCGGATGATGGTATGAGATGGGAACTGCTGGGCAAGATCGTCTGCGATCTTTGATGCACGCGCGTCACCAGCCAAAGCCAGTGCAATGCCCGCATTGAAGGCGGGGAAACGGCTGCGATTGATTGCCAGTGCCCTGAGTGCACGATCGCGCGATTGTGCTACGTCGCCGAACAGAGCTTCCGTGGTCGCCAGTTGCGCAGTGAGCAATGCCGCTTGTTCCTCGAATTTCGCCCGCTGCGCTGAATCGACTGCTTCTCGGTAAAGGTCGCGTGCTTTCTGCAACTTTCCTGCGAGGGCTGTTAATTCCCCTTCTGCTCCGAGCATGACGAATTCATTTGGTTTGCCTTTTGACCAATCCAGTTCACGTTGCATGCCCACCGAATCGCCTTCAGCCGATGCGGCAAGGTAGAGATCCCGGTGGTCCTCTGGGAAGTCAAGCTTGAGATCCTCTGATCGCAGGCGCACCGCCTTGCCTTCAGCCAAACGGTCGAGTCCAAAATACGCAGCACCCAGATTCGAGTAACTGTGGGCATCATTCGGATCCTGGCGTGTGGTTTCCTGGGCTTCGGCCAAGGCTTGTTCCCATCGTCCAACAACGGTGTAAGCCGACGCAAGATTGTTGGAGGGAATGCCATCGCGGGGATAGGTGCGTTTCCACAGTTGGTAGATTTCGTTCGATTTATCCAGGTCGCCAGTCACGACGTCGTGATAGTGAGACGTGATGTAGAGCTTTTCGAGTTCGCTAGCTCGATCACGCAATTGGAAGGCTTTTTGTGTGTTTTCAACGCCCAATCCGGTCAGAAGCAAATTCGCGTAAGCCTGTCCGAGCTTGGCGTAAGCGATAGCGAAATTCGGGTCGAGCTCGATGGCGTGCTTGTAGAACGGAATAGATGTAAACTCCGAGCCTTTTGCCCGCTCGATCTCCCCAAGGCTGAAGGCTTTTAACGCCTCCAGTGAGGATGTAGTTGCCTCCTCCACCGGCTTGTCGAACTTCTGAATGGAAGAAAGGGACTCGCCCAACTTCCCACGCAGGCTGGAAGCAGCTTTGCCGACTGCCGCCAGCACCTGTTCCTTTTTCTCGACGCTCATCTGTTCGCGAGCGAGGCTGTCGCCGGTCTGGCAATTGACGGCGTCCACGCCGACGACGAACTGGTTGCCAATGCTCGCGATGGAACCGTTCAGGACGGCTTTGATGCCCTCGCGGGCGCAGACCTGGCGCGCCAGTTCCGGGGTGATGCGCTCTTCGGAGGAGCGGCCCATATAGCGCAGGGTCTCCTGTACACGCTCCTGAGGAAAAACCTTCAGGAAGGGCGATTGCTCAAGTTGCACGGCCAGAGCTTGCTTCAGCGTGCCGTCAAAGACGGGATCTCCGGTCGTGTTGACGAAGTCGGATAGGAGTATCGAATCTTTTTCTGTTAATGCGCGGGCGGGACGCAAGCGAAGGAAGAGTACGACGGCAACCATGGCGATAAGCGCGAGGGCCGGGATGACTACTTTCCAGCGGAGCTTCGCTCCGCTTGGACGCGCCGAGGGAACTGTCCGCACGTGATCTGCGGACGCGATACGTGCCTCACCGCTGCCGGGAGTGACCACAGACGTAGAAGAACCCGGGGCAACCTGCGCCACACTGACGGCTGCGCTCTTGCCCGAATCCACTTCGCGCTTCAGGCGCTTCAAATCGGCGCGCATCTCAGAGGCAACCTGGTAGCGTAGATCGCGGTCCTTTTCTAACGCCTTATTAATGATGCGTTCCAGTTCCGCAGGCAGATTCGGGTTCAGGCGTACCGGCGCAGTAGGCGCGCGGTTCAGGATGGCATCGAAAATCACCGCGGAAGTATTGCCCACGAATGGTTGCCGGCCCGTTGCCATCTCGTACAGCACTGCCCCGAAGGAAAACAGATCGGTGCGCACATCGAGTTCTTCGCCGCGTGCCTGCTCTGGCGACATGTAGGCTACAGTTCCCACGGTGCTGCCAGGGCTCGTCAGGTGCGCAGCATCGTTTACCGCCGCCGTGGCCATCGATGCGCCAACCGGCTCCAATTCGGGCAAAGGGCGATTTACGACTTTCGCCAGTCCGAAATCCAGAATTTTTGCCTGGCTACGCCTCGTCAGGAACAGATTTGCCGGCTTGAGGTCGCGGTGGATGATGCCTGCACTGTGCGCCACGTCGAGGGCATCCGCAACTTGGGCGGCAAAATCCAGCAGGGGATCGAGCTGCATGGGCTTGCCCTCGATCCGGTATTTCAACGTGGTGCCCTCGAGGTACTCCATCACAATGAAGTGGCGGCCCTGATCCTCGCCGATGTCGTAGATCGTGCAGATATTCGGATGATTCAGTGCTGATGCAGCGCGGGCCTCGCGTTGAAAGCGATCGCGCGCTTGGGGATCTTGTGCCAGTTCATCGGGCAGAAACTTCAGGGCTACTCGGCGACCGAGACGCAAATCCTCCGCTTCGTAGACCACACCCATCCCGCCGCCGCCGAGCTTCTGCAAGATGCGGTAGTGCGAAATGTTCTGTCCAATCATGGAAACGTAAGCACGTCGTGGTCGCAAAATGGTAGGCCGCGGGAGGGAGCAAGTCAATTTTCGAGTACGCTAAACACCTTGTCGTTCCGAACGCTTTTGGGCGCGAGGAATCTGCTTTTGGCATCCAGTGTCCATTGCGTACTCAGATCGGGCACGAACGGCACACTTCCGCAAAGCAGCAGAACAGGTCCGATTCGGGGTCGATTGCTTCTGTGACGTCTCCCCTTTTCGATCCTGGTTCGACAAGGCTGGAAAATTCTTTGCGTGGACAAACCCGTATCTGCTTGAAAGCATCTTCTTTTATCCGCTTATTTTAAGCCGCCGCACCGAATGGGGCTCTAGTGACGAAGCTGGTCCTGATAGCTGATGACAACATAGTTGTAAGGCGGGCTTTGCGTCAGGTGTTCCAGTACGAGTCTGACTTTGAGGTCTGCGGTGAAGCGGGCAACGGGCGCGAAGCGATTGAACGGGCAGAACAATGTAAGCCAGACCTGGTGGTGATGGATCTCTCGATGCCGGTAATGAACGGACTGGACGCAGCTCGTGCGATCAAGAGAGTACTACCGGAAGTGCCAGTCATCATGTTCAGCAACTATAGTGACAAGTTCAGTGAAGAAGAGGCGCGTTCTGCCGGCATTTCCGCCATGGTTTCCAAAACGGAATCCGTTACCGTGCTAGTCACCAAGGCTAGGCTTTTGGTAAACCAGATCGCCGCCTGAGGTTGCTCCGATGAGGTCTTCGTTGACAATTCTCCGCAAGCTAGGCTATCTTTAAGTCTTTGGAAGTCCTGCAGTTGCCCGCCTGATTCCCTGCGCTTTCCGCGCAATTAGTGGGTACTCAGCGGTCTTCATTTGCGTTTTTATTCTGGGAGATTCGAATGTCTAGTTATTTCCCCAAACAGGGGGAAATTGTGCGCAAGTGGTACGTCGTGGACGCCTCGGGACGGACTCTGGGGCGGCTCGCTTCCCAGATCGCGCACATTTTGATGGGAAAGGAAAATCCGAAGTACACGCCCTTCCTTGATACCGGCGATCACGTAATCGTGGTTAACGCGAGCAAGCTCCGGATCACTGGGATGAAGAGTGAACAGAAGGTCTATCAGCGTTACACGGGTTACCCGGGCGGGTTGCGGACAGAGGAGTTCAAGAAACGTTTGGAACGACGGCCGGAGCGCATCGTGGAGCAAGCCGTTGTGCGCATGCTGCCCAAGACGAAACTCGGGCGGCAGATGGCGACCAAGTTGAAAGTGTACAGAGGTGAGAAGCATCCCCACCAGGCGCAGCAACCGGCAACCCGGGCGCTGGCGTAAGGAAGAGAGTTACAGATCAGAATGGCAGAATTAGTTCAATACTACGGTACTGGTCGACGCAAGTCGGCGATTGCGCGGGTTTATTTGCGTCCTGGGACGGGCGATTTTAAAGTTAACGGGCGTCCGTTCGATCAGTATTTTGTAACCGAGTCGCAGCGCTCGAGCGCCCGGCAGCCGTTGCACTCGAGCGAAACCGCGAGCACATTTAATGTGATCGCGAACGTGCGTGGAGGCGGTGTTGCCGGCCAGGCAGACGCAGTCAAGCTGGGAATTGCGCGCGCCCTTTTGCAGTTCAATGCCGAGTTGCGCAAGAAACTGAAGAGCGAAGGTCTGATCAGCCGCGATCCACGAGCAAAAGAGCGCAAGAAGTACGGACAGAAGGGCGCAAGAAAGAGATTCCAGTACAGCAAGCGGTAAAGCAGTGGCTAGTGATTAGTAGCTAGTGACTAGTCACTGAAAACTAGCAACTGACTTTAGGTGTTCAATTCTTCCCGTACCGCTGGTGCGGGGACGGGAATGGCAATCCCGAGCGGTAGTAGACGCGGAGGATGCAGACTAAATGAGGAGGTTGATTGGCTAATATCACCATGAAGGAGCTGCTCGAAGCGGGCGTACACTTCGGGCATCAGACCAAGCGCTGGAATCCCAAGATGAAGGAGTTCATCTTCGGAGAGCGCAACGGGATTTACATTATCGATCTGCAGAAGACGCTGAAGATGTTTAAAGAGGCGTCGAAATTCGTAGCCGGGTTGGCGTCCGAAGGGAAAATTGTGCTCTTCGTGGGCACCAAGCGCCAGGCGCAGGATGCGATCGCCGAAGAGGCGCAGCGATGCAATGGGTTTTATGTGAACCAGCGATGGCTGGGCGGATTACTCACAAACTGGGTAACGGTGCAGAAGTCGGTGAAGCGGCTCAAAGAACTTGATGATATGGCCACGGATGGCCGGTACGAACTGTTGCCGAAAAAAGAAGTGATCAAGCTCGAGCGCGAGCGCAAACATCTTCAGGCGAATCTTGCCGGCATCAAGAACATGAACCGCCTGCCCGACGCCGTCTTTGTAATCGACTCGAATAAAGAGCAGATTGCGGTGCGTGAGGCCAGGAAACTTGGCATACCGGTGATTGCGGTTGTCGACACCAACTGCGATCCCAGCGAAGTAGATTATGTGATTCCTGGGAACGACGACGCGCTGCGGGCTATCAGATTATTTGCTTCGAAAGTTGCTGATTCGGTCGTCGAAGGCGCTCAGTTGATGAGTGACAAGCAAGCCGCAGACCTGGCCGCAGGCATTAGTGCCGTCCAGCAGGCCGAGCAGGCTGCGATGGAAGCGTCGGTGGAAGGTGCTCCAGACGCAACTGGAACCGAGCCAGAATCCGAAGACATCAGCATGGAAGATGTACTCGGCCAGGGAACTCGAAGACAGGCTGTAGCCGCTGCGACGGATGAGACTGATGAAGTCCCGCAGGAGACCCAGACGTTTTAGAGCGTTGTCATTATTCAGCGAAATACGATCCGGGCTTTAGCCTCTGAGCGAAATTGACCCGCGACGGGTCGTCCGGCGCGGGTCGAAGTTTGTAGGAACGCCGTTGCTCGTTCGTTTTGGCTCTTCTTGGTTTCTTGATGAGCTGGTTTGGCGAACGACGAACAAGCAACGACGAACGGCTGATTTTATGAGCACAACTACTGTGAATATTTCTGCTGCGCAAGTGAAAGAGCTCCGCGAAAAGACCGGGGCGCCGATGATGGACTGCAAACAGGCGCTTACTGAAGCTAAGGGTGATCTCGAGCAGGCTGTGATTGTGCTGCGCAAGCGTGGTGTGTCGATGGCTGCGAAGAAGTCAGCGCGCGTGACGAGTGAAGGATCGGTCGAGAGCTACATTCACGCCGGCGGCAAAATCGGAGTACTCGTGGAAGTGAATTGCGAGAGCGACTTTGTGGCCCGGACCGAGGATTTCAAAGAACTCGTCCACGATATCGCCATGCACATTGCGGCGAGCGATCCGAAGTTTGTCCGCAAAGAAGATGTCACGCCTGAGGCCTACGAGCGCGAAAAGGACATTTACCGGGCACAAGCCGCGAGCACGGGGAAACCCCCGCAGGTGGTCGAAAAGATCGTCGAAGGGAAGATGGGCAAATTTTATGAGGAGGTCTGCCTTTACGAGCAGCCCTTCATCAAGGACCAGACGATTTCCATCGCTCAACTGATTGCCGGCAAAATCGGCAAGCTAGCCGAGAACATTGCGGTGCGCCGGTTCGCGCGCTTTAAGGTGGGTGAAGCAGGCGCCACGATCGCATTCACCAAAACAAATCCGGATGACGGCGGCGAGGCCGCCGCACCGGTGGCCAAATAGCTTTTCAGGTTCATTTCGGACCGTGTAATACGACATGGCGACAGCAATCTTCAAGCGTATCTTGCTGAAGTTATCCGGCGAAGCTCTCGCGGCCAACCAGGGATTTGGCGTCGAGGCGCCGCGCATCCACGAAATTGCCGCTGAACTGGCGGATGTTCATTCGCTCGGGCTGCAGATCGCTATTGTCGTCGGGGGCGGGAATTTTTTTCGCGGTGTGGCCGAGCAGGCGCGTGACATGGACCGGGTTTCCGCTGACCACATGGGCATGTTAGCCACAGTGATCAATGGCCTGGCTTTGCAGGATGCGCTGGAGAAGCAGGGCATCTATACGCGCGTGCAGTCCGCAATCGAGATGAATCAGGTGGCCGAGCCTTTCATCCGGCGGCGAGCCATCAGGCATCTGGAAAAGGGACGCGTGGTGATTTTCGCCGGCGGCACCGGCAATCCTTATTTTTCGACCGACACCGCCGCCTCACTGCGGGCCATGGAAATCAAAGCTGACGCCATTCTGAAAGCTACGAAGGTCGATGGCATTTACGATGCCGACCCCCTCATCGTGAAAGACGCCAAGAAATTTACCGAGATCAGCTACATGGAAGTGCTGAAGCAGGGCCTCAAGGTGATGGACTCCACTGCCATCTCCCTCTGCAAGGACAATAATCTTCCGATTATCGTGTTCAATCTGAATCAGCATGGAAATATTCGAAAAGTGGTGACCGGCGAAAAGATCGGCTCCCTGGTGAGCGCGTAGGGAAACCGCAGCCCGCCAATTCGTAGCCTGCTACAGCTTTGCAGTTTATAATTCGGCGTTTTGATTCCTGACATTTTCTGGAGCTAAAGCGATGGCTCAACCTGGTATGGCCGGCATTCCCGCGTTGAAGGATGTCTACCTTCAGTTGAAAACCCGGATGGATAAGGCGGTAGAGGACTTCCGCAAGGCGATGGCTGCTACCCGCACGGGACGGGCGAATGTCCATATGCTGGATTCGGTAAATGTTGAATACTACGGCTCGCAGATGCCGCTGAATCAGATTGCGCAAGTGCACGCGCCGGAAGCGCAGCTCATTACCGTGCAGCCGTTTGATCCTACCTTCCTGGGCGCAATTGAAAAATCGATCCGTACTGCTGACCTGGGGCTGAATCCGATGAATGACGGCAAGATCATTCGTGTCCCAGTTCCTCCGCTCACCGAAGAGCGCCGCCGCGATATGGTCAAGCACTTACATAAAGTGCTCGAAGAACACCGGACAGCCGTGCGCAACATTCGCCGGGACGGTAATGATGCGATCAAGAAAGCAATGAAAGATAAGAAGATTACCGAGGACGACGAAAAGCGGGCAATGGAGGAAATCCAGAAGCTCACGGATGACGAGATCAAGAAGATGGAAGACATGAGCAAGGCAAAGGAGAAAGAGGTACTGGAGATCAAGTAATAGACAGCCCTCTTCCTATCCCTTCCTGTTGAAACGGAGCCCCAGCGCAACGCCGAGTCCAAGGAGAAGTGCTCCCAACAGGAACCATGTCGCGATTTTCGGCATGCTAACGAGGCCCAGTACCAGAAACCCGACGGCGACAAGAAGTCCGGCAAACTCCGCGTCCACCCGCATCACTCGCCACGGGCCGGGATGGCGGGCGGCATCATGATCCTTCATACCCTGATTGTCCCACCAGTTCGTGACAAAAGCGAGCTTACGCGGTGGCTGCCCTAAATCCTCCCAACACGAGTCCACACCGTTCAGACAATTGGTTCCAGTCCATTTTCGGCAAGGTTTCATCAACATCAATGGGCTTGCGGAATTGCAGGTGGCGGGCACTGCGAAGCTCGTAACTCGCGGGCTCGTGTTTAAGGATCCGAATACGAGAGCGCACCAGATGTGAGCGCATCGTGTGCGGGTGTAGTCAATTGACCACGTAGTGACATGGGCGGGCTCAGGTGGCCGCCCGTCTCTTTTTCATTGGCAAATAAATCTATAATGCAGAGATCGTGAAGAAAACGGTTCATGCCGCCTGCCCGCACGACTGTCCCGATGCGTGCGGCGTCCTGATCACCGTGGAAGACGGACGCGCTACCAGGATTCAGGGCGATCCTGCCCACCCGGTCACGCGCGGGTTTCTGTGCGCAAAAGTGGCGAAATATCTGGATCGCGTGTACTCACCCGAGCGAGTGCTCTATCCGATGAAGCGGGTAGGGCCAAAGGGGCCAACCTCCCATGACGGAACGAATCCGGCCTCATTCCAGCGGATCAGCTGGGACGAAGCGCTAGATGAAATCACAGAACGTTTTCGAAAAATTATTGTCGAGTTCGGGAGCGAAGCCATTCTTCCTTATTCGTATGGCGGCACGCTGGGAGTGCTCAATAACGCTTCCATGGATCGCCGCTTTTTCCACCGCCTCGGCGCTTCGCAATTGGAGCGCAGCATCTGCTCAACGGCGGGCGACGCGGGACTCGAATCGGTGCTCGGCGCCCAGATCGGCACCGAGCCGGAACAGTTCAGGCACTCGCGTTACATCATCGCCTGGGGAGCGAACATTCACGGCAACAATGTGCACCTGTGGCCCTTCATACAGGAAGCCAAGCGGAACGGGGCGAAGCTGGTGGTTATCGATCCGTATCGCACGCGAACCGCGGGCTGCGCCGATTGGTATCTGCCTATCAATCCTGGGACTGATGTTGCCCTGGCGCTCGGGATGATGCACGTCATCATCAACGAAAATCTTTATGACGCTGATTACGTGGCGCGCTACACGCTGGGCTTCGAGCAGTTGCGGGAGAAAGTTCAGGAATATGCACCTGAGTACGTTGCCCACTGGACGGGAATTGATGCCGCGGATATCAGGAAGCTGGCGCACCAGTACGTCACTGCGCGGCCGGCTGCAATTCGGGTGAATTACGGTCTGCAGCGCTGCCAGAACGGCGGCATGGCAACACGCGCGATCACGATGCTGCCCTGCATCACTGGTTCGTGGAAGGAAGTCGGTGGTGGTTTACAGCTCTCGATCAGCGGCGCTTTCGGACTGAATAAGGCTGCTCTCAAAAAACCGGAACTGATGCATAAAGCTCTCGGCCGCGAAGGCCGTATGGTCAATATGGTTGAGCTAGGAAAGGCACTTAATACGCTCAGCGGGCCACCGATCAAGGCTTTGTTCGTCTACAACTCGAATCCGGCAGCGGTTTGCCCCAACCATAACGAGGTAATCCGCGGATTAAAGCGTCAAGATTTGTTTACCGTCGTACACGAACAATTTTTTACTGACACGACTGACTACGCGGACATCGTTCTGCCAGCGACAACATTTTTCGAGCACAAGGAGTTGCAGGCGGCATACGGTCACTACTACTTGCAAATGTCGCAGCAGGCCATTCAGCCTTTGGGCGAATGCCGGTCCAATGTGGACGTGTTCAGGGCGTTAGCAGAACATCTGGGCTTCGAGGAAGACTGCTTCCGCGAGTCAGTAGATGAAATGATCGACACTGCCCTAAGCTCGCCGAATCCCTGGCTGAAGGGAATTGATCGCGAGCGCCTGGAGCTCGAAGGCCATGTCAGGCTCAATTTTGAAAGCCAGTTCTCAGTTCCCGGCACTCAGTTCTCAGAGTATTTTCTGCCCTTTGCAAAGGGCAATTTTCCTACGCGGAGTGGGAAGGCGGAGCTTTATAGCGAGGCGTTGAAAGCGAAGGGGCTCGATCCGGTCGTAGAGTTCACTCCGCCGAGCGAGTCGAGACATAGTGTAATGGCGAAGACCTACCCGTTGGAACTTTTGGCTCGCAAAGCCGACAATTTCCTCAACACAACGTTTTCAAATCTGCCTGCAGTGCAGAATATGGAAGAATCCGGATTGCTCGAGATGCATCCCGCTGATGCGCAGGTCCGAGGTATAACTGAGGGCGATTCTGTGCGCGTATTTAACTCACGCGGCGAGATCTTCCTCACCGCCCGAGTGGATGGAAAAGTACCGCGGGGGATCGTGTCGGCACGATTGCACTGGGCGAAACTCAGTCCGGGAAACATCAACATCAACGTTCTGACAGGCGAACAGCTCAGCGATCTTGGAAACGCCGCTACTTTCTATTCCACTTTGGTAGAAGTAGAACCCCCTGTTCTCACTGCTCGACCGAATTAAATGTAGAAAAATTCTTCGTGAGGCAACTCTGCCCCTTTTAATTCCGTCTTGTCTGAAGAGGAGTTCGCGAGGGCTGCTTTTTCCTGAGGGCAATTGGAACCCGCAGCTTGGACGCTCTTCAACGCTCTACCGTATAATTGCGGTTTTCCAAAACTAGGAAGCTGAGGTAGTGCAATTCTTCGTTTTCAACAGGATAGCCCTGCAGTGACGAAGAGCAGGCCGAGCCGTGTCCGGCCATACCCCAGGGTTATTCCCCAGCCCGCGTGTCCTGGGCTGCTCCTGTTGCTTGTGACCGCTCTTTTTTGTGCGTCAGCTTTTGGGCAGCAGGATGTCGTCGCGAACATTGACATCCGGGGCAATCGCCGCATCCCTGCCGAAACAATTCGCGCCCGTATCTTCACCCGCCCCGGCGATGTCTACGACCAGGCCGCTATCGAGCGCGACTTTAATTCCCTTTGGAATACCGGCTACTTCGAAGATATCCGGATCGAGCGCGAGCAGACTGCGAAGGGATGGCTTCTTCATATCTATGTAAAAGAACGTCCAACCATCAGTCAGATTGAGTACGTCGGACTCAGTTCCGTCTCCAAGAGCGACGTGCTTGATCGGTTCAAAGATCGAAAAGTAGGGCTGTCTCCGGAGAGCCAATACGATCCCACGAAGGTAAAGAAGGCTGAAGTCACCATCAAAGAACTACTTTCCGAGCACGGGAGGCAATTTGCGACCGTTCGTACCGAAATCCGACCGATTCCACCCGCAAAGGTAAGTGTCACGTTTGTAGTGAAGGAAGGCCCAAAGGTTAAAGTTGGCAAGATCACTTTCCAAGGCAACAAGCACCTCAACAGCCGCACCCTGCGGTATGCGATGAAGAATCTGCGGCCGATCGGAATCCCGCATTCAATTTTCCTGGAGAATCTTTTCGCTAAGACCTACGACGCTACCAAGTTGGACGAAGACACAGAACGGGTACGCGCCGAATACCAGAATCGCGGATATTTTAAAGTTCTGGTACAGGAACCGAAGACTCAAATCCACGACACCGGCCACACCGGATTTCACCTGCCATTGATCATGCCGGGACCAGGCAAAGCCGTCGACATCAGTATGCCGATCGAGGAAGGCGACCGCTATCGGCTGGGCAGTATCACTTTCAAGAACGTCAAGGCTTTTCCGAACCCCGCGGGCTTGCGTTCCGTGTTTCCCATGAAGGATGGTGAGATCTTTAGCCGGGAGAAGGTCTCCAAAGGACTGGATAATCTTCGTAACGCATACAAAGAGGGCGGCTACATCAACTTCACACCTGTGCCTAACACGACTTTTGACGAAGACAAGAAGCTGGTAAAACTTGAAATCGACGTGGACGAAGGAAAGCAATTTACAGTACGGCGCATCGAGTTCCAGGGAAACACCACCACGCGCGACAAAGTCATACGACGGGAAATCGCTCTTGAAGAAGGACAGCTCTATAACGAACGGTTGTGGAGGCTGAGTTTATTGCGATTGAATCAGCTGGGGTATTTCGAGCAACTCAAGCCTGAGGATCCCAATATCACCGAAACGCATGTTGACGAAAAAAACGGTCAAGTTGATCTGACTCTTAAAGTCAGGGAAAAGGGCAAGAACAGCATTGGTCTGAACGGAGGCGTGAGCGGCCTGGCTGGAGCTTTCGTAGGCATCAGCTACAGCACGAACAATTTTCTCGGGTTGGGCGAGACGCTGACCGTGCAGGCCAGCATCGGCAACAGCCAACGAAACCTGGTGTTCGGATTCACCGAGCCTTATTTGTTCGATCGTCCCATCCAGGGTGGCTTCACGATTTACACCCAGAAATTCAACTTCAATCAGGCGCGCCAGGAAGCAATTCTTACCGGCCAGCAGATCAACCTGCCGTCGCCATTTTTGCAGAATCTTCAGAATTACACGCAGTCAAGCGCCGGGTTCACCACCTCGGTGAGTTATCAGCTCCATCATTCTTTTAAACGTGTTGGTTTGACCTACGCCTTTGACAGGTCATCGCTGGTGGCGGTCAGCGATGCCTCAAAAATTCTATTTACGAACCTTGCGTTTCGCGGCATCAGCGGTCCCAATTCACTCAGTGGCATCATTACCAGCAAACTGCTGCCTAATTTCTCATTCAGTACCATTGATAGTCCGCTCTCCCCGCACAGCGGGCAACGGGTGTATCTGGCGGGCGAGATCGCCGGCCTGGGAGGAACTGTACGGTCGGTGCGCCCGATCCTGCAGTACACGCGTTGGACACCGGTGCAGAAGAAGCGAAATGCGATCGGCTTGAACCTCCAAGCGTCATTCCTGACAGGCTATGGCGGTGTGGTAGCGCCGCCGTTTGAGCGCTTCTATCTAGGAGGAGAGAACGACATACGAGGCTTCGATATCAGGTCTGTATCGCCGGTGGCATTCTTGCCGACTACGACCGCGGTTGCGTTGCGCAATCCTGACGGCTCCACGGTTCCCAAGGATCCCGGAAACCCTTTGAGAGGAGCCTACACCATCCCTGTTCCCGTGCAGACAATCGTTTTTCCCGGCGGCGATCTGCAACTGGCTACGAACTTGGAATATAGAATTTACATCGCGGGCCCGGTTGCTCTAGTTCCATTTCTCGATACAGGAATCAATCCTATTTTGCGGAACTCACAACTGCGCATTAATCCGGGACAACTTGCGAATATCAATAACAGCATATTTGGCTGCCCGGCCCTCGATATAGCTTTGAATTGCACTGGTGGGCAGAAACCTGGAGAGTCCTCGATTCCCTTGTTCTCCCAAAATCTGCACATCTCAGGTGACACCAATTGGGTTCCGCGGATGTCGACAGGACTTGAGTTTCAAGTTTTCCTGCCTGTAATCAATGCGCCTTTCCGAGTGTACTGGGCATACAACCCACTCAGGCTGGACACCACGGCACGAGGTCAGGTCCCGATCACAAGAGATATGTTCCCGCCGGGAGCTGCCGGCGACTTCACTTTCCAGCAAGCCGTGCAGACACTCTCTCCGCGTTTCCAGTTGAGAGAGCCGCGCAAGACTTTCCGGTTTACGGTGGCAACCACATTCTGAGGTCTTAAGCTGACAACAATTTGTTGAGTCTCCCACAGCCTTGCCCCGCCCCAACAGGAAGTCTCTAAAACCGAGCGTGCACTCGGAACCATTCCTTCCTCAACCTCACGATAAATGTGGGCAATTTTGCAATGACCGCGACCCACAACTTGTCCGTCAAGGGAACCTTTGGCACAGTTTCGAAGTCCGCCGGTGTGAGCGTGGTCGTACAGGCGCGATCGCACACCTCTCGTATTGCATTTACTCGGTCCTAGGTCTTCTGCATTCAGTAGCCAGTAGCAGGCATCCGAACTAAACTCTCAGAGAAACTCTCTGCCAACCTTTGCCTCAAAGGCAGAGATTCTGAATTCACACTCGCTGAATGAAACCGACTCGCGCACGCTATTGGGTAATCGTTTTCGCTATCACTCTCGCGGTTCTTTCATATGTCGATCGGGTGTCAATTTCCCAGGCGGCGGGACCGATTTCCCGCGATCTTCTTCTCAGTAAATCGCAAATGGGACTTGTCTTCGGCGCCTTTGCACTCTCCTACGCATTATTCGAGATCCCCGGCGGATGGCTTGGCGATTGGATGGGCCCGCGCCGTGTCCTGGTGCGAATCGTGCTCGCCTGGTCGACATTTACGGCGCTCACAGGAGCGGCATGGAGTTTCGCTTCGCTGTGCGTTGTACGTTTTCTTTTTGGCGCAGGTGAAGCCGGTTGCTTTCCGAACCTGACAAAGGCCTTTAGTGTATGGCTGCCGAGAGCCGAGCGTGTCCGCGCTCAGGGAATTATGTGGGCCTTCGCCCGCTGGGGCGGCGCCTTTACGCCGCCACTGGTCGTGCTTGTGTTTCAGTACATGACGTGGCGACAGGCGTTTGCTTTGTTCGGGGCCTTCGGAATTATATGGTGCGTTTTTTTCCTACGCTGGTTTCGTGATGATCCTGCAGACCATCCGTCGCTGAACGCTGCCGAACGCGAGTTGCTCAAAGAAGTGGAGTCACTTGCGCTCTCGCATGGCGACGTGCCGTGGAAAAAGCTGGTTTCCAGCGGCTCGGTTCTGCTGCTTTGGGCGCAGTATTTCTGTTTCTCATATGTCTGGTACTTTTACATTACCTGGCTTCCCACCTACCTGCAGGAGTTTCGCCATCAGACACCGAGAGCTGCTTCGGTGCTGGCAGTTCTCCCGTTGCTCTTCGGCGGATTTGGTTCGCTGGTCTGCGGATTTACTGCAAACCATCTCGCGCGCCGCATCGGAAATATTGGCACTAGTCGTCGCTCGATCGCGGCCGGCGGAATGCTCACTAGTGCATTGTTCATTCTTTTAGTAACTCGGATTGAAGATCCAATCCGGGCGATGCTGGCCATGGGATTTGCCAGCTTCGCAAACGATCTGGTAATGCCTGTGGCCTGGAATGCTTGTATGGATCTGGGCGGGAAATATGCGGGAACGGTCGCCGGCTCTATGAACATGATGGGGAACTTGGCGGGATTTACCGCGCCTGTGATCGGTGGGTATCTGCTGCAGCATACCGCCGGAGGCTGGAACCTTCTGCTTTACCTGATGTCAGGTATCGCCGTTGTGGGGGCGCTGTGCTGGGCGTTTATCGATCCCGTAACCCCAATCGAAGGCGGGGGCCCTCCAACTTGGCAGCCGCTGGATCAGGAAGCAAAGATATGAGCAGGAGAAATTGGCTGATATAAGAAAAAGAAAACCGGCTCGCGTTCGACGGAGCCGGTTACATTTTCGTTGTTTTCGCAGACGGAATCTGCTCACTGAGTGATGGGTTGAAGAGTTCAGTCGTGCGGTTCGAGACTACTTCACTGCAGCGAACTGCTGACCGTGGAAAACGCGTTATTCGCGTTCGTGCCGACCAGACGTATCGTTCCGACTACGAGCACCAGGATCACTGCGAGCATCACCGCGTATTCGGCGATGTCCTGGCCCCGTTCATCTGTCCAAATTAGGGGGAGGTTAAGCATTCCATTTACTTCCTTTCGTTCGTAAATTCACAGTCTGGCTGGGGGACGGAATTAAGAACAGTTTGCGATGAAGACGGCGGCCTGTCAACTCACTTCGATCGAGTGTCATATTTGCCCATTTTCTGCATATTGGAAATCTTCTCTTAGTACTCACGCGTGAGAAAGACGTGGGTAGTGCTCGTTCTCGCACATCAGAACTCAGCTTTTGGGCCAGGGCTCCGTGACGACTCTGCCGCGCGGTACTAGCCTACCTTCGTCCGTGTGGAGCTTTCGACAAGGCAATTAACCAGGCATAGGCGGTGGCTGCTGCGAGGTTCTCGGTTTTCCCCGCACCAGGAACAGGTATACGACGGGTCCCAGCGCAAGCGCGATCGGCCCCCAAATACGGCCGTAGTGGTCGCTGCCAACCATCGCGACAATGCTCATGATCGCTGGTGCAGCGACCACATACATCAAACCAAGCCGTCCGCCTGGAATTACAAAAGGTCGCTCCATGAGCGGGTTTTTGTGACGCAGTTTCCACGCCGCTAAGACCGTCATCACCGAAGTTGCAATTCGCAACCAGTTATAGATGCTGATGATCTGCACAAGCGTCTGCACCGCGAGCAACCCATATACGACAGCCGAAGCAATGATGGCAATCCAGGGGGTGTTGTAGCGAGCATGCACTCGCGTGAGCGCGGCGGGAAGATAACCGTCTTCCGCCATGGCAAAGGGCATACGTGTTGACGAGAGTATGGTTGCATTCAGCAGAGCAATGTTTGTGATCATCGCGGCGACCGTCATCCAGGCACCGAGCCAGGGGCCGCCGATGAGCTGTGCAGCGTCGGAGAAATAGCGGGTGTGCCAACTCTGCCAATTACCTAAAGCGGCGAGCGAGGCAAGCGTTGGCAAAAAGTATGTCGCTATCGATAGCGGGACTACTACCGCCAGAGCCAGTGGATAGCTTCGGCGCGGGTTTTCAACTTCCTCGGCGACGGTAGAAAGCTGTTCATAACCCGAATAGAGCCACAAACCCAGCGCCAGCCCAACGCCGAACACATTGAAGAGCGGTTGATGCGGAGGCACGACTGGCACGAATGGGTTGTGCCGCCATTTTGCAAGTCCGATCACAGACAGCACGAGCACCGGCAGCAGAATAAAAAGCTCGAGTGCAGTGGCAAACTTGCCCACCGCTTGAATGCCTCGAACATTGATATAAGTGATCACTGCAACAACCGTGATCGAGAGCAGGTAGTGCTTCCATCCGACGATCTCCGGGAAGTAAAAGCCGAGGTAGTCGGTAAATAAAACGGCATATGCACCGCCGAGTAGAAACGAAGCCGACCAGTTCCACCATCCTGCCAAAAAGCCCCAAAAGTCTCCGAAAGCTGCGCGGGTCCAACGATAGAAGCCTCCCTGAACCGGCATCGCCGTGGTGAGTTCAGCCGAGACGAGAGATATGGGGACACACCAGAACAGTGGCAGTACTAGAAGGTAAATCAGGGTCATTCCCGGCCCGGAGGTGGTAACCATATCCTCCAGACCGAAGGGGCCACCGGTGCAATAGGAGAACATTACCCAGACGAAATAGAAGAGGCGGGCCTTACGGAGTGCGGACTTCGTGCCTGATGCAGCGGGAGTGGCGGCCATCAAGATTGGCAATTATACGGGCTAAGTCATTGGTTCTCTGTCTCACACAGCTCGAGGGCCACAACGGTAAAGCTGGTGAAACCATCAGTCACATTCCCCGCGTCACAAATTCAGTTACCGACGTGATGGCGAAATCTCCCAAATTGGTAGCTTCCCGGTCGGGAATCCGACAGAATACTCCCGTTACCAAGACTCCTTACTAAGGCAATTCTCCCCAGTAAGCAGTAACCCCCAAGTAACCAATTTTCGTCGGAGGAAGAGTGTGAAGAGGACATCTCTAGTTCTGGTCTTATCTGGGTTGATCTTGCTGATGGGGTGCGGTGGTGGAGGTAACTCAGGATCATCGAATCCACCTTCTAATCCTTCGTCGCCGGCGGCGACGCTGACGTCCCTTCAACTCACTCCCGCTTCGCAGGCACTTGCGCCCGGCGCAGGGCAACAGTTCACTGCTACTGGACATTACTCCGATGGAACCAGCAAGGATTTAACCAGCTCCGCGCAGTGGAGTTCGTCCGATTCGAACGTCGCATCTGTCAGCGGCACGGGGATGGCGACCGCGGTTGCCTTCGGAGTCGTCACTGTAACGGCGCAGTCTGGCTCCTTGCAGGCGACCGCCACCGTGAATGTGAGCAGCGCCGGGACAAACTTGACCGCCATTTCGATCTCTCCAGCGGGTGCGTCTATTCCGATTCACACAACCCAGCAATTTACCGCGACGGGCAGCTACAGTGACGGAAGCAGCCGCGATCTTACGGGATTGGTCAGCTGGGGATCATCTTCTACTGCTGCGGCTACGATTGATGTGAACGGATTGCTTACAGGCGTAGCGGCCGGGTCAACTACGATCTCAGCGACGCTAGGTAGCGTTACAAAATCTACGACGATCACGGTTACAGTTCCCACTATTGCCTCGATCTCCGTTACACCCGTCGGCTTAACCTTGGGCATTGGCATCAATCAGCAGTACACGGCCACTGCTAGCTACAGCGACGGATCGACGCAGGATCTCGTGAGTGGTGTGACCTGGAGTTCGTCATCTACCTCTGTAGCAACCATCAACAGCTCTGGATTAGCAAACACCTTGGCTGCGGGAACGACAACGATTACCGCAACCGTCGGTTCCCTCAGTGACACCAGCACTTTGACGATAGTGCCCGCTCACCTGACTTCGATTGAGGTGAGCCCTTCGACTCCGTCCATCGCACTGGGAACCACTCAGCAATTCACAGCAGTCGGAAATTTTGATGATGGCAGCACACAACTGCTGACCTCAGTGACATGGGCAGCGTCCCTGGTCAGTATTTCGACCATTGACGCAGCCGGCCTTGCAACGGCAGTCGGAACGGGAACCACGACAATCAGCGCGACCTCCGGTTCGGTGACCGGGACGGCAACTTTAACCGTCAGCACGGCGACATTAGTGTCGCTGGCAGTCACGCCGGCGAATTCGACCATGGCGATAGGAACCAGCAAGCAGTTCACCGCCACCGGAACCTTCAGCGATACCAGCACGCAGGATCTCACCGCCTCAGTTCTGTGGAGTTCATCCCAGGCAACTGTGGCCACAATCAATAATCTGGGACTTGCTACCAGCGTTGCTCTTGGTTCGGCGACGATTACTGCGACATTGGGAACGGTTAGCGGGTCCACCGGTCTGACCGTCGCGAATGTACACCTGGTCTCGATCACGATCAGCCCGGCTAATCCGCGCATTGCCAAGGGCACATCGATAAAGTTCACAGCTACAGGCAACTTCAGTGATGGCAGCACGTCGACCAAGCTCAGCGGCCTGAGCTGGAAGACATCTAAACCGAGCATTGTTCAAATCAAGGGCGCTGGAGTGGCACACGGAAAAAAAGCTGGGAGCGTAACGATAACAGCAACCGCCTCCGGCGTGAAGGGCACAACCACTTTGACGGTCGGCAGCGGCAAGCTTGTGTCGCTCACGATCGCGCCGGCGAGTCCGTCCGTGGCACTGGGCAGCACGCAGCAGTTCGCCGCCACAGGCTCATTCAACGACGGAACTACGCAGGACATTACGCTGACAACCCACTGGAGTTCGTCTTCATCCAGCGTGGCGACGATTGCCAACGCGCCGAGCGTGGCCGGTGTTGCGACAACTCACGGAGTTGGAAGCACCGTCATAGGAGCCAACTCCGGCGGCATCACTCATTCGACTACGATGACAGTCCACTAAAGCAGCGGGCATCTGCTGACACGTTCAGCAGATGCCCCTTTTTCACCCCCGCCTCTCGTTCACGAAAAGCCCATACAAAAAAAGCGGGACAGCCCGGAGCCCCCGAAGCTGTCCTCAACCCTCCCGGTTAGAAGGGCGTGTCACTAACTGCACCTTACGAGCAGTGTGTTTCAGGC
This sequence comes from Acidobacteriota bacterium, assembly GCA_003224905.1. Classification (GTDB taxonomy): domain Bacteria; phylum Acidobacteriota; class Terriglobia; order Terriglobales; family Acidobacteriaceae; genus QIAA01. Next base: position 68,978 of record QIAA01000042.1, read on the forward strand.
CGATGACAATCAGGTAAATAGACGATGAATCGGCGTTACTTAACTGATTACGCAGGCCCGGAAGCTTAGGCTCTGCCGCGCTGTTATATTAGCGAGCGTAAGGTCGAGACTGCCTCGTGCCGCGCAAGTTTGAACAATCCCGCAAATTACAGAAGCGCGCCGAACGGTACATCCCGGGTGGTGTGAACTCGCCCGTAAGGTCGTTCCGGGCCGTTGGAGGCGATCCGCCGTTCCTGGTCCGCGGGGCAGGATCACGTGTCTGGGATGCCGACGGAAACGAATATATCGACTATATCGGTTCCTGGGGACCGTTGGTGCTAGGCCATGCCGAACCAAAGGTGGTAGAGGCGGTCACAGCTGCAGCGAAAAATGGTATGAGCTTCGGCGCGTCAACGTCCATGGAAGCGGATCTTGCCGAGCTCGTTATTTCCGCATTCCCCGCCATAGAGATGCTGCGGTTTGTGAGTTCAGGGACTGAGGCTACGATGTCGGCGATCCGCCTCGCCCGGGCGTCCACAAAACGAAAATACATCATTAAATTCGAAGGCTGCTATCACGGGCACGCGGACGCTTTGCTGGTCAAAGCAGGTTCTGGCGTGACTACCCTGGGCATTCCTGGTTCTGCGGGAGTGCCGGAAGAGTTCGCGCAGTTCACACTCGCCCTGCCATTTAACAACACGGATGCTGTGGAGCATGCCTTCAGCAAGTACAAACACCAGATCGCCTGCGTGATTGTGGAACCCGTGGTCGGAAATATGGGCTGCGTGCCGGGCTCCGGAGGGTACCTGGCGGCGCTGCGATTGATCACGCAACGTGAGAAGGCGGTGCTCATCTTCGATGAAGTTATGACCGGCTTTCGTGTAGCATTTGGCGGCGCCCAGGAACTCTACGGTATTCGTCCTGATCTGACGACTCTAGGCAAGATCATCGGCGGAGGACTGCCCGTGGGAGCATATGGTGGCTCTGCGGAGATCATGAAGCTGGTTGCTCCACTGGGTCCCATGTATCAGGCCGGCACACTTTCGGGAAATCCACTTGCTATGGCCGCCGGGATCGCCACCGTCACCTATTTGAAGGAGCACAAAGAAAAGCTTTACCCGCAACTGGAGAAACTCAGCGCTGAACTGGTGTCTGGCATTGCCGCCGCAGCCAAAAATGCCCACGTAACAATCTGCCACAATCGCACCGGCTCAATGTTTACCTGGTTCTTTACGCCCGGACCTGTCACGGATTGGAACTCTGCCGCGAAGTCCGATACCAAAGCCTTCGGCCGTTTCTTCCACGCCATGCTGGATCGCGGCATATACCTGCCGCCTTCTCAGTTCGAAGCAGCCTTCCTGAGTTCTGCGCACACCCAGAAAGATGTTCGCGAAACTGTTGCCGCAGCCAGGCAGTCATTCACAACGGTGCGGTCCAGTCATGCACGCTAGATTTG